>CP126122.1:3973067-4294874 GCA_030123565.1 Nitrospira sp. | reverse complement strand
GAATATCACCTGGTCTCAACCGATGGACACCACAGGGACCGCAGCGGAGGAATCGTCCGATTGCCGGACACGTTATCCCGGCGGCTTGGACGCGGTACGTACGGACTTCCAACGCACCCAAGCGTTTCTCTCCCTGACCCTGACCTTTTATGAGTTCGCCTTGGTGGGCGACGGCGACGACAATGCGCTCTATAGCGCCCGCGAGCTTCGAGATGTCCTGCTCGCGCTCAACCTCTCATCCGAAGCGTCGCTGGGAACGGAAGCCCATCTGCACTCACTCACCTCGAGTTTCGACACCCTGCACGATGCCCGCGGCATGGAGGCGCTCATGGCCGGCATGGGTAAACTCTATGACCAGGGCTATCGTGTCACCCCCGCCGACAGGGCCAACCTGAATCGAGTGATGGAATGATCGCCACGCTGGTGCGGTGGCAAGAACTGGCGCGCATCTGGATCGGCCATTGGCTGAGCCGGCCCTTCCACCACCTGTTCAACCTGATGCCCGGCGTCGAATTCGGCCTTTCCCCCGCCGCCGTCACCCGCCTCCCGCTGGTGCATGCTTCCCTGGCCGGACGTCGCGCGGTGCATCTCAGCGACTTGCATCTGGACCGGTATCGTCCACGACATCGCGCCGTCGTCCGCACCGTGGCCGAGCTTGCGCCTGATTGGATCTTCATCACCGGCGATCTCCTGAATGTCCGGGACGGCCTGCCCCATGTCCTGCGTTTTCTGTCTGAGTTGCGGCGCGTCGCCCCGGTCTTCGTCACCCTCGGCAACCACGACCACTACAGCGGCGTGCGGATCGATGAATTCGCCGAGCACTTCGATCGCCGCAAGGTGACACTCTTGGTCAACCAGGTGACGTTCATCCCCCAGGAATCCGGAGAGTTGGCGATCGTCGGGCTCGACGACCCTTCGCTCCATCGCGCAGACCTGCATTGCATTCCCTCTCCGCAACCGGGGCGATTTACGCTCGTGCTGGCCCATGCGCCCAATATCCTGGAGCAACTCACGCCTCGGCACCACGTCGACTTGACCCTCTGCGGGCATAGCCATGCCGGTCAATGGCGGATCCCCTATGTCCCGACGTTCTGGCTGCCGCCCGGCTGTCATGGTCGGACCAACGGCCTGTACGAGAAGGGCGGGCACCGCCTCTACGTCAACAGGGGACTGGGCTGGTCGGTCCTTCCCGCTCGTTTCAACTGCGCGCCTGAAATCGTCCTCCTCGACTGGACCGCGTAACCGGTCCGCCGCCCTCGGCCCCTTCGCTCCTCAATCGTCACCGGATACGTTCCAATGCCTCGCGGGCACGGCTCCGCACCGTTTGGTCCCAATCCTCTTTGCTGACATAGGTCAGTTTCTCTTTTGCGGCGGAGGCGCGCATGCGCCCGAGTCCCAGCGCCGCGCTCGAACGCACATAGGCATGGTCGTCCTCCAACGCCGCCAGGAGATGGGCGACAGCCGCCTCATCGCCGATCACTCCCAAGTGGCTGGCCGCCATTCCCCGCACCCGATGTTGCTTGTCCCCCAGCGCCCGCTTCAACGTCGTCACGAACAACTCCTGCAGCTGCGGCGCGACTGCCTCAAGCCCCGCCCGTCGATATCCATTCACTTCGATGATCGCGAAGGCCAATGCGAGTCGCTTCTCGGGAGAAGTCTGACGTTCCAGCAACGTGATCAACCGCGTTCGCTCTTGGCGCTGCTTTCGCCGCTTCTTGATCTTTCCGACGACGATCCACAGCAGGGCCGACAACAGCAGCAGGAGTGCCGCGAGGGGAACGGCCTGATCGATGACGACATCCTGCACCTCCGGCGATAGACGTTTCCAGATCCAGACGCCCGAGACCACCAGGCCCAATAACAGGAGGATGGCGGTCAGGTTGGCTTGACCCGATTGCGCGTGACGAGGCATGGCAGGCGACATGATAGGGGGCCGGTCCTCACGGCGTCAACGCAACCCCCTTGCTCGACTCTTGACAGGCACCCGATGTGGTGACTAGGCTGCCCGCGCAGTGGAACTTCCTGACCTCAAAGACGACCCGCACCTCAAGGTGCTGCGCCCGCTGGTCGAAACCTACCTCGCATTTTGGCGCACGGACAGCCGCCACGTCCGTTCGTTGCGGCTCACGCCTTCACAATTCGACGTGATCGCCACGTTGGGCGACACCGAAGGGCTCACCTGCGCCGACCTGTCCGCCGCCACGCTGGTGACGAAGGGAACCTTGACCGGCGTGCTGGACCGTCTGGCGGCGAAGGGACTGATCCGACGCATCCCTGTGGCGGGTGATCGGCGCAGCACCAGGATCTGCCTCACGGAGAAAGGCGACCGTCTGTTCCGAAAAACCTTCGCGGCGCACATCGCCTTCATCCGCCCCTACTTTGAACGGGCCCTGACCAGCACGGAAGCCGAGCAACTGCGTATGCTGCTGCTTCGCCTGCGCCGGAGCTTCCAGGAAGCGCCGGACGCATGATCCGCGTCACGGTCTTGGGGTCCGGCACCAACGTCCACCCCTCTCGCGCCGCAGCCGGCTATCTGGTCAGAACCGATCAGACCTTCCTGCTCGATTTCGGTCCCCGGACCCTGTCCAATTTGATCAAGACCGGCGTCGATCGCCACCGGATCACGCACATTCTGTTTTCCCATTTCCATGCCGACCACTTTGCCGATTTCATCCCCTTCTTTTTCGACGCCGTCATTTTCTGCAAATACCAAGGCGGCGCCAGACCGCCGTTGACCCTCATCGGTCCCCGTGGGACCAAACGCCTCATGGGGGCCATGATGACGACGTTTCCGAGCTTCAACCGGGCGCCGTTTCGCGTCACGATTCGCGAGGTCTCCGATCGCAGCTTCCGCCTGGGAGACACCCTCATCAGGCCCGCCACCGTCACCCATGCGCCCCGCCTCCATTGCCTCGGCTATCGGATTGAATACCAGAACCATGTCGTCGCCTATTCCGGCGATTCACTCTATTGCGACAGCCTAATCCGGCTCTGCCGTGAAGCAGACCTGGCCATCCTGGATTGCTCCTTTCCTGAGAACCGCCCAGGTGCCGGGCATCTCCACGCAGGGCAATGCGGTCTGGTAGCGCAGGAAGCGGGGATCGATCAGCTCGTGCTGTCCCATTTTTATCCGATCGCCGAACGGTATGACGTAGGGGGCCAGGCGGGAAATCACTTCTCGGGGCGAATCAGGATGGCGCAGGACCTGCTCGCCCTGCGCGGCTAACAGGGATCATCCAGGCGGGCTGTTTAAGCATCCTGCTAGAGGCCGTCTTCTCGCTGCTCACAGCCCAAAATTCCAATGAACCGGGAGAGGCGGGTTTTTTTCAGCGGCTCGTCGAGCTTGCTGTAGATGGCCAGCAGATTTTTGATCATGCGGGTCAGGATCGCGCGGGTCGGGCTTTTCTGCAGGAACCGGTCTTCGAAACCATAACCGGCCTCGGTGAGGAAACGGGCGCAATTTTTTTCCGTCAGGAGCGCGCCGCCGTTGAAACAGTCGATGAAGATCTTGTACTTGTCCGAGTCGAACTTGACGAGGAAATGGCCCGGCATGCCGATCCCCTGCACCGGCAGGTGCAACCGCTTCCCTATGAGCAAATACACGGTCGAGAGGCTGATCGGAATTCCGGATCTCCGGTCGATCACGCAATTGAGGTAACTGTTCTCGACTTCATAGTAGTTCTTGGTGTTCCCCTTGAAACCGGCTTCCGTGAACAGATAGCGATTGAGCGCCCTGACGGTCTCTTCACCCGAGACGCGGGACCCGATCTGCTCCCGCACCTCCCGCGCCATTCGATCCAGTTGCCGCCGGTAGGCCTGCACATCGAGCATCGGATAGGCGTAGCGAGCCAGGATGAAGGCCCCTGTCTCAAGATCGACCAGATCGTCCGGTTGCGCGATCAGGTCGCGGAGTTCTTCCTCCAACTTCGTCCCGCGGATTTCTTCCAACACGGTGACGATGCGGTCGGCCATGTCCGGCTGCTCGATCTCGGCCTCTTGCAGCAACGGCACGGCGGTGTCGCCGTAGTCGATGAGTTTGCCGCTGATGGTCTTGACGATCCGTTCGTCCTCGTCGCCGAGGAGTCGAATCAACGCGCGGATCTGGCTTTCATTCACGAACATGCGCCGGTCCTCGTCGCAACAGACCCTGCTCGATCGTTGCAACACCGAATCGCGTCTCCCGACAACGCAGAGATTTCGCCGGCGGACTTTTTCACCATCCTGCTCACCCGATCGCTCTGCGGAAGGCCCGCGCCCCCCCATAGAGGCAGAGGGCGTCGAACAGTACCATCACCACGATCACCATGCCGACATGGGGCAGCGCTTCGGCCCACCCCTGCAGGATCAACGGCCGCACGGCGTCGATCGCCCAGGTCATGGGATTGAACTGCGCCAGGAATCCCATCCAGCCCGGCATCGCGCTCAAGGGGACCAGCGCCGAACTCAAAAAAATCATCGGCAGGGAGAGGAACCCGAGGACGGAGAAGAAGTCGCCGTGGCTCTTCACGGAAAAGGCCATCGCCATCGAAATCGCCGTCAGCCCGACGCCGAACAGCATGCCGATGATTAGAATCGTCGCGATTCCCAACAGGCCGGTGGCAGGCTGCACACCGAACAGCCAGGCGACGCCGAGAATCACCAGGACTTGCAGCGAGGTGATGGTCATCACAAAAATAAACCGGCTCAGGATCACCGAAGTCCGGTGAATCGGTGTCGACATGAGTCGCTCAAGAAACCCATTTTCCTTATCGAAGAGGAGATCGACGCCCCCCGCCAATCCGTTGTTGAGCACGGTCATGACGACCACGCCGGCGGCAAGGAAGCTGATATAGCTGGGGGCCTGGGTCACCTGCATATCCGCCGCGCGCTGAAACAGATTGCCGAAGAAGATCAGCCAGAACAACATCGGCTGCACCAGGGTGAAGAGCATGCTGAACTTTTCACGGCTCAACCGCCGCACCCACCGCATCGTCAACGCTCGAACTTCCTGCCAGTACTGTCGCATAACTCCAACTCTCTTCACTCCTCCGTAGGTGCCTCTTCCTGAATGCGGCGGCCCGTGTGCGCAATAAACACGTCGTCCAGTCGCGGCCGGTGATAGTCGATGAATTCCAGCCGGCAGGTCAAACGGTTGGCCGCTTCGAGAATGGCCGGCAGGGCCTTCTCGGGAGAATCGACGCGGATATCCAATCCGTTCGGCCTGGTCATGACGGCGCGGATGGCCGGCAGGGACTTCACCGCGCCAGCCAGCGCCTCGACACGATTCTGCTCACACACCGTCAACGATACCAGGTCGCCGCCCAACCCGACCTTCAATTCCGTGGGAGAACCCAGGGCCTTGATCCTGCCCCCGTCGATGATGGCGATCCGGTCGCAGAGCTGATCGGCCTCGTCGAGATAGTTGGTGGTCATGACGACGGTGATGCCTCGCTCCCTCATCGCCCGCACATGGTCCCAGATGCGGAGACGGCTCTGCACGTCCAACCCGAGCGTCGGTTCGTCCAGGAAGAGAATCTTCGGATCGGGCAACAACCCGCAGGCGATATCCAACTTCCGCTTCATGCCGCCGGAGTAGGTCTTGGCGGGGCGATCCGCATGTTCCTCCAGTTCCACCAGCTTCAGCAGCCGGGGAATGCGCTGGGACGCTTCGTTTGGCGAGAGGTGATACAGGTCCGCAAGGAGTTCGAGATGTTCCCTCCCGGTCAGGAACCGATCGATGGCCCGCTCCTGCGGCACGTACCCGATGGTCTGCCGCACGCGGTCCGCATCCTTGACCGAATCCAGCCCGAGAATAGTGGCCGACCCAACGGTCGGATGGAGGAGGGTGATCAGAATGCGTAGCGTGGTACTCTTGCCCGCGCCGTTCGGCCCGAGCAAACCGAAAATCTCCCCGCCATAGACCTGAAAGGAGAGGTCATCGACGGCCCGTACCTGGTCGTACACCTTCCCCAGGTGCGACACGTCGATGGCGACCGCCCGCGACATTACCCCCACCCTCCGGCTCCGCGGCGCTCCGCCAGCTTGAACTGGATCAAGTCGCCGAGGCGTCGAGCTTGCTGCGGCAGGTGTTCGGCCTCCAACAAGAATTGTTTTTCCAGCGGGCTACAGTCGAGATAGGTGGAGAGGGAATTCACGAATACCTCGTCGCTCACATCCGGCTGAACCAGACTATGGAGCGGCGACGCCTCTTCATCCGCCTGAAGATATTCACCGAGGACATCCATCAGGTACCGGCGCAAGGCCGGTTCCATCGGAAGGGCGCGGTCCCTCGGTTTCAGCGTCACGCGGGCTTCACGATAACTTTTTTCGAAGAACTCTTCGTGGATTTCGTAGCGCTCGATGCCCTGGAGCAGGATGTTCGAGCGGCCATCGGGCAATTTCTGAACACTGGCCAGACGCCCGACACAGCCCACCGAAAAGATCGGCGGATTTCCGTCGTACTGCTCTTCCCACCCCTCCTTCAGCAGCGCCATGCCGATGCATTGCCCTCCTGCCGCCGCATCCGCTACCATCCGGCGGTAACGCGGTTCGAACACATGGAGCGGCAGATAGGTCTTGGGAAAGAAGACGACGTTCGGCAGGGGAAACAGGGGAATGCGTTCCGGCACGGGAAAGGGCTGGGCCTTTCCCGACGATTGACGGCTCGATTGATCGCGATCCGGCTCAAGAAACATGGCTCACGATAGCTGATGCTTTGCAAAATTGTCAACGGCGCCGCAGCGCCGCCCAGAGCCCATGACCGTCAAAAAACCCTGATGAATACTGGCGTTCGCGCGATCGCGCTCCTGCGGTGGAGACGTGGAACGGCCGTGGCGATGGTGCTGCTGTTGTCCCTCGCTTCACCGTCCGTCGCCACGAATGAGCCGCCAGCGTTTGCGATCGCCACGCCCGGTTACGACTATCGGTTTCCTGAAGACCACGGCGCCCATGAACGGTTCCGAACGGAATGGTGGTATTACACCGGCCATCTCACCACCACCGGCGGCAGGCGCTTCGGCTTTCAGCTCACGTTTTTTCGTCGCGGCATTCCGCCCGACCAGGTCAAGACATGGCCCTCCAAATGGTCCATCCGGCAACTCTACTTTGCCCACTTCGCCGTGACGGACCTTGAGAACGGCCGCTTCCACTACGTCGATACGGTCAGTCGCGAAGGCCTCGGCAAGGCAGGAGCGGAGACGGGCCGGCTGCACGTCTGGATCGATCACTGGTCGGTTTCAACGGATGACCGAACGCCGAACGGCCAGAGGCTCCAGGCCGCCACCGACGAATTGTCCATCGATCTTCGTGTGACCCAGCAGAAGCCTCCCGTCCTGCATGGCCGAGATGGCATCAGCCGCAAGGGCGCTTCCCCCGAGCAGGCTTCGCACTACTATTCGCTCACCCATCTCGCGACCGAAGGGCAGATTCGGGTGGGTGCGGAGACCTTCACCGTCACCGGCCTGAGCTGGATGGATCACGAATTCGGCTCGGCCGACCTGGGCCGGGATGTGGTGGGGTGGGATTGGTTCAGCCTGCACTTGAGCGACAAGACGGAACTCATGTGGTACTCCTTGCGGCGTACCGACGGATCGGTCGATCCGGTTTCCAGCGGCACCCTGGTCTTCGCCGACGGACGAACCCACCCGCTCCATGCCCACGACCTGACGGTCGCAACACTCTCCCATTGGACCAGCCCGCGATCGAAAGCCCGTTATCCGCAACGTTGGCGCATCACCGCTCCCTCGATGGGACTGGATTTGGACGTGACCTCATTGCTGGCGGATCAGGAACTGGATACGGCGCGCAGCACCCGCGTGACCTATTGGGAAGGGGCGGTATCCGCCACCGGCCTGGCGCAGGGTGCACCGGTCTCAGGACGCGGCTATGTGGAACTCACCGGCTATGCCGAACGGTTCACGCAACGGTTGTAACGCCATGGGCACGACCTTGACTCAGTGCTTCCGCTGTGGTTAGGTCTGCGGCCACTGTAATGCCCATCACGATCAACATCTTCCCTGCTGTTTCGTGGTTCTTCCTGCTGCTCATCCTGCTCCTCCCGGCCTGCGGGAAACAGGAAGCGGCGGTGGTTTCGATCGCACTCCATCCGACGAACCCCAATATCTTCTATATCGCCACGAACGACGCGGTCCACAAGACACGGGACGGCGGCCGAACCTGGGAGCAGTTCCCGAGCTTCAGCGCCCGTCGCGTCACGACCTTGGCCATCGACCCGAAGCTCCCCGCCACGGTCTATGCCGGCACCATGGGAGATGCGATCTACAAAAGCCCGGACGGCGGCCAACATTGGCTGCCGCACAATGTGGGGCTCAAGGAACACGTCTCCTTCGTCAACGAAATCATCTTCCATCCGGACAATACCGAGTTGATCTACCTCGCCACCACGGTCGGCGCCTTCGTCTCAAAGGACGGAGGCCGCGAGTGGGAGGAACGGATGGCGGGGATGAAAGAAGTCCACATCGTCACCTGCATCGCCATGGACCACAAACACCCCCGCGTCCTCTATGCCGGAACGACCGGCGGCACCTATCGCAGCGAGGACAGCGGCGGCACGTGGCAGAAAATGAACCGGGGACTGATTCCGGACGACGTCCTCAACGCCGCGATGGCCCTCGGCGTGAATGTGCTGGTGGTCGATCCGACGAATTCCAACACCGTCTACGCCGGAACCACCAAGGGGCTCTTTCGAACGACCAACCGGGCGGAGTACTGGGAGCAGATCGGGCAAGGGCTGTCGGACCAATTCATCAGTACGTTGGTCATGCATCCGACGAATCCCAGCATCATGTATGTCGGCGGGCCGGCCGGCGTCCTCAAGACCCTCGACGGCGGGAAAACCTGGCAGGCGTACAATCAAGGACTCGCCACCTTGAATGTACGCACGCTCGCCATCAGCCTGCGCGACCCGCAGCTCCTCTTTGCCGGCACGAACGGGAGCGGATTGTACCGCTCGATCGACGGAGGAGCCACGTGGATACCGGTCCCCCTGACGAATCGCGTCGCTTCGGTCTCACCGTAACCGGGCAATTTCGACCATGCCGACCATCTTGCTCGTCAGACATGGAGAAACCGACTGGAACCGGTCCGGCCGCGTGATGGGCGACCAGCCGATTCCCCTCAACCGGAACGGCGAACGCCAAGCTCAGGCCTGCGCCGAGGCCTTGTCCCGCACACCGCTCGCCGGCATCTTCAGCAGCCCCGTCTTGCGCGCCCTGCAAACCGCCGAGATCCTGCGCCGACCGCACGGCTTACCGCTGCATCACCTGCCGGGACTGAGTGAAATAGGCGTGGGCGACTGGATCAATCGCTACTGGCTGGACCTCGCCGATGACCCGGCGAAGCGTGACTGGTACACCCACCCGGAGCACGCACGTCCGTCCGGCGGGGAAACGCTGCGCGAGGTGCAATCCCGTGCGGTGGCGGCGTTAGAACAGGCGATCGACAACGCGCAGGAAGCGCCCTACGTCTTCGTGTCCCACGCCGACGTCATCCGGGCGATCCTGTCCCATTATCTTCAGCTCGACCTGGCGACCATCCGACAGGCCACGATCGACCATGCCTCGGTCAGCGCGCTGGATTTCGACGGAGAGTCGGTCCGACTCCTGTTCCTCAACCACCGGCCGGGGCTGGACCGACTCCTGTGAACGGGCTTCGCTTACGGCCGTGACGCGGCGGGAGTCGGCGTATCCGTCCCCTTGCCATAATACCGGCTCCCATAGTTCTTTATTTCCTCGGAGAGCGCCGTCCATTCTTCGGCCGTCAGCAGCGCCTTCATCTTGAAACGCAGCCCGAGGATCTTGGCCGACGACCGCATCCGGCTGTTATTCGCCTCGTCGAGGATCTTCGTGAAGTCCTCGGGCGGCGCGGCATAGTTCGCATTCAGCTCGTAGAGCGCGCGATGGTATTGGCGCTGCTGCTCCCGCGCCGATTTGATCTCGGTGATGATCTCGCCCATCACCACGTTCACCTGCTTCACCTTCTCCGGGTCCTTGACATGTTTCTCGACCAATCCGCTCATGTCCTTCCCGGCCTTACTCCAATAGTAGTCTCCCTTCCCATACCCATAACTCCCGTGATGGGACGAGCAACCCACGAACCCGGTCAGGATCAATCCGATAACGAGAACTACCAATCGACGGCTCATCTGGACCTCCATGGATAAAGAGAAAAAATGACTCCTGTGAATGAAAACGCGTTGCGTGTCACGCCGTTCCTGCCGTAAGCTTCTCCGCAACCGTCATGGTGCAGGGGCACGGCAGAAGCCATCATATGGGTCACCATCGAGGAACCGGTCCGGCGGAATCGCTCCGGGACGAGTTCCGGGAACAACTCGAACTCTTCTACAGCCGGCTGAAACTGGCCGCTCCCTATGACTCGGTCGAAAAGGCCTTGGGACACTTGACGGCCAGGCTCAAAGATCTGCCGCAGGAGGAGCTTCAGAACCTGTCCCGGGACAAGGCACAGCGCTGGGCGCACTTTCGGCAGGCCTTCATCGAGTCGGGCTTGAGTCTGAAACATCGCGGCATCATCGCGGGATTGGCGCGCACTCGACAGTCGCTGGACCTGCCGCCGGAATTCGATCACCTGCTCGACCTGTATACCACCGGCCGCTAAGCCGCTCCCTTGCCTTGCAACGCCGCCGTCCGGAATTCTGTATACACCTGCATGAGTCTCGTGTTCTCGATCCGGTAAGCGACTGTAACGGTCAAGAGACCGAAGGCCACCACGATCAACCCCACTCCGGTCACTCCGACTCCCAGCAATAGCCCTCCCAATGATTCCAGCCCTCCCTGCAGCAGATAATTGATGAGGAATCCCAGCGTCCCGAACCCCACAAGACCGAACCAGAGGAAGGTCAGGATCGAGGAAGACCAGGGCACCCGCTTGGTGCAGATCAACCGCAGACCGTCGGCCTCCGGCGCCCATTCGATGGACCCCTTCAGCGGCCAGGCCGTGCGGAAACGCATGGAAAACAACCGGCAGGTCGGTCGGATCACCACTCGATTCGCTTCGGGAAAGACCCGCGCGACGCCGTGCGGTAAAGCAAGAAACCCGTTCGTATCACAGCTCCGCACCAGTTTCTCGGCGGTCAACGCGGCGACCTGATCCTGCACCTGTCCGATCCCGTACCCATACCGGCTGGCGTCGGACGACAAGCGGGCGAAATACATCCAGTCGCCGACGATCAGCCCGATGAACAAGACGATTGCGAACGCACCGGCCAACACCATGGTGGAAACTTCCCACAGGGCCCTGCGGAGAATCAAGCCGGGACGGAAAGAAGACGGCTGAAAACGGAGGAACCTGTTGACTCCCCATAAGGGCTTTGGCTACATTAAGCCCGTTCTCATCCGGCGGGTGCGGACGAATCATCCGGGTCACGGTCCCGCCTTCATAGTTTTTTTCCACGCCACACCGTTCAACACCGTCACTTCTGCACTGCAGAGTGTGCGGGCAGAGGGGTGTGATTTTGCGGAGGGATGATGGATATCGCCAAAGTCGAGCGAGTGTACACCAATTATTCCGGGGTCTACGATCATATCTTCGGGAAAATCTTCCATGAGTCGCGCGAGTCCGCCGTGCGCAACCTCAGGATCCGGCCCGAAGAAAAAATTCTGGAAGTCGGCGTGGGAACAGGGATCGCCCTGGAATACTATCCCAAGAACTGCGAAATCATCGGCATCGACCTCTCCTCAGGCATGTTGGCCAAGGCCCGGCAGCGCCAGTCCCACTATCACCTGGACCATGTGCGGCTCATGTTGATGGATGCGGGCAAGATGGACTTTGCCGACGACAGCTTCGACACCGTCATGGCGGCCTATGTGGTGACCGCCGTGCCGGACTATCGTAAAGTCGTGAATGAAATGATTCGGGTCTGCAAACCGGGCGGCCGCATCATCATGTTGAACCACTTCAGCAACGGCAACAAGTTGATCGCCGCCGTGGAAAAAGTCATCTCTCCCCTCTGCAAACACATCGGCTTCCGCACCGACCTCTCCCTGAACCACGTCCTCGAAGGAACCGACCTGCACGTTGCCCGAAAAGAAAAAGTGAATCCGATGAAGTTTTGGCACTTGGTGGAATGTGTCAATCGGAAGAACGGGACGAACGGTAGCGCGAATGGGCATGTCAAGGGGAATGGACACGGGAACGGAAGGCACAGTCACCACAGCTGACGCCGGTACTCTCGCCTCACGATCACAAACGCGCCGGTTGCGCGCGGCCGGGCGATCTCCGATTCGACCGCTCTTCCTGTAAAAGAAACCCCTGCCCCACGAGACAGGTGCCGGGAAAACATTGCGTGACCAGATCGGCCACCAGGTCCAACAAGCACCCGCCTGATCGACCGGCGGAAGGGCGGAGACGCACCTGCATTCCGAAACCGGCGCCATCGATCGGCCCATAGGTCCGTACCACGACCGTCGCCGCAAGGCCGGCGTTCAGATCGCTTGCCGCCGTTAATTCACCTTCCCAACAGATACCTCGATGGCGTCCCGCCTCAAGCCCCGCCTCTCTCCAGATGCAGGGCACCCCTGCGTGGTCGAGCCGATCGAGCAGCCAGGCCACGGTAGGAACCTCGCCGGAATCGGCCTGAAACACCCACTGCGTCACCGTGCCTTCCAGGTCCCCATCACAGTACGGAAGCGAGACCTCTTCGAACAACGCCTCCTCACAGACCACGTAGAATTCACCCTGCGGGTCGAACCAAAAGCGCAGCTTCCCTTCGTTCAACTCCACCTGCACGACACCCAATGAAGAACCGTCTGCTCCGTCCTGCTCGAAGATGGACAGATCGGAGACGCCTTGCATGGTGAGCTTGGCGACCCGCAGGATGCCGTGGAGGTGATAGCGCAGCACCACCGTGACCGTACTGCCTGCCGGGAGGTCATGTCCGGACTCTTCATCGAAGATCCGGCGCCTGGACAGATGCACATCGGTCACCTGTCCGTCGCGAAACCCCTGCGTGTGTGTCAAAAACCAGCGAAGGTCTTCTCCGGTCTTGATGGAATGATTCATGGCTGTCTCACGACCTCGGCGCCCACGGTCGACCAATGGCCGCCGCTCGACTACTGTATCATGCCGACGCCGGTGAAGACATGGGGCGGGAAGGGAACGGCAGCACGAGGCGACGCCTGTTCATCGGCGTCAAAACAGCGGTTGCTGTTGCTTGATCTCCGCCAATCGGCGCTCCAGATCCTCCACGCGCTCCTGCAACCGTTGATTGTCCAGACGCAGCAGGTCCAGGCGATCCAGGAGCTGTTCGCGCTGAATCCTGGTCCATTCCAGCGTACGCCTCAATCCGGCCAACTCCAACTGTGCCTGCTGTCCGTCGTCGGACCGGGAACCCATGCACGTCCTCTGTCGAGAATCATCAGCCACAGCTACGGCGAATCGTAGCGCACTCTCCCTCCATCGCGGAGCGATTAATGAATTGTCGACAATGAGGCGCAGGATCTGAAGGAAATCGGCCGGAGAAAGGGAGACTCAGGAACGGATGACGTGGGGTCAGGCCGGCCGTGAAGATCGGGTTACGGTGTGGCCGGCGGATTCTTTGGAGCGGCGCGCAGCTCTTCCTCCGAGACATACCGGATCGCCAACCCGGACATGTGCAGCATCCAGCCCTGCCCGCCGCCGGCCCCCTGGCTGAAACTCCAGGCGTCCATCCGGAATGGATTCCAATACCCGCTCCGGTAGGAATTGTTCGTCACCGCGCCGGGAATGGCAGGACTCATGGTCGATTGGAACGTCGGCCCTCGGTCGGAAAGGCGGCGCACGTCTGCCTCTCCGAGTACCACGGCGTCGGCGCCGAGATCCTTCGCCCTGGCAAGAATGCGGTCCCGCAACGTCTCCTCGCTGGCATATTCACTCGTGGCGACAATACGGGCGATTTGCACATAGCCGTGGTTCGGCTCACGCTGCAAGGTCTTGACCCCATCGGTCCCAGCTCGTGGCTCGAAGGTCGCCCCGGTCAAGGGATCGACCTGCACGGATACACAGGCGGCCGTGAGCGCAAGGAGCAACAGCAAGAGGCTACGAGTAATGTATGTCATACGAGGCTTTCTCCCACCGAGTGCTGCACCGACGGCTCACACCCGACCTGCCGTCCACAGATCTGGTTGTCGGGCTTCAACCTCCTTCTATACTGACAAGATGAACGGGCTAATTCAACCGCAAATCATGGTGCGCCACTTCCCGACCACCGACTCGCCGGCTCGTCATGGCCCATCCTGCCGAACCCAGATTCGATAGCCTCCGGTACCGATCGGTGAATAGTGCCGGACTTCAACCCGGTAAGCTCCCGGCTTCAAGGCCTGTGCGATC
Organism: Nitrospira sp.; assembly: GCA_030123565.1. Lineage (NCBI taxonomy): Bacteria > Pseudomonadati > Nitrospirota > Nitrospiria > Nitrospirales > Nitrospiraceae > Nitrospira > Nitrospira sp. Next base: position 4,280,555 of record CP126122.1, on the reverse strand, counting down.
TTCGAATTGGACCCTTCTCCACCATCGTCATCCTCCGCAACCTTCTGGTGGTGCTGTTAGGCCAAACAGGGTCATGATCACATCTGACCCGCCCTGTGTTTCGATCCTGTACTTCTTTTCTGCCGCGACCTGAAACTCATAGAGATCCTTCTCACCTGGCGCATGAATGGTACTGGGCGTGGCCGGGGGAGCGGGAGGAATGATGTGCAAGTAGAGCGCGGGAGCGGCTCTACCTCTCCGAAGGAACGCTGGAGGACTCATTTTCTAAGACGATCCCTATCCTCCCTCCACCTGTTTGGCGCTCCAATTCTCGATTGATCCTGAGCCTGACGAGCTCATTGCGAAGATCGCTCCAGTTCTTCGTTATACCGTCGAAACGTTCGACCGACGAGCCAAGTCGACTCGTCAAATCTTCCAGCTGCTTGATGCGTTGAGTATGCATCTTCTCCATAGCATGGACCTTCAGGCGTTCCTGCTGCAATTCCTGTCGAAGGTCCTCGGCCTCCTTCTTGGCCAACTGATAGGTACTGCTACTCACGCACCCAGGAGCCGACAGCACACAAAATCCCAGGATGGCCACAACCGACAGGAGACGCGTCCTCCGAGCTGTAGTGTTCATGGCTCGCCCTCCTCTTCTCAAACCTGGTCTTCCTGCCATAAGACCTGATCCTCATTTCTCCGGACCTGATCCACTCGATTGTCGGGCCTCAAGCGGCCTCAGCCGTTTCTTCATTTCCTCAACCGCCCGGAGACGATCCCTCAGTGCCACCTCCTCTAATTCGTAGCTTCCCAGTAAGGTTTCGGTGAGCGACCGGACCTCTGTTCCAAGTGCGGAAACGAGCGGAGGAAGCTGGTCGATGCGGCCGCTGAACCCGGAGACGACTTGCTGGATAGCCCGAATCTGTTTCGTCACCTCCCCTGTCATCTCCTCGATCTTGCCGAAGTGCTCACGGGCCTTTGTACCGTACCCCTCCAGTTCCCTCCTGGTACTGACTGTCACAGTCGAGAGATCCCTCAAGGCTTGCTCCCTGATCACACCTTGCTCTTTCACCAGTTCGAGCGCTGCACTCGTGTCGAGCTGAAACGTGCGCACCTGTGTGCGAAGACCTTCCGTTACAGCGCTTACGTTCTTGACCTGCTCATGCAGACTGTTCACCTCTGAGCGCATGGCCTTACTCTGCGCATCCATTTTATGGCTCAGATTCCGATCGAGCTTTTCTACGTCCGAAGAGGTTGCACAGCCTGCCGCCAGCAGGGAGAAGACCATACCGACCCCCATCAGGGGGAGCACGTTCCGGAATACCTGTTTCATAACCCACCTCCCCTTGGTGAGCCCACCCGATTATCCTACCTACCACTTGGGAGAAAGAGCCAAGAGGGGTGAAGTACGCAGGAAAGCTGAACGGGCAGAGGGGATCTGGTGATCGTGGAGGGTTGCTGTAAGGGATGAAGAACGGTCACACATTCACAGAGTTAGCCGCTATGCCTGCCACAGCCGGCAGTGACTGGCCGCCCCTCGGGCTAAGCCATGGCCCGAGACTTTTTGCCCATCGTCCGCTGTGCCAGCTCAGGACCTACACCACCCATCACCGGCCGCATGTTATAGTTTCCCTTCGACCAGTTTCCGAATCTCTTCCATCCGCCGCCGGTTCACGCCTAAGTCGCTATGGCCAGTCCGGGAAGCGGAACGAAAATGGATCGTCTTGGTTGCCTCGTCGAACAGAAACTCCACATCGTCGACGAACCGCAACAACAGGCTGGTGAATTCATAATGCTGGTACGACTCATCTTCCTCGACGAGCCTGGTGCGCGGCAAGGAACGTAGGATGGCCTTCAACGCCTCCTGCGCCTCCGCCTGGCTCTTTTCATAACGAAACGGCGTGATGGCGTGCTCCTGGTCTTGAGCGGTGGTTGACACGCAGTTGGGACTTGAGGGGCAGGGCGCCAGATGCTTCATGGGCGTTCATACAGCCGGTTACAGGACCAACCGTTTGGCGAACTGTAATGAGGGTCTCTCTCCCTGTCAACCGCTTCCCCTCTGTGGCAGGCCACCCGCTACCTCTGTGCGCTCAGTGGACGGAGGAAGAGCCAGGGCCAGCCTTCCCATCCGCTCGTTGATTGCGGGAACGGTCCTGGGGTACCCTAGCCCCTTGCTGATACCACGCTGACGGTCGCCGAGCCCCGTATGGTCGAAAGCTGGACCGCGCCGTTCAGGCCAACAAAGGAGTCTCCACGCATGTCCGGTTTTCCGATCGAATACGCAACCCGCATCAAGACACTGCCTCCCTATCTGTTCGCCGCCATCGACAAGATGAAGCAGGAGGCGATCGCGCGCGGCGTCGATATCATCAACCTCGGCATCGGCGACCCGGACCTGCCGACCCCCGATCCGATCATCGAAAGCCTGAGCCGAGCGGCCAAGAACCAGAAGCACCATCAATATCCGTCCTATGAAGGCATGCTCGCCTTCCGCAAGGCGGTCGCCGATTGGTACCAACGCCGGTTCAACGTCACGCTCGATCCGGCCGACGAAGTCCTGACCTTGATCGGCTCGAAGGAAGGGATCGGGCACATTCACCTGGCCTTCGTCGATCCCGGCGACATCGTCCTGGTGCCCAGCCCCGGCTATCCGGTCTATCCGGTCGGGACGAGTTTCGCCGGCGGAGTCTCACATATCATGCCGCTCACAAAGGCCAACGGCTTCCTGCCAGATTTGAACGCCATCCCCAAGGACGTGGCGAAGAAGGCCAAGTTGATGTGGTTGAATTCGCCGAACAATCCGACGTCGGTCATCATGACGAAGGATTATTTCAAGCGGGTGGTCGCCTTCGCGCAGGAGAACCAGGTGATCGTCTGCCATGACGCGGCCTATTCCGAGATCTACTACGACGGCAAGCGGCCGGCGAGCTTTATGGAAATCAACGGCGCCAAGGACGTGGGCGTGGAGTTTCATTCGCTTTCGAAAACCTACAACATGACGGGCTGGCGCATCGGCTTCGTCGTCGGCAACAAGGACGTGTTGGCGGGGCTCGGCAAGGTGAAGAGCAACCTGGACTCGGGCGTGTTCGAAGCGGTGCAGGCAGCCGGCATCACGGCGTTGGGATTGGACGATTCCGTCACCGACGGAATCCGAAAGATCTATCAGGAACGGCGCGACACCCTCGTGCCAGGGTTGAAGAGGCTGGGGTTGGACGTCGATGCACCGCCCGCCGCCTTCTATGTGTGGGTAACGGTGCCGAAGGGCTACAACTCCGCTTCGTGTACGGCCCATCTGCTGGAGAAGGCCGGAATCGTGACGACGCCGGGCAACGGCTTCGGCGCACCGGGCGAGGGGTACATCCGCATGACGGTCTGTACATCGAAGGAACGGTTGGCCGAAGCGGTGGAACGAATCAAGAAAGCGGGATTCTAGGGTCGTGAGGCGTGAAGCGTAAGGGGTTCGGTGAAAGGACTTCGAGCCAACCCCTCACGCCTTACGCCTCACACCTTACGGTTTGAATCATGGCGACTGCCTTCATCGGCTTCGGATCCAATCTGGGCAACCGGATCGACTGTTGTGACCGGGCTGTGACCCTGCTGAGCCTCCTGCCCCATTCACGCCTCGACTCGGTATCTTCGCTGTATGAGACCGAACCGGTCGACGACGGAGCCGCCCCCGGTCCTGAATGGTTCTTGAACGGTGTGGTACAGATCGAAACGGACATTGCGCCCGCAAGCCTTTTGGACATTTGCCGTGAGATCGAACGGGCATTGGGTCGAGACCAGGACAATCGTAAGGGACCTCGCACGCTCGACCTCGACCTGCTGTTGTACGACGATCGCATTCTCGACGAGCCGGGTCTGACCCTCCCGCATCCGCGCCTGCACCAACGGCGATTCGTCCTCGCCCCGCTGGTCGAACTCGATCCAGACCGGCGACATCCGGTTCTCGGGCGGAGCCTGCGCGACCTCTTGGCGCAACTCGCCGATGCGCCGGTCGTTCGTCTGCTCGATCCTCAGCCGAACTCTCGTTACGGATCGCGTCCCGCCTGCAGTCCATCTCCGGTCGCCGGGCCTCGCGCGTGAAGACCATCCGCTCGACGGCAGCCATGGCAGCCTGGAGTCGCCGGCTCCATCGCGAAGGCGTCACGATCGGGTTCGTCCCGACGATGGGGGCCTTGCATGACGGCCATCGCGCCTTGATCCGAGCCGCCCGGTTGGCCTGCGATGCGGTGGTCGTGAGCATCTTCGTGAACCCGACGCAATTCGGTCCGGCGGAAGACCTCTCGAAATATCCGCGCCGGCTCGGACTCGACCGGGCGTTGTGCCGGTCTGAAGGCGTCGATATGGTGTTTGCGCCTGATACGCAAACGATGTACCCCCCCGGCACTCAGACCGTCGTGACGGTTCCAGCCGTTGCGCATCGTTGGGAAGGAGCGGCGCGACCGCACCATTTTCAAGGGGTGGCGACCATCGTCACCAAATTGCTCTGCCTCGTTCAACCGGACATCACCTGGTTCGGCCAGAAGGACTATCAGCAGGCGGCCCTGGTGCAACGGTTGGTGAAGGACCTCAACCTGCCAGTACGTCTGATCATCCATCCGACCGTGCGGGAGGCCGACGGGTTGGCGATGAGTTCCCGCAATGTCTACCTCTCGGTTCCGCACCGGCAAGCCGCGCCGGTGCTCTATCGCGCGCTTCAAGCCGGGGCGGCGGCCGTTCGCGCCGGGGAGCGGCGCGGCGCGCGAATCCGACGCCGCATGGCTCTGGTCGTGGCACAAGAACCGCTGGCGACTCCGGACTATCTCGCCGTCTGCGATCCCCTCACCCTTGAGCCTCTCTCCACGGTTCGGCGCAAGGCCGTCTTGCTCGGAGCTGTCCGTATCGGATCGGTCCGGCTGCTCGACAACATCCTGGTTTCTACGAAGTAGGCGGGGCGGGCCCTGTAGCGCCGCGCGTCCGTGACAGGTCACAGGTGGTGAGACTATCGCGACGCAGTGCCCTATCTCAACGGATGACGCACACGAAGGCCGAGGAAACGATGGTAGTCGCGATCTGTCGTGATCCATTCGCTGCCGCTTTCCAACGCCAATGCTGCGAGGTAGGCGTCAGGCACCAGGTTGCCTTTGATGGCTGCCGCCCGGCACAGGCGACAAAAGATCTCCCAATGCCGAGAGCCGGGAGCAATCACTGAGCAGTTAGGCTGCCCGCGGAGTTCCTGGACGAAGGCCAGAGCCTCCCCCATCGTGCTTGGCCGTGTAAAAACTTTCGGATGGGTCGCGACTCGAAGAAACCCGCTCAGCACGAGATCGGACAGACCATAGGCCTGGTCGGAATTGACCAGGTTTTCGAGCCAGGCCAGGTAGGCTTCGTGGTCCTGTGTATCCTCGCGGTGCGCATAGACCAGCACATTGACGTCAAGCAGGACCACGGGGTTCTTCCATGACGGCCAAGAGTGCTGCGGAGTCGTCAAGATCGACCCCTGGTCGAACACCCTGACCGGAAACCGTGGTGAGTTTGATCCGTTTGCGAGGTGCTTTCGCCGCACGAGGCGAAAGCAGCAGCCTAAGGGCGTCCTCGATCACGGCCGTCAGGGACTTCCCTGTGTCATGGGCGAATCGCTTGGCGGCTCTGAGTAATTGGTCATCCAGCCGAACCGTTGTCCGCATGCATCAAGACATATTGCAATGGCATCAATATGTCAATATGAACCATCGCCCTTTTCACGGAAATCGCCAGACCAGCGGTTGGAAAAAACGACTACGAACGGTGCTAGGCGCTGACGTTGGGAGGCAGGTGTTGAGAAGCGAGGAGATCGAGGACCAGTTGGCCCATCCGTTGTTTGTCGTCGGGGTGAAATTCGAGGAATTTTACCCCGATCGAGAGCGGCTGGATCGAGCAAATCATGGCTGCGTCGATCTTGATGTCGGGCTGTCCGCCGGGAGCGCGCAACAGCACCTTCACGAATGTGCCGCGCGGAAGCGGCGTGGTCGCCCGCAAGGTGCATCCGCCCATGGAGATGTCGGTGACGAGGCCGTCCACCGCCGGTTGATCCAGGACCAACGATGCCACGAAATTGGCCCGCAGCCGACGATACTCGCGGCGGTCGAACGCCTGCGATGTCTGCCGATTTCCCGGCCTCCTGGCGCGAAAGCGGGTGGTGCAGAGCTGACATCGGAATTGGAAGACGTGGAAACGATTCAGAGCCTTCTCGACGAGGCTGGACCCGGAAGTCACTCTGACAAAGGGCGTCCCGCACGCCGGACAATGAAGCTCTTTCATCCTACGACTCTGACACGTGGGACCCCGCCACCATGGTCGAGGCGGACAGGATGCTTCCAGCAACTTGCGCCGCGATCAGAGGCGCCACCTGAGCCGGAGAATAGGTCGGTGGTTTGACCCATTTTCCATCGGCCCGCTTGTAGCCCCCGACCTTGCTCAAGTTCGACCGATGGACCTCTTGAAACACCGGCTCCATGTCCACCCCATAGGACACAGCCGTTCCGTAGACCACATACAACAGATCGGCCAGTTCCTTCGCGATGCCTGTGAGGTCCTTGACCGCCATCGCTTCCTTGAGTTCATCGAACTCCTCTTGAATCAGCCGCACCCGCAGTTGATGAATCGCCTCCTCCGGGATCGTCGGCACTGCATTGACGGCAATCTCGAACTTCCGATGAAACTCTTCCACCATCGCCTGCTGATCGATCATCCCAATGTCCTCACATTTTCCTCCGTAAACGGAAGCCCCGTCCTCGGCGCGATATCGGCCGCTTCCAACGATCCAATCTCTTTCTCCGATGAAATCCCCAGTTCTTTGAACTTCCGCGCCGCCGGCAACACCCTCGATTCCAGCGAGCCGACCGCCTTGTTGTAGGCCGCGACGCTCTTTCCCAGGGCCTGGCCGATGTCGTTGAGGTGGTCGGTCAGGACGGCCATCCGTTCGTACAGGTCTTTCCCCAGCCGGCCGGCCTGTTCGGCATGCTCGGTCAATTGCTCCTGCCTCCAGCCATAGGCCACGGCGCGCAGGAGCGCCATCAGCGTGGTCGGCGTCGCCAGCACGATGCCCTGGGCAAAACCGTCTTCGATCAGCGTGGGATCCTGCTCCAACGCTGCACCGAGAAATTGCTCGCCGGGCAGAAAGAGCACGACGAATTCGGGCGCCTGAGCGAACTGAGTCCAATAGGCCTTGAGGCTGAGCGCATCCATCCTCGTCCGTACCTGGCCCGCATGACGGAGCAAATGCGCCTGCCGCTGCTGATCGTCCTGCGACTCATAGGCGTCGAGGTAGGCAGCCAGCACCGTTTTGGCATCGACCACGATCTGTCTGCCGCCCGGCAAGTACACGACCATGTCGGGACGCAAGAGCCCCTCCATTGATCCTACCGTATCCTGTTCGACGAAATCGCAATGGGCGACCATGCCCGCGAGTTCGGCCACGCGGCGCAAGGTCATCTCCCCCCAACGCCCGCGCACGGACGGGGTCCGCAAGGCCTTGACCAGATTGCTGGTTTCCTGCTGGAGTCGCTGGTGCGACTCGGCCATGAACTTCAACTGCTGATCCAGCCCGCCATATTCCCGCTGCCTGATCTGCTCGGCCTGCCGCAGTTGTTCTTCGTAGCGGCGCAGTGACTCCTCCAGCGGTTTCACCAGATCGTCGATCGCCTGTTGCCGCTGCGACAATTCTCCCTTGGCCTCCGCCTGCAACGTCTCAAACGACGCACGCGCGAGATTCAAAAAGGCCTCGTTATTCTGTTTCAAGGCCTGGCCGGACAGGGCCTCGAAGGATTCGTGCAGCTCCTGTCGCGCCTGCGCCAACACGGTCTTCTGGTCCTCCAGACTGCGTGCGACTTCCTCCATGCGCGTCTCGGCTTTCGTCCTGGCCTGCTGGGATTCGGCCAGTGCTTGCCGCAACTGTCCCACCTCTGCAGACCGGTCATCCAACTGTTGTTGCAGCGATGCGGCCAGCACGTCGGCCCGCTGCGCCCGTTCTCCACTCTCGATCAACTGCGCATGGAGACGCGATTGGACGCGAGACGTCACCCACCAACCGGCGAGCAGAACGCCCACGACCAGGCCGACAACGATACCGATCAGGAATGTCGCGGAATGGAGGTCGATCATGATGCTTCCCTACGACACACCCGGAATGGCTGGAATTCCTCTCGCCTGCTCGTTGTAGGGAAATCCCGTAGAGACTACGAAAAATGGATGGAAACGTCAAGCGACCGATCGTCGGATGGTGCCGCTCGTACTATCCATCTGAATCTGTTCGTTTTCGCACAAAAGACTGGTGGCATAGGGTACATTGACCAGGGCCGGAAGGCCGTGTTCCCGAGCGATGATCGCTCCGTGCGAAAGTGTCCCTCCCATTTCCGCCACCAGGCCTGCCGCCATGCCAAAGAGCGGGACCATGCCGGGATCGATCACCGGCACGACAAGAATGTCACCGGCTTGCACCCGCTTCCAATCCGCGGTCGATCGAACCAGCCGCACCGGGCCGCTGACCAGCCCGGCACTGACGGCAATCCCGCGCAAGACCCCGTCCCTGCCGAGATCGCTCGGCAGGATGCCTCGATCGGCGACCTCCTGCCAATCTCGAACGGTGTCCGGCACCTGCAAGGTCTCGTTTCGTAGACGCTCTTCGCGACGATCCCTCACAAGTCCCTTCCAGTCGCGTGTTGATCCCACGACCAGGGCGGTTCGTTCGTCCAGGGTGAGGTAAAACACGTCCTCGCGCAGGGTCAGGGTTCCCTGTTCCACCATCCGTTCTCCGAGACGGAGCAGAAGATGGCGCGCCGCAGCGGAGTAATACATCAAATGGTGACGATTTTCCTCTCGCAGGACACAAAATCTGACCAGCCGCCTATACCACCAACGAAAGACGACCCAGCGGGGACGCCGCCGGCCGAATCGCCGCTTGATCTCAGCCAGTGCCTCCTCGCGCCGCCGGACTTGCCGCGACAACATCTCCTCGGGAGAGGCCGTCTCACCTGAACGCACCTGCTGCTGCAACAGCGCCACAATGACCTCCGGCTGGTCCGCGATGCGCGGAGACATGATGTCGGACTCTCCGACTGCGCGATGTCCATAGTCGGCAAGGTACTGCTGGAACAATCGAAGAAATTCCGTACCCCTGAATGCTTCTCGAAGTCCATCCACCGTCCAGGCTTCCGTCTGGAACCGACGTTGAACCGAGGGTTCTCTCCGCGCGACCTCAACAAGCTCGGCCAGCCGCACAATCTGTTGCGCACTGATCACATTCCCCTGCCCTTGCACAGAGGCATTGAGCAGCGCTCGCCAGTCAGAACCGAGCCATCCGGGCAGAAACCTGCCCATCGCCTGGAGACATTGCGCCACGCCTCCGGCAATGCCGAAGGTGATTTCGTGCTCATCGAGCCATCGCCCCAGATTGTCGAGGGCCGTGGACAGTTCCTGCACCGAGAGATGCTCGATGCGATCCGGCCGATAGGTCTCCGCCATCTGTTTCATGGCGGAAAAATTTTCGGAGGCCTGCGTCGTCACCCTGCGCCATTCCCACACCATGCTGAGGCCGGCACGGGCGAGGGTGAACGGCCCGAGCGGTCGTACAGCAGGGGTGAAGGTCAGGGGCTCGCCGCCCATCTGTTCGGTCAAATACGCGGGATCGCCATGAAGTTGCACGACCAGCGAGTAAAACAGGGTCACGTTGAGGTAGGGACGTCCGTGCAACAGACGCACCGACGAAAGCCCTTCTGGAATCGTACAACCGAGACGGCGATAGGGAGTGATGATGTATGCCTCCATGAATCGCACAAGAAACGAGAGTCCGAGCGGACTCGGCAATTCCGGCATGGTTTCTTTGAAATTGGCCCTCGTCCACTCACAGTCATCGTTCGTCAGCCCATGCGACGGTTTCACCCCTGTGATCGGACGGGCCTGCACGATCCACAGCCGCTCATTATCCCACACCCATTCGACATCGACCGGACAGCGGAACACCGCCTCGATTTGTTTCGCCAGTCGAGCAAGCTCGAAGAGTTGCTCGTCGGACAAGGACGATTGCCGTCGTTCAAGAGTCGGAATCGGTTCCGGTTGCACTCCCTCCGCTGTCATCACCACCTTCCGTGGTTTCTCGGCTAAGAGACGCCGACGGACCAGCACCGGCCGGAGTGATTCCCCTACCTCCACGACATACTGATCCGGCGTAACGTCCCCATTGACGAACGACGAGGCGAGGCCCGGCACGGCGTTGATAGCCACTTGGGTGGTTCGCCCGGTGACAGGGTGAATCGAGTAGGCCACGCCCGCAATTTTTGCATCGAGCATGGGTTGAATCACCACGGCCATCGCCGGGCAGGCTTGTTCCGTCCCGAACCGCAGTAGGTATCGGAAACCCTGTTCGTCCCACAGGGAAATCCAGCAGTCACGAATGGCGCGCAGCACTTCCTCCGGCGCCTGTCCGAGCGCCGTGCGATAGAGGCCTGCGGCACTCAGCTCTGCCGTATCTTCATTGGTGGCGGAAGAACGCACGGCCCAACGAATCGAGGGCCTGTCTGTAAGGCTCATCAGCCATCCGTCTAATTCAGTCTGGAATCCAGCCGGCCATGGCTGCTCCAGCAACAGCCGTTGAATCCTGGCCCGGTGCTGCGCTCGTTGCGTGTCTGATGAACCCAAGGTCTTCTTCCAGAGCTCCGTCATATCGAGTCCGGCTGCTTCCAGGCAACGCCGGTAGAGGGCTGTCGTGACACAGAAGCCTCGCGGCACCGCGAAACCTGCTGCGAGCAGCTTCGCCAAGCCTGCTGCCTTGCCGCCGACGAGACTGGGATCGTGACTTTCCTCCAGGGAAAGAATCAGTGGATCAGCCATGGATTGGAATGGTACCTACAGCGCGAGGAGGAGGTAAAGGTCGTTCACATTGGTCCCGGTAGGACCGGTCACGATATGGCCGTCGAGCTTCTTGAAGAAGGGGTAGGCATTGTTGTCCTGGAGCGCGCGGAGCAGATTCAGCTTCCCTTGCTTCGCCCGCGCGACGGTCTCACCATCCACAACGGCCCCCGCCACGGAAGTCGGCCCGTCCGTGCCGTCGGTGGCGAAGCCTGCCACCCACACATCGGGCAACCCGGCGATTTCCATTGCCGCCGCCAAGGCAAACTCCTGGGCCCGCCCGCCCCGCCCCTGTCCCCGGACCGTCACAGTGGTTTCCCCGCCTGCGATCACACAGCAGGGGCGGCGAACCGGGCGTCCGCATGAGGCGATTTCCCGCGCCATGGCACCGAACAGTTTGGCGATCTCTCGCGCCTCTCCCGTAACGGTCGTCGAGAGGATCAGCCTGTGTAGCCCCTCCTTCTTCGCTGCCTTCGCGACGGCATCGACCGCCGCCTGATTGTCTCCGATGAGAACATTGTGCACACGGCGAAAGAGCGACGCTCCGGCCTTTGGTGTTTCCGCCACGGTCTTGTCGATCCCCGCCCGCAACCGGCGGCGTACGGACGCGGGAATACGCGTCGTCACTCGGTACCGTTCAAGAATCGCCCAGGCCTCGCGGAATGTGGTGGAATCCGGTGCGGTCGGACCGGACCCGATGGTACCGAGGTCATTCCCGATCACGTCGGACAGAATCAGGCTTGCCACAGGGGCGGCGGTGGCAGACGCAAGTTGCCCTCCCTTCACTTGGGAGAGGTGCTTGCGAACGGCGTTCATCTCCTGGATCGTCGCACCGGACCTGAGTAACAACTTGGTGGTCTGCTGTTTATCCTTGAGGCTCATACCGGGGGCCGGTGCCGGCAGGAGACTCGATGCTCCGCCGGACAGGAGCACGATGAGGAGGTCGTCCGGCTTCAGCGTCCGAACCAGTTTCAGGATCGCGCGGCCGGCCTGAAGGCCGCGAGCATCCGGGACCGGATGCCCGGCTTCTACGATGCGAATCTTCTTCGTCGGTGCGCCGTGGCCGTATTTCACCACCACCAGGCCCCTGTCGATCCGCGCCCCCAACCGGTGCTCCAATGCCTGGGCCATGCGAGCCGAGGCCTTCCCTGCCCCGACGACCACGATTCGGTTCTGTTTCTGGAGAGGGTACTGCCGCGAGCCGATGGTGAGTCGTCCCCGCTGCAATCGGACATGGCGGCAGACCGCCTCATAGGGATCGACCGTCCGCAATCCCGCCTGCAAAAGCCTGGTGAGGAGGGCTCTGGTTCCAGGCTGCAGGACACCGATTTGCATCGTGAAAACTACGGCAGTTTATCTTGTTTGAAACAGCGATTCGGACAGGTCTGTCGCGGCACCTTAACCTGGTAGGTTCCCTTTGGCAAGTAGTCCTTCGTGAACTCCGGATTGAGCATCTTCAATTCGAGGAAATAGGTCCCGTACTCCTCGGCAATCGACGTGAGGCGGCGTTGCGGCTCCTTGATCGTCACCGTGACCGTTTCCGTCTCCAACGGAGGATAGAGATCCTTCTTGGTCAGACCGAGATACTTTTCAGGCTGGGAATAGATTTCTTTTGCCGCAATGATCCGCGGCACATACCGCATGGTTTCTCGTGGGCCGTGCATGCGCCAGAAGTCATTGACCTTCTGCTCCTTGATCAATTTACGCACGCGATCCTCGCCGGCATTGTAGGAGGCCATCGCCAGGAACCAGTCGCCCTGCTGCAGATCCCGGAGGTAGCGCAGGTACTTGATGGCCGCCTCGGTGGACATTTCAAGGTTGCGGCGCTCATCGAGCCAGCGATCACTGTGCAACTTGTAGCGCTTCCCGGTGGAGTTGATGAATTGCCAGGGACCGGAGGCTTTGGCCCGCGAGTAGGCGGCGGCGATGCACTTGCTCTCGACCAGCAACATATATTTCAAATCATCCGGCAACCCGGCATCGGCCAGCTGTTTTTCTGCCGGCGCAAAACAACGGCCCGTCCGTTTCGCCAAAATGATGCTTTCGCCTTGATCTTCGAGGAATTGATAGAACTCGTACTCGATACGCTCCCGGACCTGCCAATTATCCAGGGGGATCGGCTGGCCGGCGAACGTCAATTTGTCCGGCAACTTGAAGGAGCTGAGGAAAAATCGTTCGCCCTCCCGCTTGATCTCGGGAAGAATGACCAACCGGTCTTCAAGCTCGGACGCCGCCTCGGGCTCGTTCGTTGCCGCACCCTCGGGCCGTTCCGAATCCAGGCTGCTGCGAACGTCGTCCGGCTTGGGATCGGACGCGGCCGACGCCGCAGTTTTTGATGTTACGAACACCTCCCCAAACAGCAGTGCCAGTCCGAGAGCCAGAAAACATAGTACGAGCAGCCGTAAGCCCCAATCCTTATGCCGCATACCCTCGTCGTCCTTTCAGTGAACCTGAGCGCCCATGCTACCAACAAGCCTCCGAGGGGACAAGCAACTCCTCGTTTTGATACACTCCCTCGTCATGTCCACGCTCGCGATGCTCAATGCCGATATTGTCTCCTGCACACGCTGCCCACGGTTGGTCACTTACAGAGAAGCCATCGCTCGGCAAAAAAAGCGCCAGTTCCGCGAATGGTCTTACTGGGGGAAGCCGATCCCGGGGTTCGGAGATCCGCGAGCCAGACTCTACATCCTTGGCCTCGCTCCGGCCGCGCATGGCGGCAATCGAACCGGACGGATTTTCACGGGTGATCGCAGCGGGGATTGGTTATACGAAGCGTTGCACCGATTCGGTTTCGCAAATCAGGCACTTTCCACACACGTCGATGACGGTCTTGCCCTGGCCGACTGTTATATCGGCGCGACCGTGCGTTGCGCCCCTCCGGCCAACAAGCCGGCCCCGGACGAATTTATCGCCTGTCAACCATATGTCCTTGGTGAACTGCGACTCCTGAAGCACGTGCGTGTGGTCGTGACGTTGGGCAAGATTGCGTTCGATCACTATCTCAGGGCCTGTCGCGAATTGGGACTCGACGCACCCACGCCACTCCCCAAGTTCGGTCATGGTGCAACCTACGATCTCCCTTGGGGAGTGACGTTGATCGGCTCTTACCACCCGAGCCAACAAAATACCTTTACCGGTAAACTGACCAGGCCCATGTTCCACCGGATCTTTCAACAGGCGAAACGCCGTCTCTCGAATGCTTCGTTCAATGGCTGACCGTTTTCGCCGCGCTACTTTTTGGCCAGCTTATCCCAATCGGCAAGAAACTTCTTCAGGCCGATATCGGTCAGCGGATGTTTCACGAGCTGCTGGAACACCGCATAGGGCATCGTGCAAATATGCCCCCCCGCCAGCGCCGCTTCCACGACATGTTGAGGATGTCGCACACTCGCGACCAGCACCTGGGTTTTATAATCGTAGTTCCTGAAGATCGTCACGATCTGCCGGATCAATGCCATGCCGTCCGAGCTGACGTCATCGAGGCGACCGATAAAGGGAGACACGCACCATGCCCCCGCCTTGGCAGCCAACAAGGCTTGAGTGGGGGAAAAACACAGGGTCACATTCACACGAATTCCCTCCGTTGCAAGCTTTTTCGTGGCACGAAGCCCCTCTGGAATGAGCGGCACTTTGACCACGATGTTCTTGTGGACCTTGGCCAGGTCTCGACCTTCTTTCACCATGGCGTCGGATTCGACCGCGACCACTTCCGCACTGATCGGCCCGTCGACCATGTTACAGATTTCGAGCAGCATTTCCTTGAAACTTCGCCCCTCCTTTGCCACGAGAGAGGGATTGGTCGTGACCCCGTCGATGAGGCCGAGGCTGGCCCCATCCTGGATTTCCTTTACATTCGCCGTATCGAGATAGAGCTTCATGACAATGTCCTTTCTGCTTGAGCTTCCCCCCACCGAAACAGTCAGTCCCGATGTTCCATCGTTTTATTGTAGAAGTAACCGAAGAGCAAGGCAATCCGTCAACCCTCCAAAGATGCATTCGTTTGACAGAGAAGAACGGTGAACGCTAGAATTTTTCGCGTGCATTCCAATAAGCCGACAACCCCGCCTTGTGATTCTGGAGGATAACCCCCTATGCGTATACCAACATGGCTTCTGGTGATTTGGCTCCTGGCAGGAGCCTGTAGCCACAATCCATACCTAGATGCCTCGTTGACCCGTTACAAGGGAAAGGATAAGGCCTGGATCGAAAAGGAGCTAGGGACTCCTGATGCGAAGGCCTCTCGATTCTTCGGGGGAGAAAAATGGATTTACAATCGAATCGCAGGAGGGAAGGCCAGCCCACCGTTATTCAACTTCAAGGCCAATGAATGTCAAACCATTCTGTTCTTCGATAAAGATGAAATAGTTTCGGATTCGAGCTATTCCGGCTGCTAGCCAGACAGTTGTTTCTGAAACCTGTCGGCACAGACTCGACTGCAAAAAAAGTAGGTCTGCCCGCCAACCTCTTCGCGCACAGCCTCACCCCTGGGAATAAAGACTCGGCAAACGGGGTCTTGCACCATTTGATTCGTCTTTGCTCGGCTTCCACTGCTGTTGACAATCCCTCCACCTCCTCCAATTTCCCGGATGGCCCTCCTGAGGAGATAATAGAAAAGAATCAGCAATCCTGCGATCAATAAAAGTCTATACATAGTGGCACGTTCTCAATGACCCCCTATATCCTAGGGGGTACTTGCTTCTGCCTCAGAAAAAAGTAAGACCTGACTCGTTTTCTTACCAGTATGAAACCATCCCCTACTGGGCAGCGTCAGGACCAAATGGCCCAGGTACTTTTGTGCCAACGGGGCCTTTTCCCCGGCTGACACAGTGCTTCAGATGGATGGTTTGTCCTAGGAGGCAATGTTATAAACCAGTCATGCATAAATGTGATAAATGCCGCGGAACGATGTTGCCGGAACGGGCGGTCGATCTGAATGCTGGTTTAGCGATCACAGTACTGGCCTGCCTTAACTGTGGGCGCCGAAAGTCAGCCGACGCAGAACCACGACCGATCACTTCTCGACATTAAGCCGTTGCAATAAAAACCAGGCGTGAGACAACTCACCGACGATGAGCGACGGGCGGCGCAAGCTGCCTCTCGAAGTCTGTCGTTTAATTTTCACCATGCCGGCTGTGGTGCCTTCGTCTCTAGCAGCAGGGGGCGTGCTTTCCTCTGTCTACCTGCACCTCGTAACGCGAGAAGGGCGCCCTGCCCCATCATCTCGTGTTCCAATCCCCCCCTTTCCATCAAACTCCTATTTGAGGCTCAACACATCGAGCATGTCGTAGAGACCCGGCGGCTGTTTGACGACCCATCGAGCGGCGCGAAGCGCCCCTCGAGCGAAGGTGTCTCGGCTACTGGCACGATGGGTCACTTCAATGCGCTCCCCCATCGTTGCGAACATTACCGTGTGATCTCCGACGATGTCTCCTGCCCGGATAGTTTGAATCCCGATTTCTCCCCGTTTGCGCTCACCGATCAGTCCCTTTCGTGCATAGACCCCGACTTGTCCAAGGTCTCGATTGACGGCACGAGCAAGTACCTCCGCCATTTTTAGGGCGGTGCCGCTCGGAGCATCCTTCTTGAGGCGATGGTGCGCTTCGATCACCTCAATGTCGTAGTCTTCGCCGAGCGTCTTGGCCATCTCCGCAATCACCTTGTAAATGACATTCACGCCCACGCTCATGTTCGGAGAGAAGACGCAGGGAATCTGCTTGGCAAAACCTCTCAATTCATCCAACTCCGACGAAGAGAATCCGGTCGTCCCCACCACGATTCCACGCCGATGCTGCGCCACAATACTCAAGTGTCCAAGCGTCGCCGAGGGGGTTGTAAAGTCAACGACCACCTCTCCACGCTCCATGAGACTGGAAAGATCATCCGAAATCGGCACGCCCGTTCGGCCACAGCCGGCCACCTCACCGGAGTCCTCGCCCACAGCATGGTGGGCCTTGCTTTCCACCGCTCCCGACAGCGTCAGAAATGCCGAGTCCTTTACCAGCGACACGAGGCGGGCCCCCATCCGGCCGGCAGCCCCCGTAATGACAACCTTGATCATGACAACAACCTTCGACGGCGACGGACCTGGTTATACGAGTCCGGCTTCTTTCATCACACGCAACAGTTTGTCTCTGTTTTCACTTCCCATTGGACAGAGCGGAAGACGCAGTTCGCTCTCGATCTTGCCCATCATATGCAGCGCTTCTTTTACAGGAATGGGGTTCGTTTCATAGAACAACGCCGTAAAGAGCGGGTACAGCCGATAGTGTTTCGCACGGGCTTCTTCGAGTCGCCCGGCGAGAAACGCATCGACCATCTGAGCCATCTCACCCGGCACGAGATTGGCCGTCACGGTAACCACCCCCTTCGCCCCCACCGCCATCATCGGCAGGGTCAAGGCATCGTCCCCCGCCAGGACGGTCACGCGCTCGCCGCAGAGTTGAATGATCTCGGAGGCCTGCTGAACCAAGCCGCTGCCCTCCTTCACGGCGACGATCGTCCGGCATGTCGTCAGCCGCGCAACGGTGCTCGGCGCCATGTTCACGCCGGTTCGTCCGGGGATGTTGTACAACACAAGCGGGAGATCCACTGCCTCCGCGACGGCCTTGTAATGCAGAAACAAACCTTCCTGCGTGGGTTTGTTGTAGTAGGGCGTAATCAGCAGCGCCCCGTCCACCCCGGCCTCCTTCGCATGTTTGGTCAAGGCAATGGCTTCCTCGGTGCTGTTGGAGCCGGTCCCCGCCACGACCGGAACGCGACGCCGAACGACTTCGACGGTGAAGGCGACCACCCGTTCGTGCTCCGCATGGGTCAAGGTGGCGGACTCGCCGGTGGTCCCACAGGGAACAATCCCGTGGGTACCGCTGCTGATCTGCCATTCTATGAGATCACCGAGCGTTCGCTCGTCCAGCTTTCCGTTCTTAAACGGCGTCACAATGGCGACCAAGGATCCTGTAAACATGGAAGGCTCCATCAGGAGGATAGTGAGAATTCAGCCCTACGAAAGAAACGTTGGTATCTGTTCGCCCCGTATCAAATCCTCGTAACTCTCACGCGACCGAATGACATGAATCTGTCCCTCGTGCACCAGCACCTCCGGCACACGTGGTCGTGAATTGTAGTTCGAAGACATGACAAACCCATATGCGCCCGCACTCATCACCGCCATGAGATCACCGGCGTTCATTTCCGGCAGGACCCGGTCCTTGGCCAGGAAATCTCCGGATTCGCACACCGGCCCGACGACATCCACGGTCTTTTTCGGCGCCAGCGTCACCTTTTCGTAGAGCGGCCTGATGTCATGGTACGCATCATACAGACTCGGGCGAATCAGATCGTTCATCGCCGCGTCCACGATCAGGAAACGTTTGGCTTCGCCATCCTTCGTATAGAGCACATTGGTGAGCAATACGCCGGCATTGCCGACGATCACCCGACCAGGCTCCATGATAAGGACACAATTCAAATCGCGCACGAGCGGGGAGATTGCCTCCGCCAAGTCTTTTGGTTCCGGTGGAGTTTCATCCGAATAGGTGATACCCAAACCGCCTCCGATGTTGAGGTAGCGAATGGGGATCCCCTGCTCCGCCAGGGCCTGTACCATCCCCAACACCTTCTTCAACGACTCAACGAAGGGTGCCACTTGCGTCAATTGAGACCCGATGTGTGCGTGCAAACCCACAACCTCGATGTGTTTGAACGCCGCAGCGATCTTGAACTCCTCAATCGCGCGATCGGCGGCAATTCCGAATTTGCTCTTCTTCAAACCGGTGGAAATATACGGATGGGTCTTGGGGTCGATGTCCGGATTGATCCGCAGCGCCACCCGTGCCTTGACTCCCATGGAGGCCGCGACCTCGTTGATCGCCTGCAGTTCAGCGGAAGATTCCACATTGAACATCAAAATATCCGCCTTCAACGCATCGCGAATTTCGTTCGGCTTCTTTCCGACGCCGGCAAATACGATTTTCGAGGCCGGCACTCCCGCCTTCAGAGCACGAAAGAGTTCCCCTCCCGACACGATATCCACCCCGCTCCCTTCCTTGGCCATGAGGCGCAGCACCGCCAGGTTTGAATTGGCCTTCATCGCAAAGGCGACGATGTGAGGAATATTCTTGAAGGCTCCGTCATAGGCACGGAAGTGTCGGACTAATGTGTGATGGCTGTAGACGTAACAGGGGGTTCCCACCTCTTTCGCAATGCGCGAGAGCGGCACATCCTCGCAATAGAGTTCGCCTTGCCTATAGTGAAAGTCATGCATCGTGTCTATCCTCGCTCAAAAATTCTACACCCTCGATGAAAGCCCGTCCAATGCCGGCCCTCGGCCGGAACGCAGCGGTACCGGGCTGGACGTAAGCACCTTCCCGTACATCCGGCGTCATCGCGTCCCCATCTCCCTCAACGGCGGAACAGGCAGCGGCTCGACCTGAATCGGAGCTTCTTCGATCACCACCGCACTCGGCGCATTGGGCCGCGCAGCCGAGCCCCACACGGTCACACCGGGGGCTAGGAGCCCCTCACGTCTCAATTGCCGCTCGATGACCGGACTCACACCGACATCTTCGGGAGGAATCGGCGCACCCAGCACCCCACAGCCGCCTACCGCGACGAGGACCATCACAACGCCGATGGTACATCTACAGCCCCACACTCGCCGTCCCTCGACGGGCATCATCCCTTCAGCGCCTTCTCAAGTTCCTGGATACGGGCCTCGACTCTACGCCTTGCGGTGCCGCCGACCTGACCTTTCCGGTCGATTGCACCCTGCACCGTGAGACAGTTCAGCACATCCTGCCCGAAATGCGCCGAGAACGCCCCCAACTCTTCCAGGGTCAACTGCTGGAGCGATCGTCGTTTTTCCAGCGAGGATCGCACAATTTGTCCGGTAATGGAATGGGCCTCTCGGAACGGCACTCCCTTCGTCACGAGGTAATCGGCCAATTCCGTCGCCAACATCCCGCCCCCTTCGGCTGCCTCGGCCAGGACCGCCCGGTTGACGACCAAACGCCGCATCAATTCCGTACAGAGGACCAGCGATTGCTCCGTCGTATCGACGGCATCGAACAACGCTTCTTTATCCTCCTGAAGGTCGCGATTGTAACTCAGCGGCAACCCCTTGAGGAGCGTGAGGGTCCCCAGCAAGTGGCCATACACGCGTCCCGTCTTGCCTCGGACCAGTTCGGGCACGTCGGGATTCTTTTTTTGCGGCATCATGCTGCTGCCGGTACAGAACGTATCAGGCAGGTCCACGAAGCGAAACTCCTGTGACGCCCAGAGGATCAGCTCTTCGCTCAAACGCGAGAGGTGCATCATGATCAACGACAGCGCACTGAGCACCTCCACCACCCCGTCGCGGTCCGACACGGCGTCGAGACTGTTCTGCGTGACCGACGGAAACTCCAAGAGCGAGGCCGTGTATCGCCGGTCGACCGGATAGTTCGATCCGGCCAAGGCTCCCGACCCCAAGGGCATCACGTTGAGCCGTTCCCGGCAATCGTCCAGACGGCCCCGGTCCCGTTCGAACATTTCGACATAGGCCAACAGATGATGGGCCAACAATACCGGTTGAGCCCGCTGCAAGTGCGTGTATCCCGGCATGACGACATCCAGATGCGCCCGCGCTTGCCCGACCAATACCCGCCGAAATTCTTGAATCTGATCCATCAACCGCGTGAGGACGTCCCGTAAAAAAAGGCGGAGATCCAGCGCCACCTGGTCGTTGCGGCTTCGCCCCGTGTGGAGCTTCCCCCCTAAAGGACCGATCAACTCCGTCAGTCGGCGCTCGATCGCCATATGAATATCTTCATCCTGCGGCGAGAACGGGAATCGCCCTCCGTCCAACTCCGCCTTCACGGCTTGCAATCCGCGCACGAGCTGAGCCGATTCCCGAGCCGTGAACACCTTCGCCCGCTCAAGCGTTTTGCAATGGGCGATGCTGCCTTGAATGTCGTAGGGGTAGAGTCGCCGATCGTAGGCCAGCGACGAGGTGAACTGCTCCACCAACCCATCGGTTCGCTCGGCAAACCGGCCGCCCCAGGCCTTGCCTTTCGGCAACGTACGATCGGCTTGTTGGGATGACCGGGCCGGCTTGCGCGCGCGAGGAGGGCCGGTTCTGCTTGTCGCCATTACTTGCTCGATCGTTTCTTGTTGCGCTGCGCCCGAATCGCCAACCTGAGGGCATTCAACCGGATGAACCCTTCCGCATCCTTCTGCCGATAGACATCGTCTTCTTCGAACGTAGCCATGTCCAACCGGTAGAGCGAACGCGGTGACTTGCGGCCGACCACGGTGCAGGTCCCCTTGTAGAGTTTCACCCTGACGGTGCCCGTCACATCCCGCTGCGCCTCATCGAGGGCGGTCTGCAGCATCTCCCGCTCAGGCGCATACCAATAGCCGTAATAGATCAGCTCGGCATAGCGCGGAATGAGACTGTCCCGCAGATGCAGCACCTCCCGGTCCATCGTCAACGACTCCAGGCCGCGATGGGCTGCATGAAGAATCGTGCCGCCGGGAGTTTCGTAGACACCCCGCGATTTCATGCCGACATAGCGGTTCTCCACCAGATCGACGCGGCCGACGCCGTGTTCGCCGCCCAACTTATTGAGATTGGCCAACAGCGCGGCCGGGCTCATTTTCTTGCCGTCCACCGCCACCGGGTCACCAGCGACATAGTCGATTTCCACTTCCCGTGCCTTGTCGGGCGCCCGCTCCGGTGAGACGGACATTACGAAAATTTCCTCCGGCGGGGCTTCCCACGGATCTTCCAGAATGCCGCCCTCGTAACTCGTATGGAACAGGTTCATATCCATGCTATAGGGCCTTGCCTTTGTGGCAGTGACGGGGATGCCATGTTTCTCCGCATACTCGATCAACTCACGACGCGAGCGCATGGTCCATTCCCGCCAGGGCGCAATGATCTTGATCTGCGGATGGAGCGCCATGTAGGTCAACTCGAACCGGACCTGATCGTTCCCCTTACCGGTCGCCCCATGACAGACCGCCTCCGCGCCTTCCTTCGCGGCAATCTCGATTTGCCGCCGCGCGATCAAGGGCCGGGCGATCGACGTGCCCAACAAATAATTGCCTTCATAGACGGCGTTCCCGCGCAGCATGGGGAAGACATGTTCCTTCACGAAGACCTCGCGCAGGTCCTCCATGTAAACCTTTTTCACCCCCAACGCCTGCGCCTTGGCCTTGATGGCCTTCAGGTCTTCACCCTGCCCTAGGTCGGCGCAAAACGCGACGACCGTGCAGCCGTACACTTCCTCCAGCCATTTCAAAATGACCGACGTATCCAGCCCACCGGAATAGGCCAACACCACTTTTTTATACGATAACCGACTCATGCAGCTCCTCTGCAAAGTTACAATCCAATTTGTCTACTCACTTTCTCGCGCCCCAATAAGCGCACGAGAATCGCCTTCTGCATGTGCAGGCGGTTCTCGGCCTGATCGAGTACGACCGACTGCGGACCATCCAACACCTCGGCGCTGATCTCTTCCCCGCGATGGGCCGGCAGACAATGCATGACCAGCGCATCCGGTTTCGCGCGCTTCAACAATCGCTCGTTGAGCTGATACGGCGCCAGGGTCTTGAGCCGCCGCGCCTGCTCCCGCTCGCGCCCCATGCTGATCCACACATCGGTATAGACCACATCGGCATCCTTGACCGCCACGAAGGGATCCGTCCCGATCTCGATCACGGCGCCGGTCTGCTGCGCTTCCACGCGGGCCAGGTCCACGATATGCTGGTCCGGTTGATAGCCGGCCGGGCAACCCACGGCGATCGTCATCCCCATTTTCGCCGCGGCTTCGATCAGGGAATTGGTCACGTTGTTGCCGTCGCCGACATAGGCGATCTTGATGCCCTTCAGCCGCCGCTTTTTCTCCTCGATGGTCAACAGGTCGGAGAGGGCCTGACAGGGGTGACTCAAATCCGTGAGGCCGTTGATCACGGGAATGGTCGCCTCGCGCGCCCATTCTTCCACGATCGCATGGTCGAACGTGCGTACGACGATGGCGTCCAAATACCGCGACAGGACATGGGCCGTGTCTGCCACGCTCTCACCGCGCGACAGTTGAATATCGCCCATCGGCAGCACCATCGCCTGTCCGCCGAGCTGATTCATCCCGGCCTCGAACGACACCCTGGTGCGGGTCGATGGTTTCTGGAAGAGCAGGCCGAGCATGCGGCCCTGCAACAGGGGATGGGGCACGCCGCGCCGTTGCTTGACCTTGAGTTGCGCGGCCAGCCGCAACAACGTCCTGAGCTCCGTGCTGGGAATCGAGAGCAGCTCCAGGAAATCTTTCCCCAGTGCGGCCTCGGTTGTAGACCGACGAGGACGCCGTGACATATGCGCCCCTCTACAAGGTTAATGGGTTGATGAGGCGGTTTGCCGGCTCAAGCTCTGGGAGAGCGCGTCCAGCAAGCGATCGATCTCTGGCTGCGTGATAATGAGTGGGGGGACGAACCGCAGGACCCGATCGCCCGTGCAGTTGATCAACAACCGGCGAGCCAGGCAATCGGCAACGACGGCTTTCCCGTCAATGTCCAATTCCATGCCTTGCAATAGACCCAGGCCGCGCACATCCTTCACGACACGATGCCGCTCCTGTAAGGCGGCCAATCCCTTCGCTAAACTCTCGCCCATTCGCCGGCCCTGCTCCAAGATCTTGCCGTCCAACAACACCCGCAGCACCGCCAAGCCGGCGGCACAGGCCAAGGGGTTGCCCCCGAACGTCGAGGCATGGGTCCCGGGGGTGAAGGCGTGCGCAACGACATCAGTCGCCAGACAGGCCCCGATCGGCACACCGCCACCGAGCCCCTTTGCCAAGGTCATGATATCCGGCTGCATCCCGAATTGTTCATAGCAGAAGAGGGTGCCGGTCCGGCCCATGCCGGTCTGGACTTCATCGAAGATCAGGAGCACATCGCGTTCCCGGCAGAGATCCCGCAACCCCTGTAGGTAGCCGCGATCCGCGACATACACCCCGCCTTCGGCCTGAATGGGCTCAAGCATGATGGCGGCGGTCTTCGGCGTGATCGCCCGCTCGACTTCCGATAAATCATTGAACGTCACATAGGAGAACCCCGGCATCAGCGGGGCGAATCCCTTCTGGACCTTTTCTTGCCCGGTCGCCGTCAGCGTAGCCAGGGTGCGCCCGTGGAAAGAATTCTTCATCGTGATGATGTCGCAGCGGTCGGTGCCGTATTTATCGTACGAATATTTTCGGGCCAGTTTGATCGCCGCTTCGTTCGCTTCCGCACCGCTGTTGCAAAAGAAGACTTTCTGCGCAAACGAATGCTCGACCAAGGCCTGAGCCAAGCGTACCTGCGGCTCGGTATAATAGAGGTTCGACGTATGGATCAGCTGTTGCACCTGCTTCTGAATCGCCAATACCAGGTCTGGATGCCCATGTCCGAGGAGATTCACCGCGATGCCGGCCACAAAATCGACGTACTCCCGCCCTTCCAGGTCGTAGACCTTGCTCCCGCGCCCGCGCACGATCGAAATCGGCTGGCGCTGGTAGGTATTCATCAAGTATTGGTCGGCGTTGAGACGCAACTCACCTGTCGGCATGACGGAACTCGCTCCACATGAGTCGGCGAAGCTACCATAGGGAACAGGTGAAAGCAACCGAACCGGTGCCCAAACAAGTGCTGATAGGGCGTCCAACGCAGCGGGCGGTCTGTCGGAGGGGTGGCGGCTTTCCGCGAGGATCGTCCCTTGACGGGAACAGACGGCGGATGGGATAAGGTGGCGGTATGAAATCCTGTCCACAATGCCGACAACAGAACCAGGACGACGCCCGATTTTGTCACCAATGCGGCGTCTCCTTCGCCGCCGAGAGTCGGGAGGCGACGGCGGAACCGGTCTCGTCGCCTGCCCCACCGCCGCAACCACAGACGGATGCGGAACTGTGGAAAGCCTTCATCGGTCCGAATGCCGACCGGTACCTGGAGACATTCAAGAAGTTCTCCGGACCGTCGGGGCCCAAATTCACCCTGACCTGGCATTGGCCGGCCTTCATCTTCGAGCCCTTTCTCTGGTTTCTCTACCGGAAGATGTATGTCTACGCGTTGATCTATGCCATCGGTCCCGCCATTGCCTTCTACATCACCCAGGACCTCTCCGCAGACATTGTCTGGCGGATCATGGCGGGAGCCAGCGCCAACTATATCTACTTTTGGCATGTGAAAGAGCAGCTCGCCAAGATCAAGGGCGAACGGGCCGCAGGCGGCGAAACGAGGCAACAGCTCCTGGGGGAATTGGGAGGGGTGCAACCCTACGTCGTCTGGGTGGGTGTCGGTCTGCTCGTACTGAAGATCGGCCTCGTGGTCGCCATGATCAAAGACGGCGCGCCGGACGGATCGAAGGGACCCGGCACCAAACCCCGCCCGGCAAACTTTACGAGCGTATAGTTGACCCGTGAAGCGTCAATCGTGAACATATCTCGTCAGGAATAAGAATTGAGAAACGAACGACGAGACATGAGATGCGAGACACGAACAGGCGTTTACCCCGTTCGTGACCGCTGCCACTCGATCCAGGCAACGAACCATTCGAAATCCTGCTGGTAGGCGGCGCCGCTGAGGTCGGGCGCGGCTTGAGTCTGTTCGAGTTGGGTATAGGTACGGGGCCAATTCTTCTGCCACCAGGATTTGAGTTCATCGGGACCATAGGGCTGTCCATTGGGATTGGTGATGCCGGCTGCTGCACAAAGTCCGGCCACGAGCGGCCAATAGCGGTCCTTGCCTACCCCGAGACTCCGAAAATGCTCGCGGAGCAAGAACACCACCCAGAGTTCGGCGCTGTTTTTCTTATTGTGTTTGAAGGGCTGGGTCTGCCGCAGCGGGACCGGATCGAAGGTCTTGATCACCGACGTATAGTCCGGGCCACCGTAGCTCCCGGCCGACTCGGCGATCCCCTGCAACATGTTGGCTAATTCCACTTCGACGACTGGTTGGACCGGGGCCTGGTCCGCGCCCCCCGGACTCAGCGGATTGGCGGCAGTCAGGAGTTCGATGAGGGGTTTGAGCTCCCGCAGTCGCGCCGCCGCAGCCTTCAGGATCTGCTCGGATTCGAGCCAGTAGTCGGGATCGTTCTTGGAGACCCGTTCCCGACCCTGCGGCGGCAGCACAACCGGAATCCAATACCGCACGAGCACAAAGAGGACATATTCGACCTGGCCGCCGACCTGCGTAACTCCGACCAACGCTTGGCCGGCCCCCAAGGCCCGCCTAAAAAATGCCTCCACCCGGTCTTCAACCTGCAGGCGACGGCCCATGGCTAGCCACCATTCCTGCAAAGGAAACCACTCAGAGGACGGGATCGCAACCATCAATTCACTCCACGTACGAGGGAAAGCCGCGGCATGGTACTGGCTGCCTCGCCTGATTGCAACCGGACCTCGCATGGGCAAGGGCCCCGCTGAGGCTCTGGAACTTGACAGCGCGAAGGGGAAATCGCATAACCTGTCCCCAGACGGTCCATCCGTCCGGACAAGGAGACAAGGCACGATGAGCAAACTGGTCCTCATTCGTCATGGCGAATCACAGTGGAATCTGGAAAACCGCTTCACCGGCTGGGTGGATGTTCCGCTCTCGCCGAAGGGCGTCGAAGAAGCGAAGGCAGCGGGGAAGAAGCTGGCAGGTTTTACCTTCGATCGCGCCTTTTCTTCGGTGCTGGCCCGTGCCAACGACACCTTGCGCATCATTCTCGAGGTAATCGGGCAGACCGCCATTCCGATTGAAAAGGACAAGGCACTGAACGAACGCATGTATGGAGAGCTGCAGGGATTGAACAAGGCCGAGACGGCCAAAAAATACGGGGACGAGCAGGTGAAGATCTGGCGGCGCAGTTACGATGTGAGGCCGCCGGGGGGCGAAAGTTTGAAAGACACGGCCGAGCGGGTGCTCCCTTATTACGACAGCCGCATCAAACCCTGCGTGCTCAAGGGGGAAACCATTCTGATCGCCGCCCACGGCAACAGCCTGCGCGCGCTGGTGATGCAACTCGACCACTTGACCAGGGAACAGGTGCTGGAACTCAACATTCCGACCGGGGCACCGCTGCTATACGAACTCGACGACAACGGAAAGGTGCTGTCGCACCGATACCTCTA
Organism: Nitrospira sp.; assembly: GCA_030123565.1. Classification (NCBI taxonomy): domain Bacteria; kingdom Pseudomonadati; phylum Nitrospirota; class Nitrospiria; order Nitrospirales; family Nitrospiraceae; genus Nitrospira; species Nitrospira sp. Next base: position 4,253,583 of record CP126122.1, on the reverse strand, counting down.
GCGGCTTGCGACATTACGACCACGAGGAGGTCAGGCTGTAGCCTCCCGCGAGATACGCTTCACGATTCACGCTTCACGGGTGTCGAGAACGCCGCTGGCGGACGTCTTCAGCATCCTGCCCGCCTAGGCACATTCGCTCAGCAAGGCCTGGTACTTGTCCAGCGGCACCAGATCGGGAAGCAACACGAGCAGCTTCGACCGGTCCTCCCGCTGAATGATGCCCTTGTCTTCGAGCAGGTCCGAGATCGTCTCGGACGCGGCCATGGCTCCTCCTTCGACATCTCCGACCGGGGCATACAGCGCCCGGCGTTCTTCCATCTCGACCAGATAGTCCGCCCATTTCACCGACGTAAGCTTGAACTCGCCGGCCCAATCCGCTTGAATCAATTCCAGTACCCGTTGAAACAACACCTCGCGGTACCTCCGTGGGATGTGGGCATTGATCGCGGCCGATACCCAATAGAGCGTGAAGGAGAGAATCTCTCTCGTCATCTCCACCGATTGCTCTTCGGTCGCTTCAATCCCGTAGTCACCCATCATCTCGACGGAAATGCGGCGCGGAATCAATTGGTAGAGGGCCTCCGCCGCTTCGGCCGGGGTCATCGGTGCGTTCGCCATGGTCTCCTCCCGCCAGGGGTCTCAGCATACTGAAAGCCTGTGCGCAATGACAACTGCGAGGGCAAGCCACGGCAAGGTGTTGGTCTCTTGTCCAAGGACAGGGGCTATGCTAGAGTCCGCGCCTCGTTCAGACAGATGATCATGATGTCCGCGCACCCCATCCGCCTGCTGCTCATCGGCCTCGCTTGCCTGTGGGCCTTCTGGCCCCCCCAGGCAAATGCCGCCCCCGCGCAGCCGGTCAACCAGGAAGGCAACCGCTGGGGCTTCGCCACCGATGTGGGGCTCTGGACCGGCACCACCAACAACACCACCTTCGCTCTGGGGTTCGGGCTCGATTACTACATGGACCAGAACTTTTCGTTCGGCGGGATGGCCCTCTTCACGCCGGTCGGAGACCTGACGCAAATCGGAATTGCCGGCGTCGCGAAGTACCATCTCCGATTGAACGGTGGATTCAACCTCGTTCCCTTTGCGGGAATCGGATTCATCCATGCCGACCTCAACCGCGGCAGCGGCCCGACCAAGGTCGATCGCAACGATACCAGCCATTTCATCCCGCTCGGAATGTCGCTGGAATATCAGGTCGGCCCTAAGATCGCCTTCTCCACCACCCTCATGGTGAACCTGCACCACATCACCCTCTCGCCGCCCGTGCCGGACGACAACAGCAGCGTAGCCCTCCTGTTCGGCATCCGCTGGGGGCCGTGACTCACCCACATCCGCGCAACCATCTCCCCTTGCTCCGCCCATACATCCAGGCCTGAATCTACTCCGTAGAGTGAGTATCGAGCCCTTTACCCACTCACCATGGAGGACAACATGACAAAGGTCACGGCATTCACCCTGTTTGCGGCACTCTTGGTCGCGACGTCGGTTTGGGCCGGCATGGGAAAAGAGGCCCAGCCCTTGAAAGCCGCCGTCGGCTCCAAGGCAGAACGTCATCTCAACGAAGGCATCGAACATTATGGAATGGGCCATTGGGATACGGCAAAGAAACACTTCTCGGCCGGAGAACAGTCCGATCCGCAATCGGCGGAAGCGCACTACGATCTCGCGCTGGTTTTGGACAAGACCGGCGACCATATAGGTGCGACGGCGCATTTCCAGAAAGCCCACGACCTCGGCAAGTCCAACGCCGCGATCTACGAGTCGGAGATTTTGAAGAAGCACCTGAAGATGTAAGCGACTCCGAAAGGCTGGAGCGACGACAGTATCGCCGCTCCAGCCTGAGAGAACAATTCCCCTGGTTTGCGCGTCAGATCTCGCAGCCGCTCAAACGGGCTCCCAGCGAGGCCGCAGTGAACGAAAAACTGAGACGTACTGTTTCGAGTACGTCGAGGTCTTGAGAGAAACGAGAACGAAGCTGGGAGCCCGTTTGAGCATTCCTGCGGATCTTCAAAAAGGTCTTGTGGCTAGGCCGCAGCAAACGAGAGGTCGAGGCGTACCACTGGGCCGTACGTTGAGACCTTGAGTGCTGCGAGAACGACGCCACAAGCCTTTTTCAAGATCCGCTACGCGGCTTGGGCGGGGCGCCAGCGGAGCCCCACATGCAGCAATTCCTGCAGCAGGTCTTTGTAGGCGAGGTTGGCTTTTTCGGCCGAATCGGCGAAGTCTTCGCCGCTGGCGATTTGAGGATTGGGATTGGCTTCGAGTACGTAAACGTTGCCGTCCTTGTCCATCCGCATATCGATCCTGGCATAGCCGCTGAGCCCCAATGCGCGGTAGACCCGTTTAGCCAAATGCTGAATCTGCTCGATGACTCCCTCCGGCAAGTTCCTTGCTTCGCACGAACGGATGCCGTACTTGTCTTGGTACTTCCGGCTCCATTTCACCCGCTCGGTCGCGATCCGCCTCGCTTCGTCCGGCATCTTGTCCATCACCAGTTCCCAGACCGGGAAGACCTGCAGGTGGGCATTGCCCATCACCCCGACATAGAGTTCGCGCCCCTCGATGTAACGCTCGACCAGGGCTCCGGTGCCGACGTTGTCGTGGATGAAGGCCACCCGTTCCCGCAGCTTGTCGTCGTCGTCTACGATCGAAGCTTGCGAAATACCCAGCGAGGCCTCTTCGGTGACCGATTTCACGATCAAGGGGAAGGTGAGGTACTTGGGCCGGCGAACCATGCGATGGAGCGGCACCACCATGAATTCCGGATAGGGAATGCGATGGTACGACATCACCTGCTTGGCCAGCGCCTTGTCCCGCGCCAGCATGAGACCTCGCGGGTTGCACCCGGTGTAGGGCACATGCATCAACTCCAGGTAGGACACGACGTTCTGGTCATAGACCGCCATGCCGTCGAACTCCTCCAGCAGGTTGAACGCGATGTGCGGCTTCCAATCCTCCACCGCCGCGCGAATCACCTCCAGATCGCTTTTTACGCCGAGCGCCCGGACATCGTGGCCGAGTTTGCGCAAGGTGGAGACCACGTCGTACTCGGTCTTCCAGGCCACGGCATCGAGGTCCTGCCCATTGAGTTGCTCCGGGGGAACGAGGTCCTTGTGCATCAAGACGAGAATGCGCAGTCGTCTCATAAGGCCACCTTGTGCCGGCCGCTGTGAAGGTAGTTCATGGTCTGTACGGTGAGGAGAATCGCAAAATCCAGCGCGGCCTGCTCCTTCTGCTGGGTCAGATGCAACTTCAACGCATGGCACCGTTCGATCATGCCCTCCAGGACTTGATCGATAGTGTATTGATATTCGCCCGTCCATTCGGCGACCCGGCGGCGGGTCTCCTTCCTGATGCGATGGAGAAACTCGGCGGCGCTTTGATTGTTCGCATAGGTCGGCGCGTCGGAGAACAACTTCTTCAAATCGGTATCGTACGACGGCGTGCGTCCGATCCCATAATGTTTCCGCTTCTCATCGTAATGATCACGCAGCGTCTTGTAGATGCGGGGCAGCGGATCCACCTGCCGCCGTGCGGTGACCATCGGCACAACCCCGGCCAGCTCACCCATGAGCCGTTCCATGAAATCCAGCTTCCTCATCACCGGCCACCCGCGATAACGTTCCCGCCAGAGCGACTGGGGATCGAGCCACACGGCGAAGGTTTCCGCGAAATCCTCATCCGGATGGCTCTGGGCGTACCAGACATCCAGGTGGCGCACGAAGCTGCGGCTATAGGGTCGCGGGGTGTAATACTCGGGATAGGGCTGGGAGGATCGTCCGAAGAGTTGTTGACGGCGGCGACGACGACGCAACAGATAGGCATTTTCAATGGCATGGCCGGCCTCGTGCCGCAGGATTCGCATGCACCAGTCCTGGGTGCCGCCCTCCACTTCCAACATCTGGCTGGCTTCCAGTTTGGCCAGCCGAGGGTGCGCGAGGTAGAAGGGCACGGCAATCCCCGACACGCCGTCCGGTGTGAACCATTCATCGGAGAGCCAGACGTGGGGCCGGAATGAGAGTCCCCGTACAGCCAATTCACGATGGAGCTGGGCAATCGGCTCCTCGTAGAAACTGCCTTCCAATGCCAAATGGAGATCGCACATGCGCAGGTCGAGGAGCTGTTCGTCGCTCCACCCCTCCCAATCCTGGTTGTGATCGACCCTGCGCGGCCCCTGCCGCCTGATGATTCCTGTTTGCCCCATCGTCCGACCACCAAAAGGCCCCGTTCGACGCTGTTTTGTTCTTATTCAACTATAGCATTCCATTGGAATTGTGCCGGGAAACTACCTCGCCTTGCCAGGCCCCGTGCCAAGGGAAACCTGAGCGCGGCAAGAGACGGGGTCTGTCTGCCTGAAACGACGCCGGCTCAACGAGGGTTATGGCGGGGAAGGTGGGCGAGGAGATGGGGGATTCCGTTCCAGATGTGGTCGATGATGGAAAGCACATAGTCGCGGGACTGCTCGAGATGGTCCTGCCAGTCGGGGATCGCTTCATGGACATCCAGAACCGGCTGATCGGTTCCATAACACAACCGGTTGAAGAGGGGCGCCTCTCGGCCGAACTCTCGCCTGATGAATGCCTGGTGATTTGTGCCCATCGCGATGGGCAAGGTCGCGCGCTCGATCAGTTCCCTGTTCAGTTTTCTTTGGACGTGGCGGGAGGGATCGACCCCTTTCTCCAGAAGGCGAGCCAGGACCACCGGATGGATCTCCTGCGGCACTGCCTCGATGCCGGCCGATCCGATCAGGTCCCAAGCCTGTGCACCGACCCGCGCTTTCAGTGCATACTCTGCCACAAGGCTTCTGAAGATGTTGCCCGAACAGACAAAGAGAATGTTGGTCATTCCATGCCCCTCTTGCGATACAATGCCCGCCATGCAACGCCCTACCCTTTCCCCCTCCACCACTCCCCTTCATCCGGCCTCGCGCACCGACGAGACAGAGAAGCTGGAGACGCGTCTCTGCCGCCTCGTGGGACAGGCCATTGCCGACTACCGCATGATCGAGGATGGCGACAAGGTCATGGTCTGTCTTTCAGGCGGGAAAGACAGTTATGGCCTCCTGGAGATTCTGCTGTCCCTGCGCAGCCGTGCGCCGGTTCATTTCGACATCATCGCCGTCAACCTGGATCAAAAACAACCGGGCTTTCCCGCCCATGTGCTCCCGGAGTACCTGACCAGGCACGGTGTGCCGTTTCACATCGAGACGCGCGACACCTATTCGATCGTCAAGCGTTTGATCCCGGAAGGCCAGACCACCTGCTCCCTCTGCTCCCGCCTTCGGCGCGGCCACCTCTATCGGCTTGCGACGGAGTTGGGCGCCACCAAAATCGCCCTGGGCCACCACCGTGACGACATCCTTGAAACACTCCTGCTCAATCTGTTCTTTACCGGCAAGCTGAAGGCCATGCCGCCGAAGCTGCGTTCCAAGAGCGGCCGCCACATGGTGATCCGCCCATTGGCCTATGTGAAGGAAGCGGACTTGGCCCGATATGCCGCCTTGCTTCAATTTCCGATCATCCCCTGCGACCTCTGTGGTTCACAGGAAGATCTGAAGCGAAAACAGGTCAAGGTTCTCCTCCGCGAGTGGAACGAGCGATTCCCCGGCTCCAACGACAGCCTGTTCGCGGCCCTCTCCAACGTGGCGCCGCCCCTGCTGCTGGACCGTCGGTTGTTCGATTTTTCTTCACTTCGGACTGATGTCGGTGCGGCAGAATCCGGCGGGAACGATGCCGAAGACGACCTGCTCTAAACCGTCTCGAGTCACAGGCCTCGCAGAGAACCGACGCGCTTACGCAGGAGAAGCTGTTTCAGGGAGACGCTGAACAGGGAGTCGTGGAACGACGCCCACGGTCAGATACGCTGACGTTGATGGGTGCGGCGACCACATCGCAAGCAGCGATAGGGGTAGTAGCCGAGCAGGAAGAACAGAAAGTCGAGAAGCCCTTGCCGGCGGGAACGCTTCGTATAACCGGAGCACTTGCCACAAAACAACATGACGCGGGCTCACTCGTTTGGCAGTATACAAGATCAGCTGACGAACCGGGCTGCCGGGGAGTATCCTAAGAAATTTCCTGGAAACTTACAAGTCCAATTTGCTCGACCCGTCTGTCGCTCGCCCGCCACAATGAGCAACCAAGACTGACATACGTGGCCCTCCATCGACGGCAGTCTCCCGATAGAAACAGGGGGCCGGAGGTCTGGAGATTTCGCTACGTTCGGCGACGAAGACGGAAACGGTACTGGCAAATGGTGCATCGAAACGGATAAAACCCGATCAGGTGCATGAAAAAATCCCGCCAGCCATGACGGTTCACCCGCCTGGCACCGGCTGAACATATTGGGCAATAGACCATTGAGACTGTTGCCACACGCCTTTCTCCGCCACATTAGGGTAAGATCACCTGGTTGCGCGGGGTTGTGAGTGTGAAGCAGTTTCTAAGAGGACGCAAGCCCCATCGGAAGGGAACCTCGGCGGCATGGATCGGCTCGAACAACATCAGCGACGCAGCGCGGAGCCGCCCCTCTGGTCGATCGCCTTGGCCGCAGCCGTGATTGTCTTGACCCCGATGGTGCTCTATTCCATTGCACCGGACGGACCGATCCGGGAAGGCGACACGGTCTTCTCGAACGGGTCACACAAGGTTCCCCTCTTTCAGCCCGATCGGTACCAACAGGCAGGGTACGAGTCTACCTGTCTACTCGATCCGAAGGACCCCTTGATCGTGACCCATTCTCCCGCCGAAGGATCGGACGACACGATCATCGCCCAAGTGCAAGGGAAGAGCCGTCTCGAATGGCCGTTCTGTCCGCCCCAAGCGGAGCTGCTCGTCAAACGGCACCACGTCACACAGCAGCCCAGCCTGCTTCAAGACTTGAAGGACGGCGTACAACGCCTGTTCAAACCCTCGTCCTGAAGCGCGCATCCCACAGCGGCCGTTACGCCTTGAGCAGCGAGGCAAAGTGCTGGCGAAACTTGGCCACCTTGGGACCCACAACAGAGGTGCAGTACCCCTGAAACGGATTGCGCGCAAAATATTCCTGGTGGTAGGCCTCAGCCTCGAACCACCGACCGGCTGGTGTCACTTCGGTCACGATCGGATTGTGGTAGAGCCGCTCTTCGGAGACTGCCGCGATTACTTCTTCGGCAATCTGCTTCTGCTCCGGGGAATGGTAGAAGATCACGGACCGATATTGCGTCCCGCTGTCGTTGCCCTGCCGGTTGAGCGTGGTGGGATCGTGGATGACGAAAAATATGTTCAGCAGGTCACGATAGGTGACCACCTGAGGATCGAAGGTGATCCGGACCGCCTCCGCATGTCCGGTCCGTCCACCGCACACCTGCTCATAGGTCGGGTTATTCACCTGTCCGCCGATGTACCCTGATTCGACCGACCGGACTCCCTTGACCTGGTCATAGACCGCTTCAAGGCACCAAAAACAGCCGCCCGCCAGGGTCGCAATCTCCATCCCCACCTGGCCCATCCCTCACCTCCCCTTTCACCTAGCTATCACCGGATCACCAATACTATGCCTGCCCTCCATTCCACCACTCACGGCCTTCACGCTTCAACAACGCCTCTGCCTCCGGCGGCCCCCAACTTCCGCTGTGATAGTTTGGAAACGCCGCCGCCTCAGGAAGCGACCTCCAGACATCCAGGATCATCTGTACGACCGCCCAACCCAGTTCGATGTTATCCGCCCGTTGAAAGAGCGTCGCGTCCCCGGCCATGGCATCGTGCAGGAGCGTTTCGTAGCCGGTATTGGGGGCATTGCCGAAATAATCGGCATATTGAAAATCCATGTCCACCGTCCCGATCCGTACGGTCGGTCCCGGCACCTTGGCATCGAAGCGAAGCGAAATGCCCTCATCAGGCTGAATGCGGATGACAAGCACATTCGGGACCAACCGATCGACGTCGGTTTTTCGAAATAACATGAACGGAGCCCGCTTGAACTGCACCACGATCTCGGTCAATCGTCGCACCATGCGTTTCCCGGTCCGGAGGTAAAACGGAACCCCGGCCCAGCGCCAATTATCGATGAACAACTTCATCGCCACGAACGTTTCGGTCATGGACTCCGGCGCCACATGCGGTTCGGCCCGGTACCCCACCACCGACTTCCCATTCACCGTGCCGGGGCCATATTGACCGAAGGAGACAAACCGCAACACGTCGAGGGAACTCAACGGCACGACCCCTCGCAAAACTTTCGCCTTCTCATCGCGCACGGCGTCGGCGGCAAAGGAGTTCGGCGGTTCCATCGCCAGAAAGCAGAGCAATTGCAACAGATGGTTCGGCACCATGTCCCGCAATGCTCCCGCCTGTTCATAATAACGTCCGCGATGTTCGACCCCGAGGCTTTCCGCCACGGTGATCTGCACATGGTCGATATACTGGCGGTTCCAGACCGGCTCGAAGATGCCGTTCGCGAATCGAAAGACCAGGATATTCTGCACCGTCTCTTTCCCCAGGTAATGGTCGATCCGGTAGATTTGGCGTTCGTGCAGCACCCGCTGGAGTTCGTGGGTCAGAGTCCTTGCCGATTGCAGGTCGTGCCCGAACGGTTTTTCGATCACGACGCGCCGCCAGGTGCCGTCACGTTCGACCGTGAGGCCGTACTCCCCCAGGTGTATTACGATCCGGCTGAACAGGCTGGGAATGGTCGCCAAGTAGAACATATAGTTGCCGCCGGTGCCGGCAGACGCATCGACTTGCTGGAGCAGATCGTTCAGCCGGCGATAGGTGAGTCCCTCTTGAAAGTCTCCGGCCAGGTAATGCACGCGCTCCAACAGCGCCAGCCAGACCGATTGATCGACGGCGGCCGGCAAATAGTCGCCGATCACCCGATCCAACTTCTCGCGAAACTCCCCCGTCGTCATCTCCGGACGATCCAGTCCCACGATGGCGAATCCCTCGGGCAGAAACCTGCCGGCCATGAGGTTGTACAAGGCCGGAATCAGCTTCCGTTTCGCGAGGTCGCCGTCGATGCCGAAAATGACCATGACGCAGGGTGTCCGCAAGGGAGGAAGGTCCGAGAGCACGTGCCCTGAGGTCATGTTCGACGCCTTTCGACGAGCATCAGCCATCCTGCCTGATCCTATCCTTGAACCGCAACCTCACCGCCCGCTCACCGAGATTTTTTTGCATTTGAGTAGAAACCTCGCCGCCCCCATGGTACTGATAAAGAGCCATCTCAAGCGACCGTCTCGGACAAGTACCTCCATGCACCTGAAATCCCGACCATCGTCGTTTCATTTTTCCAGGCTGCCGGCCCTTCGGCTGAAGCGCTGGATCAGCCTGCTCACGATCGGTGGGCTGGTCGGTGTACTTGCGAGCACCAGCTGGGTCGACGGCGCCGCGACGCCACTGACTCCACGAGACGTACACATCGAGGTGCCGGCCGACAGTCTGTACGGCTCTCTCCCGATCAATCGGGGACTCACCGTCTCGGTCCATATCCCAGAACAACCGACCAGCCGAGGCGAGCCGTTGGTTGTCAGCTTTGAACGCCCTGCATCCGCGGCCTACACAGTCCCGCTGGATCTTGACCGAGATCGGCATCGTTATGCCGCCACCGTCGACCTCGGTCGCCTCTCCACGACCATGGGCGATCCTCCGAAAGCGACCCCGATCCAAATCGTGATCGCCCGCCGACAGGGGCTGCATGTGGAAGAGCTCGCCCGCCGTACCGTCGTCGTCACGATTGCTACGCCAGGATATACCGACCACAGCACCGGCGCAGGGGTAATTGATCTCTCGCCGCATCTGGCTGATTCGGTCCGGCAAGCCCAGGGTCAGGCCGCAGACCTGACATCTTCTAACGCCCGCCTGGAAGAGCAGGATCTACTTGGAGAGGGAAGACCGGTGCGTCAGGATGGCTATTGGAAGATGCTGCAGGGACTGATCCGACGACGGATGGAGGACGATCTTGCGTCACATCGCAATACGGCCGGCCGACGGATGCCGGGCATCGGTTTTCGGCTCTACGCAAACGGTGAGGCCCAGTTGATCGAAGTTGAACGAAGTTCCGGAGATCTGGAGCTGGACCAGGCGGCCCTCCTGGCCGTGGTCAACGCCCATCCCTTTCCTCCTTTCCCGGTCGGCACCAGGGACTCCCACATCGATGTACATCTCGACCTCCCCGCCTTCATCCGGTGACGCCGGACAACGACAACCCCCACCGAACGCCCGCTAATTATTCTGTGTCCGCTTCAGCCAATCGATAAACCGCTGGAGCCGCGCGCGCTCCTCTGCATGCACGTGGACGAAGACCAAGCCAAATCCCGTGGCATTGGTCCAACGAACCTCGGCGATCTCGACGGTGAACGGCTCATAGGGGGTCGGGAATTCGACATGGAGGGAGAGGCAAGCACGGGCCGGCAACGATTCCTCACTCACCACGTGGCAGCCCTCGTTGGAGAGGCTGGTGATGAGCCCGCTTCCGGCAATGGCATGGCCAGAAAAGGTGAGCGGCACCTCGATTTCATAGCGGGGACTGTCGCGTCGCTCCACAAATGCCCTTTGCTACGCCCTACTGAACCGGTTCGGTCGATGGAACCGTCTGAGATGGATACGCTGTTCCGCAGCCAAAATCAACCGGCGCCCCTTCGATCAACGACTTGGTGCAGGAGACCGGCTGGGACCCATTGCCGCCCGCGACGCTCCCGCTGCATTATCGGGAAAGATACGCGGCGTATCTTTTTCTGCAGCCTGACTTCCCTCGTCATGCCCCTCACTGCGGCAATCCGACGGCGAAGTCCTGTGAAATCAGGGACCTTCTACCACTCAGCCGCACGGGCCATCGCAATTACCGGCTGGCATGAGGGTTGCTCATTCACCATAGCAGAGGGAGCCAACCAGAAGGAGAAGTCTCATGGAGAACGCAGCAGGACTTGTAATCACAGTCGTCGTCTTTTCAGCATTGATCGGACATTGGGTCGTGGATCTCCTGCGGGATGCACGGCCCGAGGCGACCCCGCGACGACGGTGACCCAGCGATGCAACCCAATGCCAGCGCCCATGAAGGGCGCGGTGGTTTCAGAGGTGAGGAGACCGTGCCATGTTTTCCAACGCCTGCCTTCAGATTCTTCGGATGGCTGCCGGTAGAAGCCTGACCGTCCTGGCCCTGGTCTTCCTGCCTTTTCCGATCAGTATCCCCTTGGCACTGTGGTTGACCCGCCGCAACGGTCTTCGCAACCCCCTCGGCGGACAGCTGAAACCCTCCACCCTGATCGCCGGGATGTCGCCCGCCCCATCCCCTTTTCATTCATGGATGGGAATTCCGGCCCTGTGGCATCTCAAGTTCCTGAAAGGCCCAGCCGAAAAAGCGACAAGCCCTCAGGAAGCAGGGCCAAGGCAAGGAGGCCTTCTCATGGACATGGAACTTCGTTCCTCAATGCGGGTCGCCGTGACCTATCCAGTCCGGCTTTTGAGCGACTCACTGATCGGTCAAGGGACGGTCATCAACCTTTCCCTGCCTGGCTGCGCCGTTCAGACCGATCTTCCTGTCAAGCCGGGTGACTATCTCGAACTGCAGGTCATGGCGCCGGACCAGGCCAGACCGCTCACCGTGGGGCTCGCAAAGGTCCGATGGGCCGCCCATCAGAAAGCTGGCATCGAGTTCATTCGAGTGCGCCGGGACGACCAGAGCCGGATTCAGCGCCTGATCGGGCGGTTACTCGATGAATCGGCCGTTGAAGCCGCCGAGACACAGGAACTGGCTGCCGCATAAGCAGGCCGCAGGGTGCCTGTGAGGCCGGCCTGCAGTTCCGGTCCGAGGCGGAGCGACACATACGATCAGACGGTCAATGGCCCGCGCCGTCCTTGGTGGAATTCACCATCCGTTTGACGATGATTTTCCTACCCACCGTCATAAGGGTGAAGGAAATGCCGAAGGCGATCGGCACAAAAATCGCCGTCGCCACGGTCGCGTTCTTCAGCCACCCCAATTCATAACAAGCCTTCAGCACATAGCTCCCCAATCCCGTCAGGTAGTAGGTAATGACGATCACGGAGAGGCTCTCGACCGTGCGCTGCAGAATCGCCTGCGCCCGCGTGGTGGAATCCACGCTGGCCAGTAGCTTCATGTTCTGATCCTGCAATCCGATATTCTGCTCCTGCAACCGCAATTCGATGTGGGTCCGGAGAACGGCCACCGTGGCTTCGAAATCTTTCTCCATGGCATCGATGCGCCGGAGCAGCTGCTGATAGCCCTCCGTCACGCCGGTGATTTTCCACATCACATACTCCGACAGTCGGCGTAGCGACCCATAGGGCCGTTCCTGCAATGATGCCATGTTGCTCTGCACGATGCGGTCATAGGGTACCGACGCAGAAAGCCGATACCGCATCGACTCCGCCAATCGGCTCACTTGCAACAGGTCTTGGGTCAAGACCGTCAGCCACTTCTGCATGGTCTGCGGTGTCGTGCCACCCAACTGTTCGATCAATACGGCCCGCTGGTAGAGGTGTCGCTGCTCGTAATCATGAATTTGATCGACGGCGCGGGAAAAGGCCTTCATCGGCAACATGACCAGATGGTAATAGTTTTCGATGGCGACGATCGTGTCCACGATTTTCGCCACCTGCTGCCTGAGCGCCTGTTCGGAGACCGAGCATACCAGGTACCGCTCCCGGTCGAACTCGTCGGGCGTGAAACTCGTCACCGCCACGATCTCGTCCCCCACAATACGACTGCCGTACACCATGGCGCCGGGAAGCCGAGCCGGAAGTTCCTCTTCCGACGGCGGCGCTTGCGGCAAAAACAGCATGTCGAGGGCGTTCACGCGAAGGCCGAGGGGAGACAGGGGCATCGTGTAGCCGGGAAACGTGATCGGTCCGAAATCGAGCAGGCTCACCGCATCATGGACCACATGCCACACTTGATAGCTGTAATATTCCGTGTGGGCTTCCCAGACGACGATCAGCCGGTCCCCATTGGATGCCGTCTTGAATCCATACCCGAACTTCTCTTCGATCGCGCCCTCGGAAATATCCAGCGCCTGGAGAAGCTGTTGAAATTCACGGCGACTATTGGGCCGTTCCACCGGAGGGTTGGCCATCCGATAGGCGACGTGGTGAATGTGCGCCGGCACACCCAACCACTGCGGGAGATACTGCTTGCTGGATTGATGGATCCGGTTCAAAAATCCCGACGGGCGGGTCTCTTTTCCGGTGGACGCGACAGGGTCCGTCATACCATCCGACCCTCTGAGTGAAGCAGCCGAAAGGCTCGCCCTTGCCGAACCCTTCCTCGCTTAACGGACGGCTTCATCACTCATCTTCCTCTTCGATGTCTTCGATGCCTTCGTAACTCACGTCCCCTTCATTGACGGACGCAGCCATCTTCTCGCATGCCGACTCGATGATCTCTTCGGCTTCCTCGGGGGAGTCGGCGGAAATCAAGAATTTCACGGTAATTCCAAAGCGCTGGTTCACAATCATACTCCTTCGTACGAAATGGGCGGCGGAAAGCCTGTCACCTGTTGTGGCTCAGATACCATAAGCTCCCGCGCGTTGTCACCCTATGTGGCGGGTGACAGAAGGGAAACAGGTGTCCACGAGGCCTGCCGTCCACAGGAAACCCTACGGTAACTCTCAACCTGGAAGGATCCTGGTTCCTGTGCGGAATGCCCGGCCTATTCAGCGCCGGTCAAGGAGATTGGATTGGAAGGGAGGAAGAAGGGATCTGAATAGCCCTGTGGCCTGGAACCTGGCCCCGGCGCCCACTCACGGGAAGGCGCCGGGATTCTCGCCTATTTGCGCAGCAACATATGGCCGCGCCGATTCTGCTGATGGCAGGCCTCGTCATGGTCGGCACAGAAGGGGCGATCCTTGCCATAGGACACAATCGCCACTTGTTTGGGACTCACGCCCAGATCAACCAGTACACGCTTGGCGGCTTTGGCCCGCTTTTCCCCGAGCACGAGGTTGTAGTCGTGTGTTCCACGCTCGTCACAATGTCCGGAGATCTTGAGGAGTGCCTTGGGATTCTCTTTAAGCCAGTCGGCATTGGTCGTCAGCGAGGCCATCCCGTCGTCTGAAATATTATAGCGATCGTATCCATAAAAGACGTCTTTCAATCCTGCTTCCATCGCGGCCGCTTCCTCGCGGCGCAGTTCGGCACGCCATTTTTCATCGCGATCGACCGGCATCATCATGCCCATGCTGCTCCGGCTGAGTCGCTCTTCTCCGGCGATTTGTCCGTTCACCAAAGGAGAAAACCCACGCAACGCGCCGCCCTCTGCTTCTGCTCCAGCGATTTCACCCTCTTGCCGGCTGATGGAGGGATATTGCCCATCATGAGTACCTTCCCCTGCTGCGTGCCCACCGCCGGAACGCCCCTGCCCATCACGGTCGCCTTGGTTAGAATAGCCTAGGCCGGAGTCGCCCTGGCCATTGGAACGCCCTCCCTCCGAAGCCGACTGGTCTTCCGATCCTCCCTGCAACCACTTCATGCTACTGCATCCTGGTGCCGTCAACAGGACAACCGCCATTCCGCCCATTACCAATTGTGACAGGCTACGGTACTTCATGACCCATGCTCCTTCACGCTGGGGTGTTACCTTTGTCCGACGCTACAACTATAGCAGCTGCCGGAGCAGCTGTCGGCCGGACCTCGGATTCACATCGACAGCGGAAGGGATAACGGCGGGAATACAAATAGTTAGCGCGGAACATCCGTATCGGTTCCAACCCAGACCGATCGCCGGGCGTTCCAAATGGGAGGCTGTTGCCGATGGGGTATCGGTCCTGCAGAGTTTGAAAACATCGGAACAGCGAACGTGCGGGCAAGAACACCGGAGAGAGAGGCGAGAAATTCGTGCTGGGGCTGTCTGGTGCGCCCGGAGGGACTTGAACCCCCAACCCTCGGATCCGAAGGCGCACAAAGCACTTTAGAGACAGACAGAGATCAGGGAGGACAGATGGACATGTTCTCTTTATAGATCAATGCTTTTTGCATCAGTCCATGAGGATCAATGACGACTGAGGCGTACCTGCGATCGTGCCTAAAACCGTGACCGAACCGTGACCAAAACCGTGACCAGATTTCCTAACAAATGAGAGACGATCTGGCACATTCACTCGAACAGATCAGCGTGGGAGCCGGTACGTTCCAAGTAAAGGAATTCATCATCCGTTCGATAAATCAGCAGCCAGTCTGGGGCAATGTGACATTCGCGGTGATGCTTCCAATTCCCAGAAAGGGCGTGATCTCTGTTTCTGACAGGCAGAACTTTTTGGAATTGTAAGAGGTCAATGATGTCCTCGAGATCATCGATGTCCTGTCCTCGTTTCTTGGCTAACTTAAGATCTTTGAGAAAACGACTGGTGGGTTTGATGGTGAGCAAGGCTATACGCCCGTCTGGTTTCTGAGGGCGCGGAAGGTTTTAAAGGAAGGGAGTTTCTCCGGCTTGTTGGTTTCGTCAAAGGCGGCAATGGTCGTGGCATTTGGAATGGTGAGAGGGAAGGGAATACCTTGATGGAGTTCAACCTGAGCATAAAAAAGCCGTATGGCTTCTGCCTCACTAATCCCCAGGCGATCGAAGATTTTCACGGCTCTCTTTTTAAGGCCGATATCGATACGGGCATTAATACGGTCTGACATGGACAGATGCGACGCCTTCCTCATGTTTCACATTGTACGCCATTTGTCGCACAAGTCAATCATCTGCCAGAACAATCGCACCTTCCCCCAGAAACGAGACCATTGGCCAAGACGCCGTAAAAAGTACCCTAGAGACTGACAGCGATCAGGGAGGACAGGTGGATATGTTCTCTTTATAGATCAATGTTTTTTGCATCAATCAATGAAGATCAATGATGACTGAGGCATACGTGCAATCGAGGCCAAAACCGTGACCAGATTTCTATCGTAAGACGGGATCCCGCAGCCCAGTTTGAATCCCAATTTCACCATGGGCTTCGAGCTTCAGGGAGTTAGTTCGATGGCCGCATCCAGCATTCAAAAATGGCTCACAATACTGGCCCCGCTATTCTCGAGAGATGATTGCGCGAGTGATTCTGCGTAGAATATCATCTCATACGAAATCGCATCTCGCGCCTACATGGACAAACAGACCTGGCAATTCATTAACAGCTTTGCCCCGTGGTTTTCCGCCTTGGGAACCATTTCTGCTGTTATAGCCTCTCTCTACCTCGCTACAAAAACTAGGCGGCTCCATATAAAGGTAACAGCCAGCCTAAATACGCTTGTGCAAACGGGTATGCCTTCTCGAGATTATGTCACCATCTCTGCGGTAAACCTTGGTGCGAGGGAAGTCACAATTACAGGGATTGGCTGGTCGCTCCCATTCAAGCGGACCAAACTATTCCAAATCCCCGGCGCTCCCGAATATTCATCGAAACTTCCAGTCAGACTTCGAGACGGTGAATCAGCCAACTTCTATGTGTCCGCAAAGCCTGGGCTGGGGGATGAGAATTGGATTCCAAGCGTAAAGGATTATCTTGGAACGGCGCATGGACTCAAAGTTCATTTCCTAAGGGCACAGGTGCACACCTCTGTAGGAAAGACCTTTTACGCCCGACCCGACCGCCATATCCGCAACCTTTTGACAGGGAAAGAGACGGACCAGTGATCGTGACCGCCCTGAGTTATGTCTGTGCCGTACGTCTCAATTTGCTTTGCCGCACTGTTCATTGCTAATTGATAGCCAATCTCTAACATCAGTGGTGCGAATGACGCGGACTCCCAACTGGGAATAAAATCGACACTAGAGCCAAGAGTAAGAAGGCAGGATTTGCACGCTCCCTATATCCTAAAAAGATGGGATTTTGCTTCCCCCATCAGCAGATCTGCGCGCTTTAACCATCTCTAATCAACTTGTCCGACGAACTCCAGGAGAGTATTTATCTCTCTAGATGGACGATTCCATGGGGCTATAACGCGACGGCGAATTTTAAGGTTCCATCTCTTGCCAATAGGCGTTTGGCCTTTAGCTACCAGTCCGTCAAACTGCTTGATACCTTCCTTGGAGACCGTACCGTATACCGTTCTATTATCCTCGGCTTTGGCCTCAAACTTCCTATGGTCGGGGAGAACGCCCGTCAGTGTGCCAGTTATTGTGAGATCATTCTCCTGAATCTGGGTGGCTTCAGTGCGTCGCCTTCCTCGATGAATAGCCGCCTCATCAAGCGTGAAATCTGCAACATCTTCCACGACCCTTAGCGTTGCCCCGTTGGAATCCAAAGTCACAAAGAAATTCTTTAAAGCCGTTAGAACCCTTGAGTCCAAGCTTTCAGCCGCTTCCTCAAAATCTAATTCATTTGGCGATGCCGTTCGCTGCAAAAGCGTAGCAACTTCTTCAACCTGCAACTTTAAAGCCGTATCTGCAATTTCCGTCTGCTCAGAGAGTTCATTCAACACAAACCCAAAGGAGCCTCTAGCTACTTCCGTGATCATCAAATGTGAGGAATCCCTCAAGGGAATGGGACCCCTTTCAGCCAGAGATCCCCATTCCGACTTAGCAAATGTCTTGGCGACCAGGTCCTGGAAGTTCTCCAATGCATTTCCGGCGAAGTCGGCTGAAATTCCGCGAGAACCAAGAACAGGCACTCCACCGAATAATAAGGCGACACTCGCAAGCTTTTCGGACGTGTGACTGATCGCTTCAATATCTGTTTCCAAGACTTGCTTTCGTTTTGAAAACTGAAGCTTCCCGACGAAGTCGCCCGCTTCCGCAGCTTTCGCCAGCAATGCATTGACAGTAGACAACTCGGCTTCCAGACCATCCAACTTAATCTTGCGCAACATTGGTGCCTCCTGCACCGAATAGTGCAGCAACTTCCGTATCATCAGTGAGGGGAATTTCAAGCATCCCCTTCCACAAAGAAGTGTCCCGCTGATGCGAGAATAAACCGAACCAATATTTAGTCTGATCGATCAAATATGTAGGGCTTCCAAGAGACAGATCCACGAAATAGGCATCACATGAATATTTTTTCTTGCTTTCTTGAGGGTCGAATAAATCCGGTCGAGATAATACAAAGCCTTCCCAATTAGTTTCGTCCCGATAGCTGTCAGGACGATAAGAGAAGGTGATTATGTCGATGTCTCGCGGCGGGCGATGCAACGTTGTTTCCACATTTTCCACAAAACTACCACCCACCCACTGAAATCCCGTTAGAAATCCGACTTTCTGCAATTCAGCCCTGTAACCGATAAAACCGGCGAGAATGTTCCTGCGTTCTTGATTTGAAGCAAATTTCTTTACGAGATCAAGTAACGCGACCCGATAAGGAGCCATTGCGGACGGCTCAACAGGAGTAGCACCTAGGAAAGGAGGCAAAACTCCCGATTCATTATGCGATGGGATCACTACAACAATCTCTTCTCAAAGGAGTCTAATGGTTCCGGCAAACGAACAGTGCCCGAGTCAAGCGAAGTTAACCGTGATTATTGAAGTACCCATCGCGGATGAATGACGGGCACATGCCGACATTTAATTGTGACGTAGAAATGAATGTATCTAAAGCCACATAGCACATGGAGGTGTTGCGATCGGTTTGCGCCAATGGGAAAAAGGGTCGCTCTCAGAATATGTCCTACTTTGACCATATGAATCAAGTGAAGCGGGGGCTGCGCCCCCGATCCCCCCGGCCGTCCGGTCCAGTGGTCCGGAACGGCCGGGCGGCCTCGTTGGGCGGAGTCTTTGCGTGACGAATCTCCCCATGGTTTCAGTATCCCTGTTCTCTTCTCTACGCTTGTAACCAACAATCACCCAGAGCGGCGGCCAAGCTGACGCATCGCCGCCTGATATAAGGACGGAGCATGTTCCCTCTCACCCGTAGAGGATAGTGGACGGGTGACAGGGAGAAATTGATTAGAGCGTGTCACCGTCGCCCCGTAAGCCCTGCACAGTCCACGCAGAGCCAGACCTCGCACACTATTTCATTCTCCGAATAACAGAACCGTACCCAGGCTCGTTCGACCTGGCAGAACTCACATAACCGTTCCTTCGCATGCTCAGGACAAAGCCAGGCTTTCCGCGCCCGGTCGTACGTGGTCGCTTCCCGTCCGCAACAGGCTGGACCAAACAGGCTTGGCAGTTTGAGACTACATCGGTGCCAGATCATCCCTCACACCTCCTGATAGACGAGCCCCTTCCCCAACACGAGTTGCAGAATGGTGCCGCAAAACCAAATGGGATGCCCCGAGAGCAGATCCTCCCAGGTCTTGAGAAACACAATGCGCGGGATTTCGATCTCACCCCTGATCCGTCTATACGCATTCCGGGTAGACCATTGGTGCCGCATCTCTTCCCAGAGTCGGCTGATGGGAAAGCCAAGGGAGCGTTTCCAGGACCAACACATGTTCACGTAGCCGCATTGATCCTGGACGTATTGGCTGATGACGTAGCGGCTGAGGCGGTTCCGCGAACGATGGCTGGGTTGATAAGCCTTGATCCAGACGACGGGAGCCCCGTGGAGGGCTCGCCATTGTGACGAGAGCCATTCCTGGGAGATCCAGAATCGGCGTGCGCGTTCCCCATCAGGCACCCGCCAGGCCCAGAAGATATGGAGCACGCCATGCCCTTCCTCCGTCCGGACCTGGTAATACTCCAAGCCTTGAAACCCGAGTTGGCGTTCGATCCGCTGGCGCAGTTGCTTGTGGTGGTACGTCAGCTTCTCGGCGTCCCCGCCTTCTGCCGTGGATAGCGTGACCCAGAGCACTTGGAATTGATGGCATTCCCAGAACCAGAGCAGCGACCGGACCCGGTGATAGCCTCGTTTCTGCTTTCGCGTCCATTCGCCGGCAATGGGCTCCCGCCGGAACTCCTTCCAGCGGCTCATCGGGCACCTTCTGCCTGAGGAATCACCGGCCTCAGTCCGGCAGCCAGAATCCGTTCCAGTTCTTCAATAGGAATCCGCACGGCTCGCACAGACGGCTTCACATAGGCGATCTGCCGTTTCAGGATGTATTTCCTGATCGTGCTTTCCTTGAGTCCTAATCGATTCGCGGCTTCTCGAATGGTGATCAATTTTGTACTAACCATCGGGCACCTCCTTGAAAGAATGGCTGTGGCGAGATCACGCCTGATATTTTTTAGGCGTGATTATTCTTGACAGCCATTAGCAAGGAGGCGGTACACTTGCCAAACAAATTCAGGTCGAGATGGCCCTTCAGCAGGACACTTTTTTCAGTGGTGTTGGGATCAGGAATACGGAGAGGGTTTGGCATGAGAAAGGAACAGAAGGCATGAGCGCACAGGGGAAAGCCGATCAGGAATTCCAACTGGAGTACCAGAAAGCGATCGAGCGCATCCGCACGATGCCGGATGGCGCCGTCGGGTGGGTACTCCAGTTTTTACAGACCAATCTGGAGGGCTTGACGCCCACGGAGTGGACACTCTTAGCGTTTGAAGTCGCGGCCTTTGTGGATGAGACAGGGGACCGATACGGCGGGATGGTGGCCCCGGAAAGTGGCTGGAGCGTAGAAGGGGTGCCCAATGCAAAGAACTATCAGACGATTCCCAGCCGAAAAGAAGCTCAGGACATTCAGGCCGCAACCCTGGCGCAGTTAGAGGAGTATTGGCACGAGGGGCACACCGCCTTCACCTTTCCGCAGATGACGCTGGTCGTGGTATCGCCGGGCGGCTTCTCCGACGAGACCGGAACGATCTTCGTGATCGCGAAACGCAAGGCCAAGGAGTTTGAATACCGATTTGTCCACCTCCTGGCCCAGTCCGGGGATTACATTCGGCGCTGTCCGGAATGCGCCAGGATCTATTTAGCGATCAGGCGCGACCAGCTATACTGCCAGCCGCGCTGCCAGAACCGAGTCGCGGCGAGGAAGTGGCGCGAGGCCCAGAAGACCGGAGAACGAAAGGAGAGCCGCCGTGGCAAGAAAAGCGGGAAAGGATAGAGGGATCACCCAGCGAAAGGGCCGCGAAGGGTGGTGGGTGCGCCTCTACGAGCACGGGCGGCAGCGCTGGTTCCGGTGTGATACGAAATCACAAGCCAAAGCGCTCTATGGTCGATTGAAAGCCGATATTCGGGAAGGGACCTATTTCCCGGAGAAGTTTGCGCCCCGGAAGGACATCACCCTTCGGGCTTGGATCAAACGCTACCTCGAAGGAACTGTGAACCGAAACAAAGCTGGCGAAGTACTCTATGGTCGGCGCTGGTCCCTGCTTATTGGGAGTCGCCTAGTCACCCAGATTACGGTAGACGATCTTCGGCGGATTCAAGCCAGAATGCGCGCCAAGATGAAGGTGAATACGAAGGAACCGCAACGGCTGTGGGCGGATGCCACGATCAATAGACATTTTGCCTTCCTTCGCCACGTGCTCATGTTGGCCGTGAAAGATGACAAGCTCACCAAGAACCCGGTGTCCAGCCTCAAGTTCTTTCCGGAAGCAAACCGGACGCGATTCCTGACGAGTGAAGAACTTGACCGGTTGAGGGGCGTGATGCCCCCGGATGACTGGAAATTAGTCGCGTTCGCCGTCGAGACAGGGTTGAGACGAGGAGAACAGTTCACGCTGCGGTGGAACCAGGTCGATCTGGAGAACGAGGTCCTGACCCTGCCTATGCCAAAGGGAGGCAAAACCCGGCATGTGCCCTTGAGCGAAGGAGCCAAGACGATTCTGAGGTCATTTGACTCGTTTCTTCGGTCGGCTTGGGTGTTCCCAGGCTTAAAGGACGTGACCCACCCTATGGACAGCCGGGCATTCCTCCGGCGTTCGTTTGAGCCTGGCCTGAGGCGAGCGGGGATCATCGGGGCGTGCTGGCACTCACTTCGGCATACCGCAGCCAGCCGCCGTGTCATGGCAGGGGTCGATCTCGTATCGGTGAAGGAAATCCTCGGGCACCGTGATATTGAGACAACTATGCGGTATGCGCACCTAGCACCAGGACATCTTCGGGACGCAGTGAATCGGGGAAGTCTGACTGGAACCGTGACCAAAACCGTGACCGAAGAAGTGGAAGAACCGAAAGAAACGATGCAACCTATTGATTCTATGGTGCGCCCGGAGGGACTTGAACCCCCAACCCTCGGATCCGAAGTCCGATGCTCTATCCAATTGAGCTACGGGCGCGCGCCGGTATAAGAACCATGTTGCCGAGGTGTTGTCAAGAATAGCGAAGGTAGGCCACCCTCGCCGATGGACACCTTGGGGGAATCAATCGGTCGATTTGTGCGAGATCAGCTCCAAGATACGCTCCGCCACCTCGGCCGTAGAAACGCCGTCGGTCGGCACGAGGTGGTGGGCCGCCGCCTGGTATTTCGGGGTCCGTTCGGTCAATACCTCACGAATTTCGTCCGTAAACGATTTCGTGCCGGTCAATGACGGGCGCTGGGTATCGCCGCCGATGCGGCGGGTGATCGTCTCTACGGTGGCTGTGAGCCAGACCAGCGTCCCGGTGCGTCGCAGCCCATCCGCATTTTCAGGCCGCAAGATGGCGCCGCCGCCGGTGTCGATGATCAATTGTTCCTCCGCGGCAAAGTCCCGGCACACGGCCGACTCCAGGTCGCGAAAATGTTCCCAACCGAACTGTTTCACGATCTCGGGAATGGACAATGCGGCCCGCTTCACCACCTCGGCATCCGTGGATACCAGCCGACGATGTAGCCTCCGAGCCAGGATCTTTCCGACCGTGCTTTTGCCGGTCCCTCGATAACCGATCAAGACGAGATTTTTGCGGGGTTCCATGGTTAGAAAGGGATGGCCGATGCGGGCCTTTGATCCGAGCAGACGCCCGACCCTTCACTCAAAGCGGGACTCCAGCACGTGCCGCATCACATCGGTCGGGGCCGAGTGTTTGGTCCAGAGTTCGAATTGCAGCACCGCTTGATTGAGGAACATCTCCAGCCCTGGAATGGTCCGACAACCGGCCGCCTTCGCTTCCTGCAGTAATTTCGTCTCGCGCGGATTGTAGACGATATCCATCACCGTCAGTTCCGGTCTGAAGAGATTCGCCGGCACACAGGACTCGTCCACACGAGGGTACATGCCGACCGGCGTACAATGGATCAAGGTGCGCACGTGCGGCACCCAGTTGCGGAGCATGTCCAAGGTCAGCGGACCGTCTTCGATGGGAATCGCCGTCTTCCCTCTCAAATCCTTCACCAGCTTCTGCCGTTCGACCTCTTCGATGCCGAGAATCGTCAGACCAGCGATCCCGGATCCCGCCGTCAGCGCGAAGGCAATCGCCCTGGCTGCTCCTCCGGAACCCAAAATCAACACCCGGTGACCGTCGAGCAGAGCACCGCCTTCTTTCAAGGCGCGTAACGCGCCGGAGGCATCCGTGTTGTACCCCTTCAGCTTCCCGTCTTCGACCAGGATGGTATTGATCGCGCCGATATGTTTTGCGGTGGGTTCCACTTCGTCCAAAAACGGAATCGCCGCCACCTTGTGTGGGATCGTTACGCTGAACCCTCTCGCATTGCCCAGAGCCCGTACCCCTTTCAGGGCGTCACCGATGGACTCCACGCGAAAGGCCAGATACACCAGATTGAGCCCCACTTTCTGAAAGGCCGCATTGTGAATGGCCGGTGAAAGCGAGTGTTCCACCGGATTGCCGATGATGCCGCACCATTGAGTCTGCACCGTGATATCCATGGGCAAGCGCCTTTTACTTCTTGAGCGTGACGGTCATCGCCACGTACTGAGGTCCCTGCACGTGATACAACACCGCCACATGATCGTCTTTTTTGAGGTCCTTGATGGTCTTCGGCCCGCCCTCAAAACGGGTCTTGTCATTGGTCACGAAGGTGAAGCGGCTTCCGCCGCCGTCTTTCTTGACGGCGAACTTTCCGGATGACATGTCCACCGACAGGACCGTCCCCACGAACTCCGTTCCGGCCTCCGCCCGCGCCGGATCTGATTCCGGCATCCCACAGAGGATGGCGGCCAAGAAGAAGGTCGCAACAATGACTGCGCCCAGACGTGGCAGAAGACTCATGATCGCCTCCTCGCTTCCGGCGACTTGCGTCACAGCACCATCCGTGAGGTCATCGTCCCAGGCCGCGACAAGCCGTCGCCTTCTCCCACTCACCCTTTGCTGATGGTCATGCCTCCGTCGATGGAGAACGTCGCTCCGGTCACCCAGGTCGCCTCATCGGAGGCCAGATACAGCACCATCTTCGCCACCTCTTCGGGCTTGCCGGGCCGCCGAATGGCATAGTGCGCCAGGATAGGGTCGAGCCTGGCAGGGTCGTTCATCAACGATGCCGCCATGGGTGTGTCCACCAAACCGGGGTTGACCACGTTGCACCGGATGTTGTCGGAGGCATAATCGACGGCGATCGACCTGGTCAACGCATCCAGCCCGCCTTTCGACGCGGCATAGGCCGGTAGGCCTCGAATCCCGACCAGGCTGGCCACGGTGGAAATATTGATGATCGCGCCGCCGCCGCTCTTGATGATCTCGGGGACCGCCGCCCGCGTCATCCGGAAGACCCCTGTGAGGTTGATGTCCAACACATTCATCCAGGTCGCATCGTCCGTTTCATGCAGCCGCTTGCCGAAATCGCCGATCCCGGCATTGTTCACGAGGATGTGGAGTTTACCGAAGGTGCGGAGGGTCTGCGCAACCACATCCTGCACGTGTTTCTCATCCGTGACCGATCCGACGACGGCCAAGGCCCGGCCCCCGTTCACACCGATCCCCTTCACGACGCGATCAAGCTCTTCTTTCCGGCGGCCGGTCACGACGACGGAGGCCCCTTCGTCCGCGAACAGCTTGGCGATCGCCTCCCCGATTCCTGCGTTGCCCCCGGTAATGATGGCTACTTTCCCCTGCAACCGATTCATGCGTTCGACTCCCCCTCCTCCTGTCCTTCCTGCTCACCCTCGCCGGCAGGCTCTGTCGCGGTTGCGGTCGCCCTCCCGGCATGCGACCACCAGCCGGCTTCAACCTTCCTCGCGACGGTAATGAAACCGGAATGGGCCACCATCCGATGGTCGGGACGGACACTGCGCCCCTGGATCGACCAGGTTCTGAGCAGGGTTTCAAAGGTCTCGACCATGCCGAACACCGCGGTCCGTTCCAGCGCCTCCACGGTTTGCATGACTTGCGGGATGGTCGGCACGAAACTCAGATAGATGCCGCCGGAACGCAACACTGTCGCGGCATGCGGCACCACCTGCCAGGGTTCCGGCAGATCCAGTACGAGACGATCGAACGGGCGCCCGTCTTCGAGCACATCGATGCCCTCATAGGCATTCTTTCGGCAGGGCATCAGGGTGGACACCGGCCCCATGTACCGTTCGATGTTCGTCAGCGCCGTGCGGGCAAAATCGTCGCGGACCTCATAACTCACGACCAGTCCGGTCGTACCCACGGCACGCAACAGGGCCATCGTGAGCGCCCCCGATCCTGTTCCCGCCTCAAACACCCGCGCGCCAGGATAGACATCGGCCCACATCGGGATCAGAGACAGGTCCTTGGGATACAACACCTGCGCCCCGCGGGGCATTTTGAGGACATACTCCCCAAACGTCGGTCGTAACGCCAGAAATCGCTTGCCTCTGGAGAGGGTCACGATCGAACCGTCCGGCTTGCCGATCAGCTCGTCGTGCGAAATCGTCTCGCCGCTGAAGTGATAGGTATCGCCGGCCTTTAACATCAGGGCATACTGGCGGCCCTTCTTATCCACGAGGTGGACCCGTTCGCCGTTTTTCAGTTGTGCCATAACTCGGCATTCTAGGAGACTGACGATGGGTTTTCAACCGAACCAATCCCGTCACGCTCCTCACCTCTCCATCCTTCCCGTCATACGAGTCATCACTGATCGCACTGCCGATCCCCTTGACAGTTCAGAGAGAGTCCCTATCTTCTTTTCCAGGTCATCCAAGCCGCTCCCTGTCTCGTAGTATCTCTGACAGAAGCGGCAAAAGAGTGGGAAAATAGGACGAATCCTTTTCTCAGGAACCTGTCTCTAATGTAGTGGTTGCCTAAGGCCTCTCCAAGCAGTCAGAGAGCAAACCTCCCCAGGACGGGGAAGAGGGGTGATGATTTATGAAAGAGTCCCTCGCGATTCACGACGATACAGAACCAACGGTTGCGGTGCAGGTGGACCCTGATGCCGATGATCCGGAAGCCAGCGATCTGCTGGAGAGCATCGCTCAGGCCGATCAACCGGAAACAGAAATCGAAGAAGCTGCACCGGAAAAGGCCTCTCGTTCGACATCTGCGCCCTTTCTCTTGGAATCATTATATTTCCGTTCCTTCGGCGAACGCCGGCTCCTTGAACGGAATGAAGAGATCGCCCTGGCGAAACACATCGACCTCGGCACGCGCCGGATTCGCCAGGCGCTGCAACAGGCCGCCAAAGCCGCCGGTCGCCTGAAACGGACGGAGCACACCATCGAATGCATCCAGACGTTGCAGACGGTGCGGAAGCTGAGCGGACTCTCGGCACTGGCTCTCAATGAAGCGGAAACCTCGCTGGAACAGCTGCGACGGGAGGCGGGAAGCGGAGGGAAATATGCCGCCTCGGTCCAGAAGGAACTGGAGGCCTGCCTGGAACAGCTGCGGACGGCTCGCATCACCTTGGAAACCGCCAAAGACGAATTGGTACGTTGCAACCTGCGGCTGGTCGTGGATGTGGCGAAACATTATACCGGTCGTGGGCTCACGCTCCTGGATCTGGTGCAAGAAGGCAATATCGGCTTGATGAAAGCGGCCGAGCGGTACCAATATCGGAAGGGGTTCAAATTCAGCACTTACGCCACCTGGTGGATCCGACAGGGCATTACCCGGTCATTGGCCGACCAGTCACGCACGATCCGTATTCCTGTCCACCAGACGGAAGCTTCGAATCGTATTCTCCGGGCGTCACGCCGGCTCGTGCAGCAGTTGGGGCGCCAGCCGAGGCTGGAAGAGGTGGCCTTCAGCATGCGCATGCGGCCCGACCGCCTGCATGAAACGATTCAGGCGTTCCAGGAGCCGGTGGCGCTGGAACATCGAGTCGGCGACGGAGGTACGGAACTGGGCGAACTGCTGCCCGACCAGCAGGCGGTCCCGCCGGATGCCCATGTGAACCGTACGGAACTCACCCGCGAAATGGATCGGATCCTCGGCACCTTGACCCCGAGGGAACAAACCGTGATCCGATTGCGGTTCGGCATCGGCGAAGATCAGGCCCGCACC
This sequence comes from Nitrospira sp., assembly GCA_030123565.1. Lineage (NCBI taxonomy): Bacteria > Pseudomonadati > Nitrospirota > Nitrospiria > Nitrospirales > Nitrospiraceae > Nitrospira > Nitrospira sp. The sequence goes on along the minus strand of CP126122.1, from coordinate 4,226,452 downwards.
CTTGAGCAGGTGGGGCAACACCTGTCGGTCACACGCGAGCGGATTCGCCAGATCGAAGCCAAGGCGCTCAAGAAACTCAAGACCCCCATGGTCAAGGAGATGTTCGCGGCGATCAAGTAACGGCGACATGGGGCCATCACATCGGTTGCGACACGGGCGAGGCCACCACCTCGCCCGTGTCGTTTTGAGCGCGCTTTCGCCCTCCCCGCTGTTGTGAGAGAATGCGCCGACGAAAGGACCGTTTTTCCATGGTGACAGGCTCCGACAATCGCAGCACCGTTTGGCGACCCGGTCGCGGACGGTGGCCGGCGTTGGGCCTCCTCTCACTCTGTCTCTTCAACTTCGCCGCACCGGCTTGGAGTGCAGAACAATCTTTCGCCGAGAATACATCGCTGAAGGAACTGTCGGTACCGGCCGTGGTGGCGAAGGTGCGCCCGTCGGTCGTCACCGTGCTCACGCGCGGCATCCCCCCAAGGGGAGCACAGCACGGGGCCCCCTCTGGGTCCGGCTCCGGAGTGATTATCGATGCCGAAGGACACATCCTCACCAACAATCACCTGGTACAGGGAGTGACCAGCGTCGTAGTCGGGCTCTCGACGGGCCGATTGACACCAGGCCGCGTGGTTGCCCGCGATTTTTTCCTCGACCTCGCCCTCATCAGCATCACCGCGACGGACCTGGTACCGGCCGAAATCAGCCGGCGCACGACCTTCGAGATCGGTGAGACCGTCATCGCCATCGGGAATCCCCTCGCCCTGAAGGGAGGTTCGACCGTCACGGTCGGGGTGATCAGCGCGCTCGATCGTTCGGTCCTCACACCGGAAGGAGAAACCCTGTACGATCTGCTTCAAACGGACGCGGCCATCAATCCCGGCAACAGCGGCGGCCCGCTTGTCGATCGCTACGGCCAGGTGGTCGGGATCAATGTTGCGATCGCTCCGTCGGCGCAAGCCATCAGTTATGCCATCGCCATGGAATCCATCACTCCCCATCTCCAATCGATGATCGACCGTGGAGCCGTACTGCGTCCGGATCTCGGCTTGATTCCCTTGACCGTTACACCGAGTGTCGCCGCGAGTTTCGACCTCGAACATGACCGCGGGATTCTCGCTCTCCAGGTGGACCCGGCCAAACCGGCCGGCCAGGCGGGATTGCAGTCCGGCGACGTGGTGACCGCGGTCGATAACCACCAGATCTTCAACATCGGCGATTTCTGGCACGCCGTCGGTCGCGCAGGAGAGCAGATGTCGTTTCAGATCGCGGCGCAAGGAAAGACCGGCACGGCGACGATCACCGTCTCGCGCTCCGCTCCGTCAGGGCCTTAATCGATGACACAGGATCAAATCGTCCAGACTCAACCGGTCACCCCAACCCTATCTTCGCAGGATCGGACATGCGATGGGATACCTCGACCAGGAACGTTGGTCCGTTGCGACTGCCTCCTCTACGAAGAGGCCTGGAATCTGCAACGGACCTGCCATAGAGAGCGAGCAGCCGACCACTGCCGCGACCTGCTCCTGCTGATGGAACATCCTCCCGTCTTTACCGCCGGGCGTACGACCAAAGACCACCACTGGCCTGGAGAAGGCAACCTGGCGCAGCGGACCGGCATTCCCGTCCTTCGAACGGAGCGAGGCGGTTCGATCACCTACCATGGACCAGGTCAAGTGGTCGGATACCCCGTCCTCCGGCTCTCCGACCACTGTGCGGGACCGAAGGCCTATGTCCGTAGGCTGGAGGATGTACTCATCGCCACCCTGGCCGAGTGGGGAATCGCCGGCCATCGCCTGGAACGCCTGCCCGGTGTGTGGGTCGGAAGCGATAAGCCGTCCAAGATCGCCTCTATCGGGGTCCGTATTTCGCAAGGCATCACGACCCATGGTTTCGCCTTGAATGTCTCCATGGACCTGACCCCCTTTTCACACATCGTCCCCTGCGGAATTGTTGACTGCCACGTCACCTCCATGGCGGCGCTCCTGGGGACCACGCCCGATGTGAGCGCCGTGCGGCAACGAATCGCCGCCGACTTTGCCGAACGGTTTCATCTCATCTGGACCGAGACCATCGGTCCTGAGCGTTTGGCTTCCCTCGTCGAACAGCCAACGGGTGCTCTCGTGAGCGCACCCAACAATGCGCAATTCATCCGTAAGGAGTGCCGTAATGAATGAACTCGACACCCACACCTTTCGACTCGCCGTCGCCCAGTTCAACGAAGCGGCGGAAGCGATGCACTTGGATGCCAACCTGCGCCAGCGACTCACGTTGCCGCAGCGGTCGCTGATCGTCAGCGTACCGGTGCGGATGGATGACGGCCGAGTGGAAGTCTTCACCGGGTATCGGGTCCAGCACGACACGGCGCGCGGCCCCTCCAAGGGCGGCATTCGTTACCATCCAGGCGTGAACCTCGGTGAGGTCGCCGCACTCTCCATGTGGATGACGTGGAAATGCGCGCTGGCCGACCTTCCGTACGGCGGAGCCAAGGGGGGTGTGAAGGTGGATCCCAAGCGATTGACCCGTGGAGAACTCCAACGCCTCACCAGGCGGTATGCGGCGGAGATTTTCCCCTTGATCGGGCCGGACAAGGACGTTCCAGCACCGGATGTGGGAACGGATCAACAGGTCATGGCCTGGATCATGGACACCTACAGCCAACAGGTCGGGTATGCCGTGCAGGGGGTCGTGACGGGCAAGCCCTTGTCGATCGGCGGCAGCCTCGGCCGCGAAGAGGCCACCGGACGAGGCGTGGTCTATGTCACCTTGGAAGCATTGCGCCATCTGAAATTGAACGTGACCGGCGCCACCGTCGCAATCCAGGGATTCGGCAATGTGGGGTCCCACACCGCCTTGATCATGCAGCAGGTCGGCGCACGGGTGGTGGCCGTCAGCGACGTCACCGGCGGTCTCTATAACGCCAAGGGCTTGGACATTCCGGAATTGCTGCGCCGCTATCGAGAGAAACACGAACCGCTCCGCGAGACCAAACTGGGCGAGTCCATCACCAACGAGGAGCTGCTACAACTGGACTGCACGGTGCTGGTCCCTGCCGCGCTCTCCGAACAAATCACCGAAACCAACGCGTCCAAGTTGCGCTGCCGAATCCTGGCTGAAGGCGCCAACGGTCCGACAACCTTGGAGGCCGATCGCATCCTGACCGACAAGGGGGTGTTTGTCATTCCCGACATCCTGGCGAATTCGGGAGGCGTGATCGTGTCCTATTTCGAATGGGTGCAGGACGTGCAGCGCTTCTTCTGGAAGGCCAAAGACATTCAAGACCGGCTGCAGGACCTCATCACCAACGCCTTCCACAGGACGTTGCATTTTTCAACCGAGAAACGTACGACGATGCGGATGGCGGCCTTGATGTCGGGCATCGATAAGGTGGCCCAAGCGCATCTCCAGCGAGGTTTGTACCCTTAAAACCCGCGCTGCCACGCTTGCTGTTCTCCCCCTGCATGCGTTAGGGTTGGCGAAGCGATGACCATTCATCCTGACCGCTCTCGATCGAGATAACCTTCATGAGCCACGAATCTATCGCGTCACTGTGGGAAGCCCATAGTCGCGAGGGCTGGCCTCACTTTTCCAGCCCGCACGAAGGGCAACTGATGACCTTGGATACGGTCATCGGTGGGTGCGCGGTATTCTATCTCGATGGGCCGGAGGGATTGGACGGTCAGCGAATCGCCATTCTCGAAGACTGCGTGGCGGATCTGGATGCGTTGCTCGACGACCTCACGGAGGACAGCCTGAGCTATTTTCAACGCCTTCGACAGCTGGCGAGCGCACTCGTCCAATCGAGTCGGCTGGATTAGCTCTCTCCTCCATAGCCACAGGTGAGCGGGGAACGGTCTCCAGGCCCCCCGCTTCGTCATCCTTACGGAACCTCAACAATGTCTTTCTGCATGGGGCCGAGAAGTGCCAGGAGTTCGCTTTTCTCCCCTGCCGGCACATTGAACTTGTCGAGAGCTGCTACGAGATCCTGGACGAGCGCCTTGAAATCCGCCGTGCTGATTTGCATTCCGACATGGGTGTGCTTCATATCACGGCCCTGGTAGGTACAGGGACCGCCCGTCGCACTACACACCTGGTCCACGAGATGACCTTTCAACTTGGGAATGTCCGTCGTCGCAAATCGTCCGTTGATCCGGCCATCTGCCGCGACGTTGGCCACAAACTGATCGACGACCGCCGTAATGGCTGGCTTCCCCCCCAAACGCTCGTAGAGCGACTTCGTCGCCACGGGACCGGCTACCGAGCGCCCCGCGCCGTCCATCCTTCCGGATTCGGCACAGCCGGTGAGCACCGCCAGTACCCCGCACAGGGCCAACCCCATTCTGCAATACTTCAATCCCATCATGTGCCTCCCCTGTGATAAATGACCGGCTGCTCGTCGCCCCTGCCCGCCACGGGCAGAACATTCAACCGGCGACAGCCCGGTTGACCCCAGACGATAGGGGAGCTATGCTCTATACGTCCAATATATTATTTTCATATATTCTATAGCTTACGACTATAGTACGAAGGACGCCCAAGTGCCTCAGAGAGGACTCTCATGGAGCTGCGTCAACTTCACTATTTCATGGCGGTGGCGACCCATCACAATTTCAGCCGGGCGGCGGAACACGTGCATGTCTCGCAACCTTCCCTGTCGATTCAAATCGGCGGACTCGAAAAGGAATTGGGCACGCGCCTGTTCGACCGGCTCGGCCGGAACGTCGTCCTCACCCAGGCCGGCGAACTTTTTTTGGTCCATGCGGAGCGGGCCTTGCGGGAACTGGATCAGGCTGCGCAGGTCGTCCAAGAACTGCTCGGAGCCAAGCGCGGCCGCTTGGTCGTCGGCGCGCTCTCGACGGTCAACTCCTACTTGATCGCCCCACTCGTCTCTCGCTTCAAGCAACAATTCCCTCACATTCATCTTCAGGTCCATGCCCAGCCTTCCACAGAGATCGTCAGCGGGCTGCTGGCCAACCGCCTCGATATCGGCATTTGCTTGCTGCCGCTGACCCATCCGCAACTCACGACCGTGCCGCTCTTTGAAGAACGCCTCGCCCTCGTGGTCCCGGCCGCCATGAAGATCGGAAAACGTCGCACTCGTATGCAAGATCTGGCGTCCCTGCCCCTCGTACTCATGCCGGCCGATTACTGTCTGCGGAAAATGGTCGAAGCCGAATGTGCGAAGGCTGGAGTTCATCCGCAAGTGGTGCTGGAAATGAGTTCGCCGGAAGGCATTCTCCAGGCCGTCGCAGAAGGAACCGGCGCCACGATTCTCCCGGAGCTCTACGTACGTTCGCGACTCCCCGGTGGGAGTCTGCAACTGGTCGATCTGTATGATCCCACCCCGCGCCATGCCGTCGGTCTCGCCTATCTCACGAAGCGCTACCGCAGCCTGGCAGCCGCTGAATTTGGGCAGCTTTGCCGGAGTACCATGCAGGAATTGCAGTCTGGCTCCAAACCGTCCGTGGCAAGCATGAGGCGGGCACGTGCAGCCGGTTGAGGCCGGCTTTCACCCAGGCACCCCGGATCTCATGAAGCAATGTACGCCGGGCTAAGGCCGAATGCCTTGAAACTCAGCCTGTCCCTTGGATACAATGCCCTGTCGTCTGAGCCATCCCACCGAAAACCGGCACCTACCTCAGGACGATGCGAGTGAGAAGGACCTGTTCCAAGGAGGCATCATGATGCAGAGCAAGTGGACGTTCTTCACTGCCTTACTGGCGACGGTGGGTTCTCTTTACCTCGCAGCCATCGTGAGCGCCGAACCCTATGAACTCAGCAAGAACGATCTGTCGGATCCAAAAGGGATTTCGAGCCAAGACGTCTCTCTGTTCGGCATCAAGCTGGGAGATGCCGAAGGGAAGGCGCTCGACGTGCTGGTAAACGAAAAAATTCCCGGCATCAAGGCAGAACAAGAAGCCACCTTCATTTTCCTGCTCGATCAACGAAAGCCCACCGGCCCGATGGCGGGTGTCCGGGTGCAAGACGGCAAGGTCGATCTCATTTTCATCAACAACCGCTTCGCCTACAAAACGCGCGGGATCTTTCGCAACGTGTTGAACAGCGAGAGCCCGGATGATGTACGCAAATTGCTGGGCAAGGAAGATTACGGGGATGAAAATGTGATGGGCGCGGTGCTCGCTTACGATAAACAGGGCTTCCAGGTGAATTACCTCGGTAAGGACGTCAACGTCGAGTTTTCGCTGCCGCGCTGAGCTTCTTCCTCTGCAGATCGCACGGATCGTTGCGCGGCTTCTCGCCCTCTCGCCTACCAAAGATCAGACTCGGACCAATCCCCGTCGGCCTCGATCAACCGGCGCCGATGAGAGCGGAGCACCGCTGAATTCGATATCGCCAGACAGAAGGATCAAGAACCTAGTGAGCGAGACCGGCACGGCTATAACTCAGCCGGAGGCCGTAATTGATGAGGCTGGTCGCCGTATTCCACCGGTGTTTGGAGTTGAGGATGACGAGTAACAGGTCGCTGCCGTCCTGCGAGACCTTGGCGATGAGGCAACGGCCGGCCTTGGAGGTGAACCCCGTCTTGACGCCTTGCACGCCGGGAATGCGTCCGAGCAGGCGGTTGGTATTGCGCAGGACGTACGCTCGGTGCTCATTGATCGGCATGATGATCTCCCGTTCTTCCCGGACCAACTCCTTGAAGACGGGATGGTGCAAGGCGATCTCGCTCAGTTTGGCCAGGTCTTCTGCGGTCGAATAGTGTGCGGGGGCATCAAACCCACAGGCGTTGCTGAAATGGGTATTGTGCAATTCGAGCGCGGCGGCCTTCGCATTCATGAGATCGACAAAGCGCTCCTCGTCTCCGCCGACATGCTCGCTTGCCGCCAGGCAGGCGTCATTCGCCGACACGATCAACATGGCCTTCAAGAGATCTTCCAGCCGAAAGATTTGACCCGTCCGTAAGCGCAGATGTGTCTTGGGCGCCCGAGCGGCCTTCGGGCTGACCGTCACCTCGTCGTCGAGATGGCCGTACTCCAGGATCACCAGCGCGGACATAATCTTCGTCAGGCTCGCCGGAGACAAGCGCTTTTCACTTTCAAATTGATAGAGGGTCGTTCCAGTCTTCAATTCCTTGAGCAAAATGCTGTGTGCCGGGACATGCCGCCAGCGAAGCGTATGGTGCGCTTGCTTGGACGAGGGAACCGGCCTGGGATCGAAGGGAACCGTGATGACTTCGTCGTCTTCATCGCCGTCGAATGCCGAGGCCTGACCGTTCCACAGGGCGGAAAACAGAACCAGGATGGCGGCGATGCAGACCGACAGGGCAGGACGTGAATAGGACATGCGGATCGTCTGTGCTTTCTCGTGGCGTCCTGACCGAGTCGGGCCGTCACAGGGTATAGGTTTCTCTGACCTTCGTGCCGCGCAGGCTGCTTTCAATCACCTTATGAAAGAATCGAAGCAAATCCGCAAGATCAATCCAGAATCCGCAATTCAAGCAGCGCGCGTAGAGCCGGCGGTTCATCAGCGTATAGTGACGCTCCACCATCATGAACCCCTTGCATTTGAGGCAATGCATCGCCCGATCGTAGTCCCTTCAAGCTGATTTCGCAGACGTTTGGGTGCATCACGAAACGATGCACACGTCGTCACTCTATTTAGCGGAGACGATTGAGGATGAGGGCGAGACAGCCGGCCAACAGTCCACCCCCAAAGATCGTCGTACCGAAGGAGAGGATCGCACCCGCGCCGCCCGTCGGGTTGGCTCCTGAGACCAAGTCGCGTACCCCGCCTTGTACCATCAAGACCGCCAGTGTCATCAGGCAGCCCATGCAAAACCACCACAAGAACGATCGCACGAAACCCCACGGTCTGATGGCTGAAAATGGCGCGGCGCCTTGTCCGGCAGCCTGTTCGAACTCTAGCCGAGCCCTACCGAGGTGTCAAGCAATCTGCATACTCTCTCTTCGGTCGAGCCGACCGGAACTTGACTCGACCATTACTCCGTCCCACGAACGGTCGGCGCCTGGTCCTTCCGTCCGCGATGCAGAAACACCGATACGCTCCCGGCTCCATTGTCTGCCGTCACCAGACCCGGTTCTTCGACATTGTCGGCGGAGACGCGATAACTCGCCACGGCGAACGGGCCGGACTTCGTTCGATAGTTTCGCGGCGGGTAGTTGAACGTGCCGTCCCCTCGCCCGAAGAGAATGGAAAGATCGGTGGACTGTAGGTTGACAATGGCTACATCGGCGATATGGTCGCCGTCGAAATCTCGCGCCATCCCGAAGTTCGGACTGGCGTCGGCGCCGGAATCTTTTCCCGGCTGAAAGGTCGCATTCCCGTTGCCTAAGAACGTCGTGAAACTATCCCCTTCGCCGTTGATCACCAACAGATCGACCATGCGGTCGTTGTTGAAATCGGCAAAACTCACACCCAACGGTCGCCGGCCGGTTTTGTAATCTTTGGGATCTCGAAAGGTTCCGTCGCCGTTTCCGATCCATACGGATACTGCGCTCAACATCGGACCGCCGTTCGTCACAATCAGGTCCGGCTTACCGTCTTGATTCAGGTCTTTGAGGGCCACCGAGGTGGGCGTATCGCCGTACTCGTACTGAACGCCGGGGCGAAACTCTCCATTGGGGCTGCCGAGAAAGATTTTCACCTTGTCGTTGCGCAAAGCCACGGCCAAATCGGGATGACCGTCGCCGTTGACATCCTCACTGGCCACGGACACGGGGGTCCGATGGACCGGGTACTGCGGCCCTTCCTCAAATTTTCCGTTGGCCCGGCCATACAGGATCGAAATCTGGTCGCTGCCTGAACAGGCCAACGCAAGATCGAGCTGACCATCACCGTTAAAATCGTTGATGGCCAAGGAACGGGGTTCCTGGCAGACCCTCACTTGAATCTGATCCCGAAATGTTCCATCGCCGTTGCCGAACAGAACCGAGATCGTGTTGCTCGAAATATTCGTGGTGACGAGGTCTGTAATTTGGTCGCGATTGAAGTCGGCCGGGGTCACGGTTGTCGGATTTTTGCCGACGGGATAACTGGCAAAATAGTAGAAGGGGTCGGGGGGAACGTAGGGGTCAGACTTCGAACAGGCGGAAAGCAGGGCCCAACCCGCCAGCAATGCGAAACACAGGCTGGACGGTGAGGGCACCCTGCTGCTCCAAAGACCGTCGATCATATCCATCTCGCTGAAAAAGACATGACATTTCGGCCAAGTCCATGCTTCGCCGCTCCTGCTTTCCATTGTCGAGCGGAGTATACAGAGGCCCATCTCGCTTCGCAACGAAACGACGCCTTCACAAGGTCGTGGCAGACCGAATAGGCGGTTCGCCTATCGGGCACCTCGGTGTAGGCCTTTCGCCCCTTTGAAAACAGGCGGAGCCTTAGGCTACAATGCCGTCAAGTTTGAGGAGGTACCTTATGAGTAAGACCGTCCAGATCCCTTTATCGATGTACGGTGTGGCAGAAGTCTTGAAGTGGTGTATTGATCGTAACAATGGACGCGTGCCAGGCGTCGATACAGACGGATTCAAGAAGATGCAGTCCCTGCTGGCCGAAAAGCCGACTTCGAATGATTACCTGGCGCTTGACCAGTTCTGGAAGAAACAAGTCGTGCTGGAACTCACGGAAGAAGAGGTTGCGACCATCGATCGTTGTCTCTATGACATCCCGAACTTCGACAACGTCCCGCTGCCGCAAATCCGACACAAATTCTGGCCCGGCGCCGTCGCTGCCCACTAACCGCCGGTCGTCGATTCCGACCGCTCCCAATCTCTCGGGTAACCCAGAGGCACGGCTGTTCAGTGGGTTACCCGAGACTCCGAGGTTCAAGCCTGCCCGTAGGTTCCGCTTGCACTCCATGCCGGCGGCATCGCCGTCTGCCTGAAAAGCAGAGAAGGTTGGAGTTGGAACGACGTCCCTGCTTAGAGAGATCCTTCCCCCTTGAGAAACCTCCTGAACCGTCCCATGAGTTCGGCGCCGAGGGTACCGCCTTCAGGCTTTTTGGTATCGGGATCGCTGAAGTGCGACCGAATTTCCTGCAGTCTCTTTTCCGCCTGGTCGTTCCCCTGAAGCCGTTTGGTTTTCTGCAGGGCCGTGTCGAACGCATCGAAGGTGAGTTCGTTGTAACCGAACGATCGGATACGTTTCACGGCCTTCATCATGGCCTGATTGCGGAACGTCGTGAGGTGATCGGAATCGACCTCCTTCAGGCCTAGCTTGCGGGCCCTCCGTTCGGCCGCCTTGCGGATGCCGCTACGGACAAAATCCGGCGAGGTTTGCAAACGCTTCCAGGCTTCATCACTCCAAGCCACGCGCTCCTGCGGCGCTTCCCACAATTGCACTGCGGTCTGCTCGTCGATCCTGGCGAGCCCCTTCTCCCGCGCCAGTTCTTCGGTATCATGCCGGATCATATCGCTGACGAAATCCATGGCGATCGGCGGGGACTCCTTGATTTTCTCTTGCAGCAGCGCCAGCGCGCCCTCGGTCCATTCCAGCGGCGGCAACTCTCGCTCGCGGATATCGCCCAAGGCTTCGACTTTCTCGAAGAGGTCGACGTTGACTTCCATATGGCCGCCCTTGCGGGCAATCTCATCGGCAATCTGCTTGATCATCCCCCGCATGAATTCCGGCACGGCGGCCAGGCGTTCCTTCGCGGCGGCAGTCCACGGCAGTTGGCCCTTCGCCATCTGATCGGCCGCTTCGGCCATGCCGCCCTCGCCGCCCATGATCCCCATCATCTGGCTCTTGAACTGATCGAGGATCTCTTCGGTGATTTCCCCGTAGCCCAACTCACGCGCCTTTTTTTCGGCCAGGCGTCGGACCATCCCACGCAGAAACATGGGAGCGCGCTCCATACGTTTCAACGCGCCGTCGCTCCACCGAACCTCTGGCACTGCTATGTCTGGTGACTCTGCCACGGCATCACCCCTGTTACTTATTGAGTAATTCCTTCAGTTCCTTGCCGGCCTTGAAAAAAGGCACCCGTTTCGCCGGTACGGCCACGGTCGCTCCGGTCTTGGGATTGCGGCCTTCCTTCATGCGTCTGGCGCGCAGACGGAAACTGCCGAACCCTCGGATTTCCGTTTTATTGCCGTTCCGCAGGGAGTCGCGAATGCAATCGAAGATCGTGTTCACGACGATCTCCGCCTGCCGCTTGGTCAACGTCGTTACCTGCTCCGATACCCGCTCGATAATCTGCGCTTTGGTCATAGTCCCTCTCCTCGTGGGTGGGGCTTACGCACGGCTCGCTGCCGCATGGCGATGGCGGTTCGGCCGCTCAGAACGCCATCAAGTATTTCAAGTTGACGCCGGTCTGCAACTCCAGCTTGGGGAACATCGACGACCAGCGTGACTCCAGAATATCTCGAATGGAGAACCGCTTGCGTGGCTCGACCACCTTCGGCTCCCCTTCGATCCCCGCGATATCCGCCGCAATATGAATGGCGTCCTCAAGATCGCCCAACTCGTCCACCAACCGCGCTTCTTTCGCCTGGCGACCGGTGAAGATGCGCCCGTCCGCCAACGGCTCCACCTCGGATGGTTCCAAGGACCGGCCGTCGGCCACGGCTTGAATAAACTGCTGATGGACATCGTCCATCACCGACTGCAACAGCTTACGTTCCTCGTCGCTCATCTTGCGCAGCGGCGACCCGACGTCCTTGAAGCGCCCGCTCTTGATCACCACCCCTTCGACACCGACTTTTTTCAACAGGCCTTCGAGATTGGCCGTCTCCATGATCACGCCGATGCTGCCGGTCAGGGTGCCGGGGTTGGCGATGATACGATCCGTGGCCGCGGCGATGTAATAGCCTCCTGACGCCGCCACCGTTCCCATCGAGGCAATTACCGCCTTGTTGCTCTTGTTCTTCACGCGCTTGACGGCATCATGGATTTCCTGGGACGGGACCACCCCGCCGCCGGGACTGTCGATACGCAACACGATCGCCTTGACCAGCGGATTTTCACTGTACTGCTTCAATTCACCGATCGTCGCCTGGGCATCCAGAATGACCCCCTCGACGCGAATCAAGGCGACACGGTCCCGTCCCGAGAGATCGAGGTCGGGGAGGAGCGTGTTCAGCAAGACCAACGCTCCGACCCCGATCACGATCGTCCAGAATATCCGGCGCAATAGACTCCGCTTCGGCTTCCCGACGGCCTCCTCCGCGCTTGGGCCCATAGGACCTCCCACGAATCAGGCTTCGGAGTCGGTTTGACCCCGCTTCCGACTTTGCTTGGCCGCCCGCCCCAGGCTCTGATCCAACCCGCCCTGGGAAGCGTGAAACTCATCGACTTGGCGGCGTTCACTGTCCAGTTGGTGATCGCGCAAACTCAGGGCGATCTTCCGCTCCTCACGGTCGACCTTGATGATCTTCGCCGTCACATCGTCCCCCGCCTTGAACTTCTCTTCCATGCGCACGTTGGGGTCCAGGCCGACTTCGCTGATGTGGATCAGACCTTCCACGTCGCCGTCCAGCTCGACGAAGAGCCCGAAGTCGGCGATCTTGCTGACCTTGCCGGTGATGCTGTCGCCCACCCGATACCGGGTCGGGATCTGGTCCTCCCACGGATCGCGGGACAATTGCTTGTAGCCCAGCGAGAGACGCTCCTTCTCCTTATCGATACGGATGACCACCGCATCGACCTTCTGCCCTTTCTTGAAGAGCTCGGACGGATGCTTGATGTGCTTCGTCCAGGACATGTCGGAAATATGGATCAACCCGTCGATGCCTTCTTCCAGGCCGATGAAGGCACCGAAGTCCGTCAGGCTCTTCACCTTGCCTTCGATGCGCGTGCCGGCCGGATACTTGGCCTCGATCATGTCCCAGGGGTTCGGGGCCGTCTGCTTCATGCCCAGGGAAATCTTCCGGCTTCCCGGGTCGATGTTCAATACTGCCGCTTCGACTTGATCGCCGACCGAGACGACACGCGACGGGTGCCGGACCTCGTGGGTCCAAGACATCTCCGACACGTGCACCAACCCTTCCACGCCCGGCTCCAACTCGACGAAGGCGCCGTAATCCGTCAAACTCACCACCCGTCCGCGCACACGTGTGCCCACCGGATACTTGGCGGCCACCCCGGTCCAGGGATCCGCCGACTTCTGTTTGAGGCCGAGCGAAATACGTCCGGTCTCTCGATCGTATTTCAGCACCGTCACTTCCACCTTATCGCCCACCTGGAACAGCTCGGACGGATGGCCGACACGACCCCACGACATGTCGGTGATGTGCAGCAAGCCGTCGATGCCGCCGAGATCGATGAAGGCTCCATAATCGGTGATGTTTTTCACCATCCCCTGAATCAACTGACCCTCTTTCAAGGTGGCCAAGGTCGTCTGGCGGCGACGGTCGCGCGTCTCTTCCAACAACACCCGGCGCGAGACGACCACATTGCCCCGCCGGTGGTTGATCTTGATGATCTTGAGGGGGAAGGTCTTGCCCACCAACCCATCCAGGTCGCGCACCGGATGCAGATCGATCTGCGAGCCTGGCAGGAAGGCCTTGACGCCGATATCGACCATCATGCCGCCCTTGATGCGGGAAATGATCTTGCCCTCGATGCTCTTTTCTTCCTTGTGCAGCTTCTCCAGTTCCTCCCAGATTTTCATCTTGTCGGCTTTTTCTTTGGAGAGCACCAGATTGCCGTCGGCGTCTTCACATTCTTCGAGATAGACCTGCAGGCGATCTCCCACCTTCAATTGCTGCAATTCATCATGCGAAAATTGGTCGGCCGGAATCATGCCCTCGGACTTGTAGCCGATATCGACCACGACTTTGTCCTTGCCGATGGCGACGACCGTGCCCTCGGTGATGGTGCCTTCCTCGAAATTACGGAAGGTTTCTTCATACATCGCCGCCAAGGCGTCGCGATCGAGTTTGGGTTCGCTCTGCGGTGTGACAGTACTCATGAAAAGATCCTCGTCCTCCGGCTTGCGCCGGGTGCTGAATGTGAGAGAAGCCGAATCTTACTCAGCGTTGCAAGACTTGGCCGTTGAAGGGGAGGCAAGATCGTGGGGCATCGGAACCTGTCCGAGCTCCGCAATCTTCGCCATCACCGTCCGACTGACATGCTGATAAAACGCCTTTCCGTCCAAACGGGCGGCATCGGATGAAAAATCTATCGGTTCCCCATAGGACACCGTCACCCGCCGAAATCTCGGCCACTTCGCCCCCGGCGGCAACACATCGAAGGTTCCCCCGATATGGGCCGGCACGACCTGGCAGCCGGTCTGCGACACGATGACCCCGATGCCTGGTTTGCCGGGCTTGAGCGCGCCGGTCATCGTCCGTCCGCCTTCGGGAAAGATCGCCACTGGTTTCCCCTCCTTAATGAGCGAGACGGCCCTGCTGAACGCGTCACGATCCACGCGTCCGAGCCGCAACGGAATCCATCCGAGCGCCTGTAACAACCCGTTGAGGAGCGGAACCGTGAACAGGTCATGCCGCCCCATGTACCAGACCCGTCTGGGAATCCCACAGCCGAGCAACGGAATATCCAGGTAGCTGGCGTGGTTCGAGGCAATGAGGAATCCGCCTTTCCGGGGGACCCTGCCGACCGTTTTGTACCGGAAACACAACCAACCGACGGCGCGAGACAGAATCCACAACAGACCATATAGTACGGAGGTCACGATCTCGCCGTGATCACAGCCATCATATGTTCGACCACCGCTTCCGCCGGCATGCTCGACGTATCGATACGTTCGGCATCCTGCGCGGGGATCAAGGGTGCCACGGTTCGAGATCGGTCGCGATCGTCCCGCCCTGTCAGGTCACGCTTGGTCTGGTCGAATTGAACCGCGTGGCCTGCCGCCACCAGTTCGCGGTGCCGGCGCGTCGCCCGGACGTCCGCATCGGCCTCGAGAAAAAACTTGATGTCCGCACCAGGAAACACCTTCGTGCCGATATCGCGACCTTCAGCGACCACGGAACCGGCGGCGCCGATCTGCCGTTGGACCGGCAACAGCCATTCGCGGACCGCGGGAATCGCCGACACCACGGAGGCAAGGGCCGTCACACCAGGTGTCCGCAAGTCGCCTGTGACGTCCCGCCCGTCCACGAAGACGTGGGCCTGTTCGGAGCCACATTCCATATGCAGCTTGGTTTCAGGCAGGAGCGCCGCAATGGCGGACCGATCATCGGGATCTGTCCCGGTCTCTTGAACCTTCCAGGCGACCGCACGATACAAGGCTCCCGTATCCAGGTACAGATACCCGAGCCGCAAGGCCAGGAGTTTGGCCACGGTGCTTTTTCCCGCCCCCGCAGGGCCGTCGATCGCGACGATCAACCCTTGCTTTTCATGTCGATCTCCCACCCTCTCACCCACAGGCCCCTCGCACTATAGAGATTTTTCAGACCCAGTCAACAGTGCTACCAGCGTACGATCGAAGGCCGGGAACGAGGTTTCGATACAGGCCGTGTCTTGAATCAGGGTCGGCCGAACGGCAGTCAAGGCGCCGATGGCGACGGACATCGCAACACGATGGTCGCCGTGGCTCGCACAGGTTGCGCCGGTAAGTCTCCCGTTCACTCCCTTGCGTCCCAGTCCCTGGATCACCATTCCATCCGATCGTTCTTCTATCTTCGCTCCCATGGCCCGCAACTCGTTCGCCATCGTGGCGATCCGATCGCTTTCCTTCACCCGCAGTTCTTCGGCGCCGGTGACGACCGTTTCACCTTCCGCCACGGCTGCCGCCACGCAGAGGATCGGGAACTCGTCGATCGTCTGGGGAATCTGCTCGGGCCCGATCATGACTCCGTGCAATGGAGCTGACCGCACACGCAAATCCGCCACCGGTTCGCCGGCCTCCTCACGAGGATGGAGCACCTCGATCCATGCGCCCATTTGCCGCAGGATTTCCAGCAAGCCGGTTCTCGTAGGATTCATACCGACTGCGCGAACCGTCACATCCGAATCCGGCACAATCGCGGCCCCGACGATAAAAAACGCCGCCGCAGACAAATCACCCGGCACCACGACCGATTTGCCGCTCCATCGGACCGCCGGACGTCCCTCGACCTGAACCGTAAAGCCGTCACGGCGAAACGGAATCCCAAAGAACGCGAACATGCGCTCCGTATGGTCCCGCGAGAGGCGCGGTTCTGAGATGGTCGTCAGGCCATCGGCGTAGAGCGCGGCAAACAGCAGGGACGATTTGATCTGGGCGCTGGCAACGGGAGACGAATAGGCCATGCCCTTCAGTCTCGTCCCGGTAATCGCCAAGGGCGCCAGTTCTCCACCCTTCCGACCGGCGATCATGGCCCCCATCGTCCGCAGCGGTTTCACCACGCGGCCCATCGGACGCCGCCTGATCGATTCATCCCCTGTGAGGACCGTAAAAAAATCCTGTCCCGCCAATAACCCCGCCATCAAACGAATGCCGGTGCCGGAGTTGCCGCAATCGATCGGGCCGAAGGGTTCCGCGAGCCCCCACATCCCCTTTCCATGGACCAGCAACCGCTCCGGCGTCTCCTCGATCCGCACCCCCAGCGATTGAAACGCGCGCATCGTATTCAGGCAATCTTCGCCACGGCAATAGCCGCTCACGGTACTGGGCCCTTCCGCGAGGGAGGTGAGGATGATCGCGCGATGGGTGACGGACTTGTCGCCGGGAACGTCCGTGACTCCCTTCAACGGACGGCCCGGTGTAATGGTTAACGACGCCATCCCGGCCTATCCTTTGCCAAGCACGCGGGGCGCGAGTTGCTCCCGTTCATGCTTGGCCCTGTCCAGCTGCTTCTCGATCCCGGCCCCATCGCCGGCCAGGATCAACCGTTTGAGTTCGCCGAGATGCCGCTCGTAGGTCTCGATCAAGGAAACGAGGTTGTCCCTGTTCCATAAGAAAATGTCGCGCCACATCTCGGGCGAACTGGCCGCGATCCGCGTGGTATCCCGCAACCCCCCGCCCGAATGGCCGGCCAGATCGAGTTCCGGCAGGCCGTGGTCACGCACATCGGCCAAGGCCGTCATCAGCGCAAAGGCCGCGACGTGCGGGAGATGGCTCACGGCGCCGAGAATCTTGTCGTGGAGAAATGGGTCCATCTCCAACACAATCGAGCCCGCAAGTTCCCACAGGGCGCGCACGGTCTGCAACGCTTCAGGATCTGTGTTGGCCGTGGGGGTCAGGATACAACGCGCCCCGGCAAAGAGTGCCTCCGACCCAGCAGCGACACCGGTCTTCTCCTTCCCGGCAATCGGATGCGCGCCCACGAACCGCACAGCCGGAGGCATCAAGGCTTCCGACTTCGTCACCAGATCGCCCTTCACGCTGCCGACATCGCTCACAACGGTCCGAGGCTTCAGACAGGCCGCCCATTCCTGCAGATGCCGCTCATACGTATCCACCGGCGTGGCCAAGAGAACAAAGTCCGACCCCTCGACACCTTCGCGCGGGTCCGACACATATCGATCGATGGCGCCCAATTCCACGGCCGTCTTGAGGTTCTCCACACGCCGCCCGATGCCGACGACGGAATCGGCCAGCTTCTGCCGGCGCAGGATCATCCCCAACGAGCCGCCGATCAGTCCGACCCCGACGATCGCCACTTGCTTGAAATGTAGTGTCATGATTCGATGACCGCTTATCTTCAAAAGGCCAGGACGTTCAACCGGGGAATTCGCGCCCGCGATCAAATCGTCCGGTCGACTGCTGCGGCAATCCTCCGCAAATCGCCCATCAGCTCTTTGAATTTCGACGGCCGAATAGACTCCTCGCCGTCACACAATGCGCATTCGGGATTGGAATGCACTTCGATCAGGAGTCCGTCGGCGCCGGCCGCGATCGCCGCCCTGGACATGGGGGCCACCAGATCCCACTTGCCGGTCGCATGGCTGGGATCGACGATGACCGGCAGGTGCGAGAGGTCCTTGAGGGTCGGCACGGCCGCCAGATCCAACGTATTCCGATATTGCGTTTCAAAGGTGCGAATGCCGCGCTCGCACAACATGACATTCCGATTGCCGCGCGACATGATGTATTCCGCCGAGAGGAGAAATTCCTTGATCGTGGCCGAGAGCCCCCGCTTCAACAACACCGGCTTGTCATAGGCCCCGACCTCTTTGAGCAACTCGAAGTTCTGCATGTTGCGGGCGCCGATCTGGATGATGTCGGCCTTCTCCAGAAACAGCTCGATGTCGCGCGTATCTAAAATTTCGCTCACCACCGGCAGGCCGGTCTGTTTTTTCGCCTCCACCAAGTAATCCAGCCCTTCTCTTCCCAGTCCCTGAAAGGAATAAGGAGAGGTCCGCGGCTTATAAGCGCCGCCACGGAGCACGGTAGCGCCGGCCGACTTCACTTCATGGGCGATGCCTACGGTGAGTTCCAACCGTTCGACCGCACAGGGTCCCGCCATGATCGTGATTTTCGTGTCGCCGATCTTGACCCCGTTCACATCGATGATCGTATTTTCTTTCTTGAACTCCCGGCTGACCAGTTTCCAGGGAGCCAGGATCGGGAGCACGCTCTCCACACCAGGCAAGGCGGTCAACGGCTGATTGTGCAGGATGCGATCGTCTCCGATCACCCCGATGATGGTCCGCTCCTGTCCGGTCGAAATGTGCGACTTCAATCCCAGTTCGCGAAGCCGATCGATGATATGATCGACCTCCCGCTCCGACGCGTCTGGTTTCAAGACAATGATCATGGTCTCGTCTCGCTTTCCTTATCGCAACGCGCGCATCACGTTGCCGAGCGCGCTCAGGAACAATTGATTTTCTTCCGGAAGGCCTATGGTCACCCGCAACATCCGGCCCTCGATGTGTCGCACGATGATGCCTTCCCGCAAGAGGGCGTCGAAGACCTCACGCCCGTCCCTTCCGACATCGAAATAGAGAAAATTCGTTTCGCTGGGCAAGGCCGCAAACCCCAACTGCCGCAAGCCCGCCCGCACCCTGTCCATTTCCGCATGGTTGAGGGTCCGGCTGGCCGCCACATGCGCCTCATCGTCCAATGCCGCGAGCGCGGCGCGTTGCGCCAGACTGTTCGCATTGAAGGGCGGGCGGAGTCGATTCAGATAATTCGTGATGTCCGGCGTCGTGATGCCGTAGCCGATGCGGAGCCCCGCCAACCCATAAATCTTCGAGAAGGTCCGCAACACGATAGCCTGGCGGCCGGCCTTCACATACCCGATCGATTCCGGAAACTCCGGGTGCCGGACATACTCGTAATAGGCCTCGTCGAACACCACCACGACGTGGTCGGGAACCAGCGCCATCAAGGCCTCCACCTCCGCCTTGGTCGCCATCGTGCCGGTCGGATTGTTCGGATTACAAATGAAGAGCAGCCGCGTCTTGTCGGTGATCGCCGCCGCCATCGCAGGCAAGTCATGGTGCCAGTTCTTCTGCGGGATCTCGACCGCCACGCCGTGCGCCGCCGTCACCTCCATCTTGTAGATGACGAAGGTCTGTTGGGCCATCACGGCCTCATCCCCCGGCGACAGGAAGGTCCGTGCGAGCAGCCCGATGAGTTCGTCCGAACCGTTCCCGAGAATGATCTGATCGGGCGTGACTTTCCACCGTTCGGCCAGCGCCCCGCGCAGGCGAAACGCCCCGCCGTCCGGATACCGGTGCAGGGTCGGAACAGTCTCAGCCAGCGCGGCAAGGGCCTTCGGGGAAGGGCCGATCGGATTTTCATTGGACGCCAGCTTGACCGCGCGCGGCAGGCCCAATTCCCGCTGCAGCTCCTCGATGGGCTTTCCAGGCACGTAGGGAACAAGGGAGGCGATATCGGGATGCACCTTCAACGGCATGTTGCTACTCGATCCTCACGAATGGGCGGGGTACGAGCCGAGAATTTTCATGAACAGACAGCGGCTCTTCACTTCTTCGGCCGCCTTCTTGACCCGCTCTTCGTCGATGTGCCCCTCGATGTCCACGAAGAAAATATATTCCCAGGCCTTCCGGCGGGAGGGACGCGATTCGATCTTGGTCATGTTGAGGCCGTGGGAGGCAAACGGCCGCAGCAGGTCGTAGAGCGCGCCCACCTTATCCTTGATCGACAACATCAACGAGGTCTTATCGCGCCCCGTCCGTTCCGGCGCTTTCTGCGACAGCACGAGGAAGCGAGTGAAGTTGTTGATGTTGTCCTCGATTCTGGCCGTGATCACCTTCAGCCCGTATAGCTGGGCGGCCAACTCCGACGCGATCGCGGCAGCCGACGGATCATCGACACAGAGTTCAGCGGCCCGCGCCGTGCTGGCCACTTCCGACACCGGCACGTGGGGCAGATTCGTTTCCAGCCAATTGCGACATTGGGCGATGGCGTGGGGATGCGAATAAATCCGCTTGATGTCCCCCGTTTCCCCGCTGTTCGACATCAGATGGTGCGCCACTTCCTGCAGCACCTCTCCATAAATCAACAGGGTTGAGTCGATGAACATATCGAGCGTGTAATTCACCACCCCTTCGGTGGTGTTTTCGATCGGGACGACTCCGAAATGGGCGCGGCCCCGCTCCACTTCACTGAAGACATCCTTGATGCTGCCGACCGGAATGTACTGGGCGGATGAGCCGAACTTCTGCATGCAAGCCATGTGGGTGAATGTGGCCCGCGGCCCCAGATAGGCCACTTTCTGAGGCCCCTCCAGGGAAAGAGAGGCCGACATGATTTCCCGATAGACCGCCTTGATGGCTTCAGTGGGAAAGGGCCCGGTGTTTTGCCGGCTGAGCCGTTCGAAGATCGCCGCCTCACGGGCCGGCGTGTGCAGATGCGCCTCGGCATCCTTTAACTTTTTCAGTTTACCGATTTCGATGACGGACTTCGAGCGCTCGTTCAGCAGGCGCAGGATCTGGTCATCGATGCGATCGATTTCCTGCCGATGTTCTCGCAGCTCTTCCGCCATGACGGGGGGATTCTCTCCTCGCGGAGCCTGCCTTTGGAAAAGGGGGCCCGTGAAAGCAGCCCAGGTTCACTGCGTGAACTTGGTCAAGTGGGTATCCTACAGGAGCCACCAAGCCCATTGCAAGGATAGGCTTGGGGATTCAAGGGGTTGTGATGGGCGCGGTCTCATCGGAGAGGGAGAAGAGATCTTTTGGTCGTTTGAAATGTTCGAAGGCCAGTCTGGTGGCCTGCCGACCGCGACCGGTCCGCTCCAGAAAGCCTGCCTGGATCAGATAGGGCTCGTAGACATCTTCCAAGGTCCCTCGATCCTCCTGCACAGCCGCAGCCAAGGACTCGATTCCCACCGGTCCGCCGTTGAATTTCTCGATCACCGTCAGCAGGATCTTGCGGTCCATTTCGTCCAGACCGGCGGCATCGACCGCCAGCCACACCAATGCATCCTGAGCGACCTGTTGCGTAATGCGCCCTGCCGCCTTGATCTCGGCATAGTCTCTGATCCGCTTGATGAGCCGGTTTACGATGCGGGGCGTGCCGCGGGCCCGACGGGCGATTTCCGCTGCGCCGGCCGCATCGATCGGAATGGACAGCAGCCCCGCCGATCGCGTGACGATGGCCGTCAATTCTTCGGCAGAATAGAATTCCAGCCGGTGCACCAACCCGAACCGATCCCGCAGCGGCGAGGTCAAGGCCCCGGCCCTCGTCGTGGCCCCGACGAGGGTGAACCGCGGCAACTCCAGCTTGACCGTCCTAGTGGAAGCCCCCTGACCGACGACCAAGTCCAGTTGATAGTCTTCCATCGCCGGATAGAGCGCTTCTTCCACCGACGCAGGCAGGCGGTGAATTTCATCGATAAATAAGACGTCCCCTTCCTGCAGATTGGTCAGGATGGCGGCGAGATCGCCGGCGTGACTCAGGACCAGCCCGGAAGTCGAACGAATCGCCGATCCCATCTCGTGCGCAATGATGTGGGCGATCGTCGTTTTGCCCAACCCCGGTGGTCCATAAAAAATCGCATGGTCCAGCGCCTCACCGCGACGTTTGGCCGCCTCGATGCAAATCTCCAACGCTTCCTTCATGCGGGACTGCCCGACATAGTCCCGCAAACTCTGCGGACGGAGCGCCGCTTCGATTCCACGTTCCTCGTCGGTCAATTGATTGGTCACGGTGCGATCTGACATCGGAAAATCCTGCCGATGAATTCGAGCGAAGTTATTTGTGCTCCGGTGACGGTCTGAACTTGGGCGGCGGCGGGACGGCTCCCTGACCTGGTGCGGCAGTGCTGCCACAATCGGGCGGACACCTCACACCGCCTTGACTCGGATCCGGTAGGCTCGACCCCATCTGCTGCAATTGGCACTGCGAGACCAGCCCACTGTCCATAGATCCGCAACGGGCCGGGACATTCGACCGGCCGATCTCAGCATAGCCCTCGGGGCAAGATCCGCAGACCGAGAGCATATTACCGCCCAGCGGAACACATTGCACCAGGATAGGCTCGCCGTCCTTGCAGAGGTCCGGCGCACTGGTGACCCCGGTAGTGGCATACCCTTCCGGACACTTGCCGCAGGTTTTCCGAATGGTCCTGGGCTCATCCGTCCCTTCTGCCGCCTGGGCAAGACCGGCCGTTCCGGCACAGATCAGCAGCCCGGTGATTGCGAGTCTCACGACAGGGACCAATCGACACCTGATCCGTCCTCTAAGCAGATTCGTCATCGTGCGTCACCCCTTGGCAAGATCTTTGAGCGCCTCGCGGATCACTTCCTTCAACCCCGGCACCGTGGTTCCGTCCTTCGCGATTCTCTTCAACGTGTCTTTCACATCCGACGGCCGATACCCCAGATTCACCAGGGCCGACAAGGCGTCTTCATAGAGAGGATCAACGGCAGGCCCATTGCCGGGTTCGGCCTGTTCGCCGCCCGGATGCAGTCGCGCCACCTTGTCTTTCAATTCCAGGGCTATCCGCGCCGCAGATTTCTTTCCGATACCCGAAACCGTTCCCAACTTCTCGACATCGCCTGCTTGAATGGCTGCGAAGAGATCGCCGACCGAGAGGGTGGAGAGGACGCTAAGCCCTAATTTTGGGCCGATACCGGAGATGCCGGTCAGCAAGAGGAAGGCCTCCTTCTCGGCTGCGGTGAGGAACCCGTAGAGCTGAATCGCGTCTTCACGCACATGGGTGTGGATGCGAAGCGTCACAGTCCCATGCTGATCGGGCAATGAATAGTAGGTGCTGAGGGGGATCAAAACTTCGTACCCGACGCCGTGAACGTCGAGGGTGACTTGCGAAGGCGCCTTGAAGGCCACCAGGCCGGTCAGTAGGGCGATCATACGACCAGCCGTAGGGTGTGGTGCGGGCAGTGCGTTGCGTGAAACTCGCTGCTCAGTGCCGATACTCCCGGGCTATGCGGTGGCGGCAACTTTCTCCATGACCTCGTCGGAGATGTCGAAGTTCGCGTGGACCTTCTGCACGTCTTCGTGTTCGTCCAAAATCTCCATGAGCTTCAACATCTGTTCCGCGGCCTTCTCCTCCAACGCAATCGTATTTTGGGGAATGAAGTTCAATTCGGCAAGCGTGCACTCGATTTTCGCGTCACTGAGCGCTTTTTTGACCGCTTCGAAATCATGGGGGTCGGTCAGGACTTCAAAGGCCTTGTCGGTAATCTTGACGTCTTCCGCCCCGGCTTCCAAGGCAATGCTCAGAAGGACATCCTCTTCGACCTTTCCTTTTTCTACGACCAGGACACCCTTCTTGTGAAATTGCCAGGCTACCGCACCGGCCTCCGCCATATTGCCGCCGTTCTTCGTCAGCAGGCTGCGGATCTCGGCCACGGTGCGATTGCGGTTGTCCGAGGTGATTTCCAACAACACCGCCGTACCGCCGGGGCCATACCCTTCGAGTGAAAACTCCTCGTAAGTCACGCCGGGCAACTCGCCCGTGCCGCGCTGAATGGCTTTTTTCATGGTATCGCCGGGCATGTTGGCTTCCTT
The DNA here is from genome assembly GCA_030123565.1 of Nitrospira sp. NCBI lineage: Bacteria > Pseudomonadati > Nitrospirota > Nitrospiria > Nitrospirales > Nitrospiraceae > Nitrospira > Nitrospira sp. Next base: position 4,202,655 of record CP126122.1, on the reverse strand, counting down.
GGCCTTGGCGATCGCCAACCGCAGGCGCGGATTGCCGTCCGGATCTCCACCCGACCGCGCCGCAATCGTCAACTCACGGATGATGCGGGTAAAGATCTTCCCCCGTTTGGCATCCTGCGCCGACTTGTGGCGTTTGATTGTCGCCCAATGACTATGGCCACCCATGCCGCCACCTCTTTGTCCGACCCGGCCTTGCTCCCGGCCTGTTCAAGAATCGATTGTAACCCGATTTTAAAAATGTACTGCTAACACAGTTTTGACGGGGGTGTCAACGCGGAGAAGGCGCCATTGTTGCGTCTTGCGACGGTGCGATGTGAGCGACGGCGGGTCGGGAGAGTGAGTCGTTACCGGTGGGCTGCCGGAAAGCTTCCACTTTTGCAAACGACTCTATTCAGAATAGATGAGCAACTGCAGACCGATCACGAGCACGAGTCCCGACCAGGCAAGTTCCCAATAGGACCGTTCTTCGGCCAACTGTCGAGGCCGCCAGCCCGACATGAATTTAGCCGAACCGGCCGTGATGGCCATGGTCCCCATGATCGCATGGTGCAGTGCAATTTTGTGGGCCGCCGGGTGGTCGCCGTGAGAATGGCTGAACAACATGAGCCCCCCGACGATCGCGAACAGCGGCAGCGGGATGGTCCAGGCTGCATGGGCAAACCAGCCCTGCCGGCGCAGGAATTCGATCGTGCCGACCGCACAGGCCAGGATGCCGTAGGTCTTATGCTGGAGGATCTCCGGATCGTCCCCAAAAAAGGTTTGAACAAAGGTGAGCGACCCGACCGGCCAGGCTTCATGGTCGCTCCAAATGAGGAGAAACACCCCCCCCAGGGTCAAGGCGCCTGGAAGCAGGAATCTGGTCCAGGCCAGGGCCGGCCATCCCATGGCTTGACGCACCTCACTGAGTGCGATCAGAAGAATGAAGACTCCGGCCAAATGGTGATTGAATTCGGAATAGGCGATGCCTTCGACCGAGCCTTCCCAGGTTGTCTTCGTCGTGGCCCCATGATGATGCTCCTGTCGGTCGGCGTGGGCGGACCGGCCGTGCTCGACATGTTGAGCCTTCGCAGAGGAGGCGCCCCATATGACGACGAGACACAGGAGCCCCACGAGCCGCACCCACGGCCCAGGGAATCTCGGACGGGAAAACGGTCGAGAGGAAAAAAATGGCGGGAATGAAACGGCCCATCCGGACTGCCGGATGGGCCGACAACTCGTCTCACACATGCATTCGTCGGCTACATGAATTTCATGAATTTCTCTTTGGCCTCATCCATTACCTGGGCCGTGATCTCGGTCAATCCACGCTCCTTCGCAATGCGTTCGATCTCCCGGCGGGCCATCGGACGAATGAAGTCGGGAATATTGTCCATGCGCTGCTCGGCATCCTTGGTCCAGGCGATGCCGTTGGGTGAATCGTTCTTGGAATCGTCCATGACTTGCAGCGTAATATTTTTATACCCCTGCTTGCGCGCATAGGCCTCGACACTGCTCTGAACCATCGGTTTGACGAACGACGGCAGACGTTCCAACTTTTCCTTCGCGTCCGGCGTCCAGGTGAATTCGCTCGTGCCGCTCCCGTTCTGCTGCTTGCCGCCGGAGGTCAAGCCCATCTCCGCCACCATCGCGGAGAAGGGACAGCCGCCGGACGTCTTCTCTCCGCCGGCAGGAGCCGCAGCCGGTTTCGCCGAAGCCGTCACCGGTTGACCGCCTTGGATCTTCTCGTTGAGATAGGCGGCCATCTGGCCTGCGCCGGCCTGCGCTTCTTCCTTGAGGGTCCCGCGGGTCATCTCGAATGGCTCCGCCTCCTCCGTGCGGCCGCCCAGTTTCACGCCCAGCGATGCGACCATTTGCGTCTCGCCCGGATTGGTGACCATGGAGAACTTCGCATTGCAGGAGGGACAGCCGAAGAAGACACCGAGTGAGCCCTCACCGGGTTTTTCGACCTTTTGAAACGTCATGTAGGTCTCGCAGTTCAGGCAAACGAACTTCATAGGATTCCCCTTTCCGGGTCGGTGCGCTTACAGCTTTTCCGCCAGGACTTTTTTATAATCCAGCAACGCTTGAATCCGCCCGACGATGTCATGATATTTTTGAGTCGTCGGATAGTCAGGATCGAGGAGCGGCTCCCCCTTGTCGAACGTCTTGGCAAACTTGCGATCGAACGGGATGCGGCCGAGCAACGGGAGATCCAGCACCTCGCACATCGCCTCGGTGTTCCCTTCAAAGAGTTCATTCTCAGCCCCACAGGAAGGGCAACGGTACTCGCTCATATTTTCGACGATACCCAACACCCGGATGCCCGTGTCCCGCGCATAGGTCACGGACTTTTGCACCACATCGGACGCGACTTCCGACGGCGTCGTGACCACGATCGCACCGGCGAGGTCGGGAATGAATCCCGCGATGACCGGCGGCTTGTCGGCTGCCGCGCCGGGAGGCAGGTCGGCGAGGAGATAATCCAACTCGCCCCAGACGACATCGGCCAGGAACTCTCGAATCACGTTCATTTCCATGAGACCCAGCCACACAGGGCTCAGGTCCATCGGTCCCTTCCAACGCACCGGCGACGCGTCGTCGAGGAAAAAATCCATCGACGCCACCTTGATGCCGAGCGGACCGACGGGAGGTTGTGCCCCCTCCGGGGTCATGGTCAACGACCGGCCGTGCAGGCCCATCATCCTTGGAACACAGGGACCGTTCAAATCCACATCGAGCAGACCGACTTTCGCGCCCTGTCGCGCGAACGCCAACGCAAGGTTGACGGTGGTCATGCTCTTGCCGACTCCACCTTTGCCGCTCATCACCACCAGCTTCTGCTTGATGCCGGCCATTCTGGCCTGCACCTGCTTCATCTGGGCGGTGATCTGCTGCACGACCTTCGCGTCGTCGGAATACTGAAGTTTCGTGAGGATGGACTTGAGATCCTTATCGGCGGCCATAGTCATGAAAACCCCACGAAATTGTTGATTAAGAACGCTACCACAGCGGTTTCAACAGAGTCAAACCGCTCCCCTTGCGAGCTAGATCGAATACTGAATGGTTGACTTGGCCCCGCTCGCTTGAGCGAGTACGCCCCGTCGCTTCAACGCTTCAAGAATCTGACGGGCGGCTCCGTCGAAATCCTGCGGCCCGGCGAAGTGGAGATCGGTATTCGGTGGGGCCTCTTCACCTGCCTTGCTCATGTGCACCGCAATGACAGGAGCGGGCTGGACCAACGTCCGAATCATCTCAGCCATTCGCTGATAATTGATCCCGAAGGTCTTGCTGGTCGAGACCACGATGAGCCCCGCATCGATCAACAGTCGCGCAACCTCGCCATAACGGCGCACCCGCTCCGCCCCAAAGGACGGATCGGCGGCGGAGAGGTCGGCGTCCAACCCCTGCAGCAGGTTCTCACCTTCCAACAGATACGCATGTCTGCTATCGGCGACGAGCAAGGCCTCCACACGGCGAGCAAGAAACGTCTTCCCTGTCTGAGCCGAACCGGTGAACAGGACGATGGCGGCCCGATGCCCATATTGCGCGGCCCGGTCCTCCGCCCGCACGTCCCCCGTGAGCCAGGCATATTCCCGCTGCCGCGCCTCCTCGCGCAACCCTTCCTGCTCATCATGCACCAGCTCGGTAATGATCCCGCCCCCGGCGATGTCGTATTCATCGACGAGGACGAACCGCCCCGTCGATTCGAAAGACGACGACAGGTCGAACGCCAAGGGAGTCTTGACCCGCAACGTCAATTCGGCCACCTGGTTTTTCGCTACCGACTGACTTTCCTGCAGCTGGGCGAGGTCCGCCGTATCGATGATGCGATGGATGGCGGCCACCTCACAGGCCACTTCCCGCGTGGCGAGCCGCAAAAAGTATTTCCGCCCCTTCTCGAGCGGCCGCCTTCCCAACCAGAACAGGTTGACCCTCACAGCCGTCGAGACGAGCGGGATCGAATCACGATGCGATGCAATCTCCCCACGTTCCACAAAGATCTGTTCGTCGAGTGTGATCCCGACCGATTGTCCGGCCTGCGCTTCGCTCGACGGCGGATCGACATTGAACCCTTCGATTGATTGCACCACCGCCGTTTTGTTTGAGGGAGAGAAGACCAACTGGTCCCCGACTTTCAGGCGCCCGGCCGTAATGCGGCCGACCAAAATCCGCCGCGCATCGAACTTGTAGACATCCTGCAACGGAAAGCGGAGCGGCTGCTCCGCCCTGGCCTGCTCTTTCTTGAACAGAGACAGTGTCTCCAGCACCGTGGGGCCTCGATACCAGCCCATATTGCCGCTGCGCATGGCGATGTTATCGCCCAATTTGGCGCTGACCGGGATCATTTGTTGCGGGACCGCTCTGAATTGGCCGAGAAACTCCCGATACTCCTTTTCAATCCCCTCGAACACGTCCTGGCGATAGCCGACCAGGTCCATCTTGTTCACGACGACGGCAAACTGCGTCACGCCCAACAGCGACAGCAAATACCCGTGCTTCTTCGATTGTTCGCGCACCCCTTCCAGCGCATCGATCAACAACAGGGCGGCCTCCGCCCGGGCGGCGCCGGAGATCATGTTCTTCAGAAACTCCTTGTGGCCCGGCGCATCGATGATGATGTATTGCCGCCCGTTCCAGATGAAAAACGTGCGCGCCGTGTCGATCGTGATGCCCTGCTCCTGCTCCTCCAAAAATGCATCGAACAGGAAGGCGTACTCGAACTCCTTGCCCTGCTGGCGGCAAATGGCCTGCACCTTCTCCAGCTTGCCCTCGGGCAGAGACCCGGTATCGGCGTAGAGTCTCCCGACCAGCGTGGACTTTCCGTGGTCCACATGGCCTACGATGACGATGTTGAGGCTCTCTTGCGGTTTGTTTTGGTCCTGCTGTGTCATGTGTCAATTACTCGCTTCTGAGGCCTTACGTTGTCCCCTTCCACCTCGGCCGCGCCGCCCGCCTCACATATAGCCCTTCTTGCGCAACATCTCCATGCCCCGCCCCGCGTCCTGCGCCCGGCCGGCCCGTTCCGCGATATTGGTTCCACGGAGTTCCTCGATGATCTCATCCACCGTCTTCGCCGTGGACTTGATGGGAGTGGTGCAGGGCGCGCAACCCAGGCTGCGATACCGCGTCCCGTCGCCCCTGTCGAGGTACAGATCCATGAAGGGAATGTTCTCGTGCTTGATGTACTCCCAAATGTTGATCTCGGTCCAATCCAGGAGCGGATGGATCCGGATGTGCGTGCCGGGCGGAAAGGTCGTCTTGAACTGGTCCCACAACTCAGGCGGCTGATCGCGAAAATCCCAATCACCGTGTTTATCGCGAGGTGAGAAGTACCGCTCCTTCGCCCTGGTGCTGTCTTCATCCGCTCGGACGCCGAGGATGATGCCGGTATAGCCCTTCTCCTCGACCAGATTCTTCATGGCGGTCGTCTTCAAGGCCGTGCAACAGACATCCCGCCCGAGCGTATGGTTCATGCCGGCAGCCAGAGCTTCCTTGTTTTGCCCCACAACCAGATTCAAGCGCCACTCCCGGGCAATCCGGTCACGGTATTCGATCATTGCCGGAATCTTGTAGCTCGTATCCACGTGCAGCAAGGGAAAGGGCACATGGCCGAAGAAGGCCTTGCGGGCCAGCCATAGCAGCACCGTCGAATCTTTCCCCATCGACCAGAGCATGGCGAGGTGATTGAAATGCTTGTAGGCTTCGCGAAGGATATAGACGCTTTGGTCTTCGAGCTGACGCAAATGTTTCATCGTTCACTCTTTTGGTTACGCGGGAATGCCGACCCTCTGCGTTGCTCCGGCTCCCGAGCCTGCGACCGCTGCCAGTTCGGCGAGTTTGGCATGGGCCTGGCCGGACTCGAGCGTACGTCGAGCGGTTGCGAGACTCCCGGTGATTGAAGGCCCCTTCCCTGCCGCATAGAGCAACATGGCGGCATTGAGCAGCACCCAATCCCGTTGCCCTCCTTGAACCCCGTTCGCCAACAGCCGCTTGATCAAGTCTGCCTCCCGTTCCCGCTGTTCGGCGGGAAACCCGGCCATCTCACGGAAGGTCGCCATCGTCAGGCCCGCGTCTTTCGGCTGGAACGTGAAGGGGATGATTCTTTCGTCCTTGAGTTCCAGCAGCCGCGTCACATTGCCGATCGACAGTTCGGGGTCGCCTTCGACACCGCGGATCACCAGAGCCCGCGGACAACTCAACATGCGCAAGGCCTCGATCGTCTTCTCGAAGTAAGGCGGATGCGAGAGGCCGATCACCTGCGAGGCGGCGCGTGCGGGGTTCAACATCCTCGCTACCGGGTGAAAGAAATTTCGCACGCCCAATTCCTGTCGCATTTCGAGAAACCGGCTGACCGGCGGGTGATAGAGCGCCAGGTCCAAATAGGCGAGTCCCTTCCGTTCCAATTCAGCCCCGACCGACTTGGCAGTCAGATCAACGGGAATGCCCAACGGCTTGAGGACCGAAGAAACCCCGCGTCGATCCGGCGGGCCGTCTACCCCATGCAGCAGCACCACCGCTCCGGCGGCCGCCGCGATGATCGCCGCCGGGACGAGCGCATGAAACGTCTCCCGCTTCCCCGCATAGGTGGGCACATCGACCACCCCAAGCCCGGCACGGACCGGAATCGGCGCGACGTATTGCCGCGCGGCAGCAGTGAAGGCGGCCAATTCCGTGACCGATTCCGACTTGAATCGCATGGCAATGAGGAACGCGCCGACTTGAGCCTGCGTGGCGGTCCCTTCGATCATCAGGCGCATGGCCTGCTTGGCTTCTTCCCAGGTGAGGTCCTTGGACGTTTTTTGACCCTTGGCGACTTTCGCGAGCAGGTGTTGCATGGATCGTGATGACCTTGTCTGATTTCAGGGTGACGAAATGTTATTTGTGCAGGCCGCACTCGGTCTTGCCGAAATTCTTCCACCGACCGGAGCGCGGATCGTCTCCCGGAAGGACAGGCGCCGTGCAGTGTATACAGCCGATGCTGGGATAGTTGCGGTCATGTAAGGTGTTATAGGGCACCTCATGGAGTTGAAGGTACATCCAGACCTGCTCATTGCTCCAGCGTGCCAACGGATTCACCTTGACCAAGTTGAACTTTTTGTCCCACTCGACCAGGCCGGCGTTGGCACGCGTCGGCGCCTGGTCCCTCCTGATGCCGGTAATCCAGGCAGAATAGTTCGAAAGGATACGGGTCAGAGGTTCGATCTTCCTGAGTTGACAGCACTGATCCGGATTGCTCGCCCAAAGCGCCGCTCCGTATTGGGCAGCTTGTTGATCAGGCGTCAATAATGATTTCATCTGAATCACTTGCGCGGGCTTCAAGCCATACCGCGCAACGATGCGATCACGCACGTCGATCGTTTCGGAAAACAGGAAATCGGTATCTAGATAAAACAGGGGCGCCTCGGGATCGATGCGATGCACCATGTCCACCAACGCCACATCTTCCGCTCCGAAGCTGCATGCGAGCACAATCCGTCCCTTATAGGCCTTGAGCGCATATTCCAGCAGGTCCCAGGGCTGCTTGGATTCAAACGAAGCACTCAACGCCTTGAGTGCTTCATCCGTCGGACGGGCAGCGGACGCGATGTTATTGTTCAGTTCCACCGCTCACTCCCCTACCCCTCGACCTTCTCCACCACAATTTTGAAATGTTTCGCCTCCGGCTCCAACGGCCCCTCGTCAAGGATCTTGTGGCCGTCGTTGCGCAGACTCATCGGTACATTCCGAATGGGCTCTCCGGCATCGAGCCAGACCTCGAGTTGCTCGCCGTTGTCCATCATCTCCAGCTTCAATTTGGTCTTCACGTAATTCATCGGACAGGCCACACCGCGCAGGTCGTAGACGAGAGCCTTGGCCGCAGCGACGGGAGCGGGCGACGCAATCTTGGGGGCAGCAGCAGGCACTGCCTCTTCCTTTACCTGTGCCAATTTGAGGTCCTTGCCCATTTGCTCGGTGGCCGCGCGGCAGACATCGAGGAACCGTTTGGCAAAGGCCATCTTCTCCGTCGCCGCATCGACCGTCGCATCCTTGGAACCGAGATCGCCGACTTGCGTACCGAGATTTTTATACGTGGCCGGCACGATGCCTTTGCTCGCCAGACGCAGATCGAACTCTTGGAACGTTTCGGCATCGGTCGCCGGATCGAGTCCTTCCGTCACCAGCAAGGCCTTGGCCGCCGCCAGTACGGCGCGATAGGATTTATTGACCGACAAGGCATACTGATGCTTCTCGACGAGAAGCTTAGCTTGATACAGCTCCTGATCGGCTTCCAGCATACGGTCGTCGATCATCTCCAACGCACCGCCGGCGCATTCACCGGGGCCCAAATCCTCCAGCACGAATTCCGCCTCGCCTTCCCAGTCATAGTAATAGGTCGGGTCCTGATCATAGGGCGGCACGATCGTGTAGGGGATGAGTTCATCCTTGAGGACGGCCTTACCGGCCCGCGTGATGAACGCCAGGAGCGTTTCACCTTCTCGTCGATCGCGGCGATACACATCCACCAGGTGGCGAATCGCCGCCGGGACGTTCTTGGCAGGCAGTTTGACCGTCATCTGACCGATCTTCGGCTGCCCGCTCACATGTCCACCGAGATGCAATTCGTAATGCGGCGCCGTATGGTCGCCGAGTCGCTTGCCGACTCCGTGCAACCCGATCGTGGCGATATGGTGTTGCGCACAGGAGTTATGGCAGCCGCTGATCTTGACGCTCACATCCCGGAGATCCTCCGGGACCCGGCCGGCGGGGAACACCTCGGCCAAAGCCCTGGCCATCCCCTTCGATGAGGTGATTCCCAAGCCGCAGGTATCGGTGCCGGGGCAGGCAATGATGTCTTCCACGAGTTCCGCACCGGGATCACCCAGGCTATGCGCCACGAGTTCGTCATAGAAATCTTCCAGGCGCCCTTCGGGAATCCAGCGGATGACCATGTTTTGGTTGATCGTCGTGCGGATGTTGCCGTTGGAATAACGTTCGGCAAGATCGGCAACCGTCCACATCTGGTCGCCCGTGAGGTCACCCATCGGCAACTTGATCGCCGCCGTGACGAAGCCTGCCTGCCGCTGCGGAACCACATTGGTCCGCCTCCAGGCCTGGAACGCCGAGGCCTGGCCGTTGAGGGACGCTGCGCCGTTGCCGTTCCCGTTGCCATTGGAGAGGGTCGGCGCTTTCGTCGGCATGATCAACGGAGGCTCATCGGCATGGTCCAGCAGCTTGATGGGCTCATGCGTCGGCACCGCGTACCCCATCGCCGTATAGGCCGCTTCCCAGCGCCGTTTGAATTCGTCGAACCCGAGCTTCTCGATGACGAACTTCATGCGGGCCTTGTTGCGATTCTTGCGGTTCCCCAACGTGTCGAACACCTTGATCACGGCTTCGATCGTGGGAAGCAGTTCGTCCATCGGCGTGAATTCCCTCAGCACCTGAGCGATGCGTGGAGTCGATCCCAAACCGCCGCCCACGACCATGCGGAAGCCGATGGCGCCGTCCGCCCGTTTCGCGGCGAGCAGGCCGATGTCGTGGATGGGTGTAAGGGCGCAATCCTGGCGGCACCCCGAGAGGGCGATCTTGAACTTCCGGGGAAGACTCTGGTTGAGCGGGTTACGCAAGAGGTGATAGGCCACCGTCTTCGCGTAGGGCGTGACATCGAAGACCTCCCCTTGACAGACGCCTGCCAAGTGACAGGCCGTCACGTTTCGCACGGTATTGGCACAGGCCTCGCGCGTGGTCAGCCCCACGGAGGCCAGCAGGCGCATCATCTCCGGGACATGTTTGAGTTCGACAAAATGCAATTGAATGTCCTGGCGCGTCGTGACATGGCCCACTCCGGTGGCATATTGGTCGGCCAGTTCGGCCACTTGCCGCAACTGGTTCGCCGTGAGCCCGCCGAACGGGATCTTGATCCGAAACATTTGCACTCCCGGTTGGCGCTGGCCGTAAATGCCGTATTGCAAGCGGAATGGCTTGAAGATGTCGGTCGAGAGATCGCCCACCAGGACCCGCTGGGCTTCCGCTTCGAATGTTTCGATTTCTTCAACTATATGGGCTGGAATGGGCTCTGTCCGGATCGCCGGACGGAGATCAACAGTGTGAGGACTCATGGTCACGACCTCGTCGGTTGGGGGTAATTCGCCATTCGGCTAGCGTCAAATGTGATACATCAAGCTGTGTTGTGCTTCGAGCGCACGTTGGCGCTTGGCCAACTCTTCGACCGTCACTTCCGACAGGACGCTCAGTTCGGCCTGTTTCACGCGATCCCAAATGTGCGCCAGCAACACTTCTCGCTTCGCGCCGCGGGTGGCGGCGCTTCTTGAGCCGGCAGCACCGTTGGTTTCCATGAGAGGCCCCTCCAGCGCATGAAGAATATCGGCGACGGAGACCTCCGATGGCTTCCGACTCAACACATAGCCACCCTGGGCTCCACGTTGGCTGGTTACCACGCCGGCCATTTTCATGGCGTGGAGAACCTGTTCGAGAAACCTGGCCGGAATCGCCTGGCGTTTGGCAATCGACTTGGCACAAACCGGCTGTTCGGCGTCGTGCAACGCAAGGTCGACGGCAGCGATAATTCCATAGGTGGCCCTGAGACTAACCTTCATTTACGAGTATTCCGATGGGAATTCAGGGTACTCTATACATTGTGCGCCACTTTCTTGTCAAGAAGCCCGCCACCTATCCAGCCCTTCTCATGGACGGATTTCATACATTTCTCTGTTCCTCCTACACCCATTCCGTCCCTCTTGCATCGATCACTGGCAGGTCATTCCACAGCATGGACCATGCCGTGATTGCGTGACGATCGCGGTCTGTCCGGGCAAGATTTCTACGTTCTTCGTACCACGCTCCGGCGCACTTTCTTGATTGACATCATCTAGGGGCTGAGCAATAATCCCGCCCTCTTCTTCTTCGGTACCTTCATGTCACTTCGTCCATCAACATTCAATATCCTATTGCTCAGCGCAGACAACGAGATCCAGACCCACTATAAGGACCTCTTCGGCGAGCAGGCGATCACGATCGGTCGAGAGGGTTTGACGCTGCCGAAAGAAATCGCCAAACGGAGCTACGACGCCGTTATCGTGGAATCGAAGGGCCACTCAGCGGCGGAACTCGGTAAACTGTTCGCGAGTATCGATCCCGCACGCACACTCGTCCTGACAGGTTCTCGTACCGTCTTGAAACGGATGGCCGCATTGCTGCATGGCCCCAAATCACCCAAGGCAGCCCTTCCCCTCCCCAATGGAACAGGACAATCGGTCTGTCTGGAATCCTATCTGGAACACAAGGTCGGCGACTTCGTCAAAGGCATGCGGAACGGCGCAGGGAGAAATCTCCATCCGATGCTGATTGCAGCAGTGGAGCGCCCCTTGATCTTGCTGACCCTACGGGAAACCAAAGGCAACCAGATCCAAGCGGCGGAACTGCTGGGGTTGAATCGCAACACGCTGAGGAAAAAGATTCTCGATCTCCATATTCCAATCAAACGAGCCAGGGCGAACTAGGCCCTGCACTTCATAGCCGGGCAGAGCTTCATTGGGATCAGAGAGCCGGTACACCCACTCATCAAAAGCGGGATGAACGGTCACTAACCACCAACGGAGGGAACCGATGACCAAGGAAGAATTGATCGCGAAGATGGCGAGCAGCGCCGGAATCACCAAGGTCGCCGCCACGACGGCACTGGAAGCTTTCACCGGAGCGGTCACCACCTCGCTCAAGAAGGGACATCGCGTCACGCTGGTGAATTTCGGCACGTTTACGATTTCGAAACGGAAGGCCAGAATGGGGCGTAACCCCCGGACCGGTGAAGCCTTGAAGATTCCTGCCGCGCGCATTCCCAAGTTCTCGGCCGGCAAAGAACTGAAGGCAGCGGTCAAATAACCTTACTTTCAGGGTCGATGGCGCAGAATGTTCGGGCGGCCTCTTCGGCGAGGTCACCGATGAAGGCTGTTTTGCCTCCTCGTTTCCTTGACACCCTCGGTGAGGCTGTATTAGCATCGCCGGGCGTTAGGCGCGTAGCTCAGGGGGAGAGCGCTACCTTGACACGGTAGAGGTCGACGGTTCAAGACCGTCCGCGCCTACCACCATTCGTTCGCCGCATGGAAGAGTTCGTGAGCCGACTGCCGGCAGCATGGCAGTCGGCACGATGTTGTATTTTTTGTAGGATAGACCGGAGTGGCCTCACAGTTCATCCACATTACCCTTCCTGACGGAACTCGAAAACAAGTACCAGCAGGATGTACCGTCCGCGACGTCCTCACCAAGGCGGGGGAACGTCTTGATGACAGGGTACTGGCCGCCAAGGTCAACGGCGAGCCGGCGGATCTGTCGCGCCAACTCGATCGTGACGCGACGGTGGAACCTCTCACTTTCGCATCTCCGGAAGGACGGGAAGTCTATCGACACAGCAGCACCCACATTATGGCGCAGGCAGTCAAAGAGGTCTTCCCCACGGCGCAACTCACCATCGGTCCGGCGTTGGAAGAGGGATTTTATTACGACTTCGCCTTCGACCGTCCGTTCACGCCTGACGATCTGGACAAGATCGAAGCCAAGGCCAAAGACATTATGAAACGGAGCCTGGCCGTCACGCGAACCGAGCTGTCCAAACAGGACGCCATCAAATTTTTCCAGGACCGCGGAGAGGCTTACAAGGTCGAACTGATCCAAGGATTCGACGACCAGTCCCCTATTTCACTGTACAGCCAAGGCGACTTTGTCGATCTCTGCCGCGGTCCGCACCTTCCCACGACCGGCTACGTGGGGGCCTTCAAGTTGCTGTCTACCGGCGGCGCCTATTGGCGAGGCGACGAACGCAACCCGATGTTGCAGCGGATCTACGGCACCTCGTTCCCGACGCAACAGGAACTGGATGCACACCTCGCGAAATTGGAGGAGATCAAGCGTCGCGACCACCGAAAACTTGGCAAGGAACTCGACCTGATCACGATCCAGGATGAGATCGGCCCCGGCTTGGTCCTGTGGCACCCCAAGGGATCGCTGATCCGGCTGTTGATCGAAAATTTCTGGCGCGAACAACATATCAAGGACGGCTACGAGCTGGTGTATTCGCCGCATGTCGCCCGGCTGGATCTCTGGAAAACCAGCGGCCACGTCGACTACTACCGCGAGAACATGTTCGCCGCGATGAAGTTGGAGGGCAGCGAATATCAACTCAAGCCCATGAATTGCCCCTTCCATATCATGATCTACAAATCCCACCTGCGTAGCTATCGGGATCTGCCGATCCGGTATGGTGAGCTGGGCACCGTGTACCGCTATGAACGGACCGGCGTGCTGCACGGCCTGTTGCGCGTCCGCGGCTTCACGCAAGACGACGCCCATCTGTTTTGCCGCCCCGATCAGATCGAGGCCGAAGTGAGCCGGGTGCTGGACTTTACGTTTTTCATCCTCGGCACCTTCGGTTTTACAGAATTCGAGGTCTACCTCTCGACCCGTCCGGAAAAATCCGTCGGCTCCGATGAGAATTGGGCTATCGCCACCAGTGCCTTGGAAGCGGCGCTCAAGGGACGAGGAGTGGCCTATCGGGTGGACCCGGGCGAAGGGGTATTCTACGGTCCGAAGATCGACATCAAGATCAAAGACGTCCTCGGCCGCTCCTGGCAATGTTCGACGGTCCAGGTGGACTTCAACAACCCCGAACGGTTCAAGCTGGCCTATACAGGAGAGGACGGCAAGCACCACCAGCCGATCATGATCCACCGTGCGCTCATGGGTTCGATCGAGCGGTTTTTCGGCATTCTCATCGAACATTATGCCGGCGCCTTTCCGACCTGGCTGGCTCCCGTGCAGGCCGTGGTGCTCACGATCACCGACAAGCAGCAGGAGTTCGCGGCGAAGGTCGTCTCCGAACTCAAGGGCCACGGCTATCGAGTCGAGGCGGACATCCGGAATGAGAAAATCGGATTCAAGATCCGCGAAGCGGAGAAGAACAAGATTCCCTATATGCTGGTGGTCGGAGACAAGGAAGTGCAGAGCGGTACGGTCTCCGTCCGCGGCAGGAGCGGGGCGAATCACGGCAGCATGCCGATCGACGGCCTGCTGACGCTCCTCCGCGACGACACGAATCACGCGCTACATGCACGGTAACCCACTCACAAACGAGGTGCCCTATCGTCCCTAAATTACGTGTAAACCGGGAAATCAGGATTCGGGAAGTGCGAGTCATCGGTCCGGAAGGCGAGCAACTCGGGATACTGCCGACCGTCGAGGCCTTCAATAAGGCACAGGAACAGGGCTACGACCTCGTTGAAGTCGCCCCGACTTCCCAGCCGCCGGTTTGCCGCATCATGGACTATGGGAAATATAAGTACGAACTCAGCAAAAAAGACCATCAGAGCCGGCGACACCAGAAATCGACCCAGGTCAAAGAGATCAAGCTTCGGCCCCGGACGGACAAACACGATCTGGAGATCAAAATCCGGCAGATCAAGGAGTTCCTGGCCGACGGCAACAAGACCAAGGTGACGCTGACCTATCGAGGCCGCGAAATGGCCAACCAGGAAATGGGCCGGACCATCATGGCCAGCGTAATTCAACAATGTGCGGAAGCGGGAACCGTGGAGTTCGCGCCGAGGATGGAAGGACGGAGCCTGATCATGATCTTGGCTCCAAAATAGTGCGCAGCGCGCACGCATGAAAGGATCGATGACGATGAAAATGAAAACCCACAGCGGCGCGAAAAAGCGGTTTCGACGGACGGGAACCGGCAAGCTGGTCAGGCAGAAGGCCGGACGGCGGCATTTGTTGACCGGCAAAGCGCGGGACCGCAAGCGACGCCTGAAGGGGCTGGCCGACGTGTCCTCGACGTCCACCCTGACGCTGAACCGTTTGCTTCCCCAATGATGGAATGACGACCTGAAAGGAGTAGTGATCCATGCCTCGTACAAAAGGTGGTGCGAAAACTCGGCAACGGCGAAAGAAGCGCCTGAAACTGGCGAAGGGCCAGTACGGGGCCAAGAGCCGGCTGTTTCGAACTGCGACCGAATCCGTCGATAAGGGCCAGGCCTATGCCTATGCCGGACGAAAGAATCGGAAACGCGATTTCCGTCGGCTCTGGATCGCACGCATCAGCGCTGCAGTCCGTGCCCACGGCCTGGCGTACGGCCGCTTCATGAATGCGCTGAAGAAAGCCAATGTTCTGCTGGATCGCAAGGTTCTGTCGGATATGGCGATTCGAGATATGGCGGGATTCGAGAAACTGGTCGGACTGGCCAAGCAACAACTGGCGACTGCGGCGAGCTGACCAACACACCGGCAAGACCCTTACCGTGGCGGGGCAAGGTTCGATGAGGATCTCCCCGTCACGCCTCATCCAACAACCGATCGATCTCCAACTCCAACGCCACCGCCGGCACGCCGATCTGCCACTGCTCCAGCACCTCGGGGTGCAACTCTCCCAGCAGCCCGATCACTCGACCGCCCGAAACGATCTGTCCGGCCCGACCATCGAGAAACGAGGGATGGGCCACCGGCTCAAGCGTGAATGGCCGATCCAGGTAATACAACAACAGATCCAGACAGGAATGGATTTCCGAGAAATGGGCCCCCGCATGGGCCATGACCGCCCCCAGCACCGTCACAGTCCGAGACCCGACATCGACCGCCTTGTCGGGGACGGCGACCTCACCGACTTCGAACATGCGGTGTGGATAGAACGCCCGGCTTGAATTCGCCTCCACCTGCAGTAACGAAGGCGTGATCCACTGACGGAGGCAGGAATAGCTGAGGGACATCACGTTGTCCACTTCCACGACCTTCGCCCACTCGGTGCCGTCCAGACGCATCCTCGTGCAAAATTCCCGGTGCGAGCCCATGATGTTGGAAATGATCTCCTGGAATTCCATCCCCACCATGAGATGGCGGACCCGGTCGGCCATCTGTTCCAATCGAGACAGACCACCGACCGTAAACTGGGAGGGCATCACCGGAGCAAAGCGCGCATAGCCCTGGCTGATCGCCACATCCTCCACCACATCGACCGTATGCAACAGATCGTTTCGATAGGGCGGGAGCTGCACCGTCACCTTCCGCCCGGTTGACCTGGCTCGGTAGCCATACGACGTGAGCGCCCCAACCACTTCCTTCCCTCCCAAGGCCTCTCCCAGCGCCGATTCGATAGCCTTGAGGGGAATCGTCCGTGGCTTCCCAAAATCAACCGGCGTGTTCCATCGCCGTCCAAAGGCGGTACTCACCGGCGACTGAATTTCCACCGGCGTAATCACGGCGCCGCGATCGGCGAGGTTGGCGGCAAAGATATTCAGCGTCAGCGCGACCATGGGAAGGTCGGTACCAGTGACTTCGACGAACAGTTCATGGTCCCCGACCTGCACCTCTCCGATTTCCCGGCTGTTGATGATCGGAGGAAACGACAGCACCTGCCCCTTCGCGTCCCGCAGCACGGGAACCCGGTCATGGCCTCCGACGATGCCGCCGTACTCGACCCCTTTGGGATGGACCATGAGGATCTCCCGCAGGGTCATCAGGGTCTCCATGCCCAGCGGGGTGAACCGCACGTCATCCGGCTTGACCAGATCGTACGACACCGGAAAGACGATGCGCGACAGGCGATACAATCCGATGGATACGGTGCGCCGCTTGCGCCCGAAAATGTCGGCAAGCTTTTCTTGTGTCTGAATCAGCTGCGACAAGCCCGCCGCCGTCACGCGATACCCCACCGCAGCACAAGCCGCCACGTAGGGGCGTACCCTGTCCAAGCCAGGCGCCACGACAAGCTTCCCCGCCACCTTCTCCGACCTTCTGAAGAAGGGGTACGGATCCGCCTCTCCGCGCTGCTTGATCCTGATCTGTCGCGCGATCCCTTCGCAGCACCAGAGATCCGGACGGTTGCTGTCCTGCAGCTCGATGCGCAACTCGCCCGTTTCCGGATTGTGCCCTTTCAATTCACCCTTCACCAGCATCAACCACTGCTCAAGCTGGTCGACCGGGATGCGGGCCGGCTTCTCGTCCGGTCCGGCGATCAAGGTTTCGAGGTCGTCTCGTTGCAGAGAAATAGTGGGCATCCTGTGATCGTCCTAAAAACTGCCGCGCATGGTGCGGATGAAATCCAGGTCCGCCGAGAACAAATCGCGAATGTCATGAATGCCCAGGGCGACCATCGCCATGCGATCGAGCCCCAACCCCCAGGCAATGACCGGCACGGAGACGCCGAGCGGGGTCGTCACTTCCGGCCGAAACAACCCTGCGCCGCCCAGTTCCATCCAACCCAGCTTGGGATGGCGGACGTGCATTTCGACCGAGGGCTCGGTGAAGGGGAAATAAGCGGGGAGAAATTTGACCTCCTTGGCCTGCGCCACTTCACGAGCAAACAGGTTCAGCAATCCGAGCAGGGTCCTGAAATTGATGTCCTCCCCCAGCACGATCCCTTCCACCTGAAAAAAGTCTGTGGCATGGGTGGCGTCCACCTGGTCGTAACGGAAACAGCGGGCGATTGAAAAGTATTTCCCCGGCACCGCAGCTCCGCCGGCCAACGTCCGCGCCGACACCGCCGTCCCTTGACTGCGCAAGACCAACCGTTTCGCCCGTTCCACATCGAAGGTATAGCCCCACCCGGTCGATCCGGCGCCCGCGCCCTTCTCGTGCACTTGCGTCACCTGCGTCAGATAAGGCTCGGCGATGGTGCGGGCATGCGTCGGCTCCTTCACGAAGTACACGTCGTGAATGTCGCGGGCCGGATGAAACTGCGGCATGAACAGCGCGTCCATGTTCCAGAACTCGGTCTCAACGAGCGTTCCACGCATCTCCTGAAACCCCATGCTGACCAGCTTGAACTTCACCAGGTCGAGGAACTCTCGATAGGGATGCCGTTTCCCTGCCGCGATCCTCGGCGCCCGCAAACTGATCGTATATTTTCGGAACCGCTTGGTCCGCCAGGCGCCTTCCTTCAACAGTTCCGGTGTCAACTGCGAGACTTCCTCCGCCACGCCGTCGCGCGCCAGTCGCTGCGTCACGTCCCGTCCGGCAGAGGTCAGCAGAAACGATCGTGTCACCCGTTCATCGATCCGGAACGGTTCTCGCGCATTGCCGCGCTTCACCGCATGTTGCTGGAGCACAAGCTGAAGAGACTCAGGGAATGTCTTCAATTCCCGCTGCCCGCCCCGCAATTCCTGCAGCAGGGCCCGCAGGGATTCGGCCGTGGGACTGTTGCGGCCGGTGCTTTCAATACAACCGCCCTGGACGATGAGGATCGCGCCTTCTTTTTTGAGGGTCCCGACCGCCTTGCTCACATCCGACGGCTCGAGCTCTTCCTGCGCCTGGATATCCTGAATGGTGAGCCGTTTTCCGGTCTGGCTTGCTTCTTTGGCTGCCGACAAAACGCGCTCGATCGGGGAATACTTCTCAAAATGCACTTCGCCGACCGGAGTCAGCGAGGCGATGTGCGCGACCGTTTCGGCATGGACGCCGATCAAGGACTTGGCCAACAGCCATTCAACCGCCATACTGAGCTGTGACGGTTCCAGCCCGGTCGATTCGGCAAGATGATCCAGCGTGGCAGACGAGTCGGGCCGCCGCGCCAACGCGAGCAGGACTTTGCTTTCGAGGGGGTGCAGGTTATCCATGAACAAGGGTGTGGTTCGGCGCCTCTTCTATCGCTGAGCGGCTGCAATCCTGGCGGTGCGAGCGGCCGGCTGGCGTCCGGCTCTCAATGCCGCGATGGCTGCGGCATAGTCATGGCTGGAGAACACGGCCGAGCCTGCCACGAGGACTTCCGCGCCGGCCGCAAGAATGTCTTCCGCATTGTCGGGTTTGACGCCCCCGTCCACCTCCAACAGAGCACGGCTGTTCGTGCGGTCGATCATGGAGCGCACTTCGGCGATCTTCTGCAGCGACGACGGAATGAATTTCTGGCCGCCGAACCCGGGGCTCACGGACATGATGAGAATGAGATCGGCGTCGCGGACGATTTCAGACAGCATGACGGCCGGTGTCGCAGGGTTCAACGTCACCCCCGCCTTCACGCCCCGCTCTTGAATCGACTGCACCGTCCGATGTAAATGCGTACAGGCCTCCACGTGCACCGTCAGATGGTCGGCACCCGCCTCGGCAAACTCTGCGATGAACGCATCCGGGTTGGTCATCATGAGGTGGACATCGAGCGGCAAGGTGGTGACCTTTCGCAGGGCTTCGACGATCGGCGGGCCGATGGTCAAATTCGGCACGAAGTGCCCGTCCATCACGTCGATGTGCAGCCAATCGGCGCCCCCTTGCTCCACCCGCGCCACTTCTTCCGCCAAACGTGCAAAGTCCGCCGACAAAATGGACGGCGCAATCCGAACGGTCCGACCGGCCATCATTCGCTCCTCCGCACACGGGCGGCGAAGAACGCATCCATCCTCTTCATATTGGCCATCGTAGACAGGTCCCCTTGTGGGGTCACGAACGGCAGACCGGCTGGGGGCAACCAGGGTGCGATCGACTCACGCTGAAATTCGCGATGCGACCGACAAAACTCGTCGATGATCGATGCGGTTTCTTCCGGTTCGATCGAGCAGGTACTATAGACCAACAGCCCACCGGGCCGCAAGAGACGGCTCGTCGTCTCCAGCAATTCCAGCTGCACAGCGTGATGCTGCATGATCGACTCCGGAGTCTTGTACCACTTCCCTTCCGGGTGGCGCCGCAGCACGCCGAGTCCGCTGCAGGGGGCATCGAGGAGGATACGATCGAACGGTTGAAGCAGAGCCGCCTGTCCCGCAGGACGTCGCGCCTGTGGTTTGCTCGACGGCGTCTCTTGGCCGATCAAGGCACGCACATCGCCGACCACCGGCGTGACCGATGTGACTCCGAGGCGACGACAATTCTCCATCACCAGGTCCAGGCGAGCTGCGGCCCGGTCCACGGCGACGAGGTCCCCTCGATTCTCCATGAGCGCCGCCAGATGCGTCGCCTTCCCGCCCGGCGCGGCACAGGCATCCAACACCCGTTGCCCCGGCTGCACATCCAACAGCGGGGGAATGAGCTGTGCCGCCTCATCCTCCACATAAAACCATCCGTCAACATAGCCGGGCAGGTCTGCGACCGATCCGGTGCGGGCGAGTTGAATGCCCACCGGACTGACCGTCGTCGGAACCGCGCCCACCTGCGCCGCCTCAAACTCGGCCAGCAGTTCCAGACGTGTGGTGCGAAGCGTATTGACGCGGAGCGTCAACGGCGGCGGCTCCAGCGAGGCACGACACAGGGCCTCGGCTCGCTCCACACCCCAGAGACGGCACCAGCGTTCGACGAGCCATGTCGGGCAGGAATAACGAACGGCACAGGCCTCGACCGGGTCCTTCTCAGGATCAGGCCGGTCCGGTTCCGGGGATCGCAACAGAGACCTCAGCACCGCATTGACGAATCCGCTCCAATCCCGTCCCAGTTTCTTGCTGTGTTGTTTCATCATCCGCACGGACTCATTGACCGCCGCCGATTCCGGCACCCGATCCAAATGGAGCAGTTGATAGGCGCCGAGCCTCAGGATGGTCTGGACCAAGGTCGGCAATCGCGCGATCGGCCGATCCGAAACCGCCCCCAATCGCCAGTCGATTGTCCCGCGATAACGCAAGACTCCGCGCACGAGTTCAACCATGAAGGCCCGCTCACGGAGATCCAGAGATTCTCGAGCAGTCACCTGGTCGAAGAGATCATCCGCCGACAGGCCCGCCTTGTCGATGGCCAACAGAGCCTTCACGGCAGCGCGCCGTCCTGATGGTGCGGCCTTGCCCGGTTGTGGTCCGGGATGGTCAGATGCCATAGGATGGAATCGCGGTCATGGCGAGGGGGTTGTGATGGAAGCGTCCGATGGCTGCCGTCAGCCCCGGGGCGGGGATGCTTGCAAGCCGATTCCTTCGGCCAGACGATGGCCGGCCAGATATTGCGCCACCGTCATGCGCCGGCTGTTGGACGGCTGGATTTCACGGATATGGATCGTCCCGCCGCCGGTCGCCACGTCAATCCTGTCCTTTGCGACCTTGGTCACCAACCCGGGAACCGCCCCCTGGGATTCCTCGCCGGCAGACACCAGGCACAGGGTCCACCGTTCCCCGTTCACGTAGGTATAGGCTCCCGGCCAGGGAGACAGGCCGCGCACACGATTCGCGATTTCCCGGGCCGTCAATGTCCAATCGATCAGACCATCTTCCTTCTTGAGCAACGGCGCCATGGTCGCCACCGTATGGTCCTGCGGCTGAGGTGTCAGCGTCCCCGCCTTGAGGCGGCGCAGCGTCTCGACCAACAACCGCCCCCCCACTTCGGCCAATCGAGGTGCCAGGGTGCCCGCGGTGTCCTCCGGAAGGATCGCCACCTTCTCCTGCAACAACATGTCGCCGGTGTCCATCCCTTCATCCATCAGCATGGTAGTGATGCCGGTTTCCTGCTCGCCTCGAATGACGGCCCATTGAATCGGCCCCGCGCCGCGATACTTCGGCAAGAGCGACCCATGGACGTTGATGCAACCGAGCGGGGGCAGCGTCAGAACCGCCGACGGCAGGATCCGGCCGAATGCGGTCACCGTAATGACGTCCGGCTTCCACTGCCGCAAGGCGTCAAGAAATGCGGGGTCCTTCATCTTCAGGGGTTGGAGCAGGGGAATCCCCTCGCGGAGACAGACCACCTTGATCGGAGAGGGAATGACTTCCTGCCCGCGGCCCTTCGGCCGGTCCGGCTGGGTGACCACACCGACCACCTGATCGTCCGA
Organism: Nitrospira sp.; assembly: GCA_030123565.1. Classification (NCBI taxonomy): domain Bacteria; kingdom Pseudomonadati; phylum Nitrospirota; class Nitrospiria; order Nitrospirales; family Nitrospiraceae; genus Nitrospira; species Nitrospira sp. The sequence continues at coordinate 4,180,961 of CP126122.1, read as the reverse complement.
CTTGAGCAATGCCTCCAACGACGGCACCGCGAAGTCCGGTGTCCCCATAAATACGATGCGCATGCCCACGCTTTATCATTCTCCCTTCATGAATGCAATTGCCGCCCAACCTTCCTTGACTCTCGTTTCACACGCCTGTTACTATCCGGTCGCGGGGTGGAGCAGCCTGGTAGCTCGTTGGGCTCATAACCCAAAGGTCAGAGGTTCAAATCCTCTCCCCGCAACCAACGTAACTCCCGATTCGCAAAGGGGTTGGCCATCGTCACACGGTCAGCCCCTTTTTTCTTCCCCGCACCAATTGTCCGCGTTTTGTCCGTGTTCTCATCCACGGACCCCATTTCTATCGCCCCATTTCCGAACGCAACGGAATGATCGGCGCCACACGTGGGAGATTCTCGACATACGCATCGGTCTTCAGCACCGCTTGCCGAATGTCATCTTCACTGATGATGTTGTATCGGTCGAACACATTCCGGGTTCGGTGCCCGCTGATTTTCATCACAACCGCGGGATCCACTCCGGCGCGCACCATGTTTCGTACAGCCGTGCGCCTCAGGTCGTAGATCAACTTCCCGCTGACACCCACCTCTCGGCAGGCTCGATTCCAGACCTTGCGGAAATCGCCGAACGGCTTTCCGCCACGATGAAAGATCAAAGGGCATTCGAGACGCCTCGCCTTCACTCGGCGTTCAATGATGGCCCGTACCTCGCCGGCCAACGCAATCACCCGCCCTCGGCGTGTCTTGGCATCTCTGGCATGGAGGCGAAGAGTCCAGGTTTCACGGTCCAAGGTGTCCCACGTCAAGGCGCGAATCTCACCCGGCCGCATCCCTGTCCGATAGAACCAGTCGCAGAAGTCTTTCACGTCATCATTCCGCAAATGATCAAGGACCGCCTGGAAGTCCGCGCGCTCGAAGAAGCCTTGCCGGGCATTGTCCTCTGGCAAGCTCGGAAACATCGGGATCGTTACCAGGGTTTGCGACTCCACCGCCAAGGCAAAGGCGCGCCGAAGGCCTTCGAGTTCGCGGTTGATGGTCGCGGCCTGGGCCTGATCCTGTTGCCGGGAAGCGATGTATTCCCTCAAACGCTCTGCCGTGACCGCGCACGCGCGGTCCATCGCAAAGAATGTCCGAATGTGTTGGAGGTGCGAACGGAGTTGGGGCAGGGACTTTCTCCCGTGAATGGTGTAATCACGCTCCAAGCTCTTCAGCAGTTCTTCCACGGTCACCCGCTCTTGTCGCGGCCCCTGGAAACGAATGCCAAGGCGCCGATGTGCGCTCACTTCATCCAGACGGTTTTTCAGTTTCTTGCGGGCTTCTTTTTCCGTCTCTCCGCCCGGCTCTCGATGTTCAACGCTGCGGCCGTCCTCAGGCGCATAGTAGGCGATCCAGTAGCGATTTCCGCGCGGAAAGACTCTGCCGTAGCCGCGAACGTTCTTGATGGCTTCTGGTGCAGACCGCTTTGGTTTCGCCCCACTCGGAGCACAGTCGGATGCCACCGGCACGGCCTCAGGGGAAGGCATGACCGGTTCAGACATGACCTCAGACTGAGAATGTGCAATGGTTTCCATGGCGTCCCCTCCTACTTAGAGCCCTTCTGTTTCAGATGCGTTTCCAGTGCCGCGATAATCACAGACCGCAGGTCCGACCGATCATCCATCGCTCGAATCTTCGCTTTTCGCCACAGCTCTTCCGGTAGTTCGACAGTTGTTTTCACTTGGCTCCCTCCTTTTCGTGCAGCCTTCATGGTTGCATGATATACATGGATACGGTTTGCTGTCAATACATATGCACGGGAATAATTCGCAAGAACTTGAATTAGCGTCCCTGTCTCTGGCGGATATATTTCTGAATGCCGAGCTTTGAAAAGCGAAGTTGTTTTGGTGCGGGGCGGACAGTGAACGGAAGTGAATCAGCGTGACGATACAAATAATCTTTCGTCATGCCGAGTGCGGCCGCGGCTTCGTCGATGGTCAGGAGGCGATCTTCTGCCTCTTCCCGTCGAGGCTCGGCGGAGATGCCCACGAAGAGTCGACCCAGCAACAGCATTTGCAGGCTCGCCACCTGTGCCAGAAGCGTAGCCGCTGCATGTGGCGGCAGATCGGTCGCCTGCTCAGGATGCGCAGCGAGCTGATCGAGGGTTGGAAGTGCCATCATCGGTAATCCCACTTCAGGTCTAGGCTGTCCCTGCGGTCCCGCGTGATGTGTTCAAACTCTCTGTGCGTGCCAGAAGTTCAGCCTCAAACAAGGCCCACACTCTGTGTAGATCACTGAGTGGGGGCACCTGCCGGGCTTGCAGGTAGGCGCTGTATGTTTCCGGGGAGCCGTACATCAGGATATGCACAGACTCTTGCGGTGTCAGTGCGTCCGCCCACTGACGCACGAGCCTGATCTCGTCGGGATCTGCTGGGGCCGTCAACACCTGCAGGCGGTTCACCAACGCCGCCTTGAGCAGGCGCCATGTTCGATGCGAGTCATGCCCCAACAGCTCATTCTGGCGCGAATATTCCGCCAGCCCTTCAGCCGAGCAATGGCTGAGCAGGTGGCGGATTTGCGTCGCGCTCATCGCTTTTGCCCATGCGCGAAAGGTCGCGGAGAGTTCGGCGTCCGACTCCTGTCGAGGCTGAAGAGCTGGCTGATCATGGCGCTCAGTCGTTGGTTCCATGCTGGACCTCAGTAATTTAAAAACGGTGACGTATAAAAATTGTCCCATGACTTCGGCTGACTTTTTTGCTGATTGTTCTGCGCCTGGATTCGGGCAAGCTTTTCGGCGATGGGTCCACGGACAAGCCCATCCATGCCTGCGCTGAAGGCCGGCTGCCCCAGTCCCTGAAAGATGTCCCCGAGGTAGTTCCCCACCGGCGCCACCGCGTTTAAGTTCTGAAACGTGCCGGGGTCTATCTGTGGCGTGGCCGAGAATCCCGGTGAATAGGTCGGCAACGCACTGATCGCGAACCGCTGGTTGCTGATCGCCATGTCGGCATTCTTCTGATTCACGTCACGGATCATCTTCGCCTTGTTTGCTGCCAAATTCTGCCCAAGAATGCGCGTGGCGCGATCATAGCGGCCAGGCGTGTAGACGTTGCCCCCGCCGGAGTTCTTGCCGACCGCTGAGCCCGCCGAGATCCGGGACATGTCGGCGAGACCCTGCCCGTAATCCTCGTTCGCCTGATCCTTCATGCCCTGCAACATCGTGGGGTCGTAGCCCGTCGTTCCTTGCGAGTACTGCATGAGCTTGTCGCGGATGGGACTATTCGCATCCAGGAACTTTTGCCGTTCCCGATTCTGGTAGTCGATGTACATCTGGGCCGCTTTTTGGGCGGCCTTGGCCTGCGACTGGCCGCCAAACATCTTGGCGACCCCGCCGCCGATACTCGACAATCCTCCAAGTCCTGCCATCCACATCGCCGGCATGTTTACACCTCCTCGTCCGGTTCAGGTTCAGACACATGCGCAAGGTCCGCGCGCCTACAAAACTCGACCAACAGATGCCGGCCGATGAGATCCGGCAGCGAAGTGCAATTTTTGATTCGCTCATGCAGTTGAACGGACCCGGCCGGTTCAAACTTTGTCCCCAGGAGCATGGCCCCAACCTTCTCAAGCGGAGCGCCGTACTGAAGCGCCAACGAAGCCACACGCGCCAGCACATCGTACAGGCCGACCGTTTCAGCCGTACAATCGTCGCCCTTCACCCGGAGAAAGATTTCTCCCGGTGCGGCGTCGTCATGGACACTGACATAGAGCGTTCGTCGGCCAGCCACGCGAACCTTCTGGGTAACGTGGTGGCGGCGTGAGGGTAGTTCTCGGCGTGGTGTCGTCATGTCACGAGTTCCCCCAGCGACTCGCCAGCTCGGGCAGTGCTTCAGCATAGCGTCCGTTGACACTCGACCACCGCAACGGAACCAGGCCGATCTTGCCCACCTCGCGAAAGCGCACCTTCTGCACGTAGAGATGTACCGGCTCGTCAGGGTCGTTTTCGTCGCGCCAGACTGCCAGACAATTGTCCGCCTTGTTCCGCCAGTGCGCAGAGCCCGAAATGTCATAGGGCGTTGGAACGGGATAACTCCCATCGTCTCGTCGGTACAGCTTCTGCGGGTGCGCGACGAGCCAGACGTGCACGCCATAGGTGCGGGCGAATCGGCGAATCTGCGTAAGGGAGGTGCTGATGTACTCAGTCTCAGTCGTCGTGCCGCGCGCGTGGTCAAACTCGTTCCAGGGATCGAGAATGAGGCCGCGGATTCCATGACGCGCAACCAGCGCCTTGGCATGCTGGAGAAGAGCTGGAATCGTAAGGGCTTCATCTGGGGCAATAAATACGAAGTGTTGGTGAAGCCAGTCTAGGGCCATCACGAGTTCATGAGGGGTCATCCGTCGCGTAGGGCCTTGACGAAACGGCCAGCCGGTATACTGCTCGACGAGCTTGGCAATATGCCTGGAGACCGGCAAGTTTTCAGGCGAGCACACGGCAATTGCCCACTCATGATCTCGCGCGAGATTCACCGTCAACGCATCCAGGAACTGACTCTTCCCGTGCGAGGGGATTCCCGTCACGATGGTCAGTTCACCAGGCCGAACCGTGTAATGCTGGTCTACGCTCGACCATCCTGTACTCATGCCACCCGGCAACCCTTCCTGATACAGGCTCATCACATCGCCGGCCAGGTCCGCCACCTGTAGAACCCCTTCGAGCGGGTACGGTTTCGCCTCCGTAATGCACCGCCGGAGTTCATCGGCACCGCGTTGAACCAGTACCTCGTTCGCGTCCTTGCAGCCTTCCGGCCATCGAACACGAAAACAACGCTCCGGTCCAAGACGACGGGCCAGCTCAGCTTCCAGCGTACGGCCCGGCGCGTCACTGTCTACGGCGAGGACGATCTTCTTCAGCGGATCCAAGTGCGCGGCGCAGTTGGTGAGGTATTCGAATTTCGCGTCACTGGGTTTCGAGTTGGCCGGCGGGGCCCCATCCGGCACGCTCACGGCGTTGCAAATCCCAGAGACCTCGAGCGCCAGCTTGTCGCATTCCCCTTCAACGATGACCGCCCAGTCTTCCGTCAGATCGTCGAGGCCGTACAGAATCTTCTCGGCGCCGCTGACTTGCCGGAAGTGTTTTCCTTCGAGCGACCGGTACTTGAGGTTGACGGCCTCGCCTTGGCGGAAATAGGGAAACACGATGCAAAGGGCTTCGTCTTCGAGCTGAGGCAGGTAGGCATGCTGCAGCGCGATGCAGTGCCTTGCCACGATGGCTTCGGAGATCCCGCGCTTCTCAAACCAATCACGCACAGCCGGCGGAACTGTGGACGGTTTTTCGAAGTGTGGCTTGACGACACGCTTCAACGGCCGGGAGGGCGCATCGGCCTGATCGCAGCGTACCGGCCCATCCGCAATGGTGACAGACCCACACCCCCTCAACGGTGTTCACACTCAAGCAGCGGACCTTGGATTTCTTTCGGGTATGGCTGCACTGCGGGCAGGTGGTTTGTGCCTCCACGCCAGTTCGCCCGCCCAGGTCAATACTGAACTCGTCAAAGGTCTTCATAGCGGGATCCTTTCGCGCTGCGCTCGGTGAGAACCGTTGACGAGTTGTACCGGACGACCAGTTGATGACGGAGCAAACTCGGATGATCGAATCAGCCAGCTTCGGAAGGCTGCGTTCCAATCCGCATAAGTTTCCCCTTTGGCCTTGTTTCGTTCACAGAACTTCTCAAATTCTCGCTCAACCAGATCAGCCGGGAAGCCTCGCGCCGTGGCCCAGCTGCGTAACTCATCCGAGATCGCGAACGCTTCCGGTAAGGGGACCTTCACGGCTTTTCGCTTGGAGGGAGGGAGCGGTGATGTTTCAGTCTCTCCAGAAGAAGAACTGCTCTCTATCTCTCTCTTATTCTTCTTTGAAGATGAAGAAGAAGAGGAAGAAGAAGGGGACCCCCCAATGGACCCATCCAAGGACGGCGACAAGGTATCCTTGAAGGTATCCTTCCCCCTATCCTTCTTCCTTGGTACATCCTGATGTTTTTCAGAGAGATAGCCATACTGAGCCCGCTTCTCCCGCAGTTGCTGATCCCGCACCATGCGACGGCTGAAAATGGTTCCAGGTTCGGCCAAGCTATACACGCCTGCCGCCTCCAATTCGCTCAACAGTCGCCGAACCGTCCTAACGTCGGTACCGACCATGCGGGCCAGAGATTTAGGGTCGATGTCCTGACCATTCAGCCTGAGGTGTCCATAGGGTTCGGCCTCGTGCATGAAACTGAGCATGTCGATCCATAGCCCTCTGGCGGCAAGCGAGCAGGATCGGAGTCCGGGATCTCGGAGCCAATCAGAGGGATAAAACGGTAAGCTCGGCGAGGCTTTCATGACCGTCAGGCTCCAGCCTGGGCAGCCACACGGCGAACGGGAATTGAGACGAGCCGCCGACGTTGGAGTCGGCGAATCTTCCGCATGATCAAACCAAGCGCGACATAGCTGGATTTTTCTTCACGTCGAGGACTGTTGTCTGACTTGAATCGAAGGGGACTCGATGATAGATTTTTCATGCCTCACCATCCTTTCTTGTTCGAGAACGCCATCCTTGCCCGTCAAGTGGGGGTGGCGTTCTTGTTTTTATGCCTTCTTCGCCTTCCGCATCGCTGCGAACTTCTCAACGTCCTGCCGATTGAATAACCTTCGGCCTCCTTCAGTGCGTATTACTGGGAGCTGCCCTTTGTCGGCATAGCTGCGGACGCTGGCCGGCGTGGTGGAATGGCCTCTCTTGATCATGAGCAAGGCGGCATCCGCCGGGGTTAATAAGTTCTGCATGTAGCCTCCTCTTTGAAAATCAAAAAAAAAGGACCGAGACTCCAGTTCCCCGGAGCCGCGGTCCTCATTAGGCCTTTACTTGGCCATCTGGACTTCACTGTAACGCTGGCTGGACTTACCCAGCTTGCGTATTTTTCTCAAACGACTAACATGCTACATAAGCCTTCTCGATTTTAATGTCAAGATGCTTGAGGCAAAAATATGAATCGCGCCAACTGGATGTCTTACGTTGTGGTCCTGAGCGCGTGGGTGCTGTGGAGTGAAACCTTTCCTCCGTTAGGGCAGAAACCTGGGAAAGAAGACTGGCGAATCCTGGACGCTTGGGAAACAAAAGCGGAGTGCATTCGAGGTCGGTCACAATTCATAACCGATGCTATGCCAAACTATCGGGCAAGGAATCCATCGAGCCAGATCCGAGCCACCGAGAAAGAAATACTGTTCGAGGAAGACAACAAAACACTCCTCACCATAACGTACCATTGCCTGCCTGATAGTATAGATCCGAGACCTAGATAAGGCGTCGCAATTATCGTATGGCGAACTCCCGCCCCGTGTTTTGACATCGTGTGAAGGGCCGCGTAGCATTCTTTATCGCCTCCTCACTGTACATCTCACCAAAGCAGGAAGGTCGTTATGTGGGCCATCGCAATGCTGATCATCCTCGCTGCTCCTGTCGGCGCCTTGGCCCAGTATGTGGGCGATCTCAGTCCACATCCTTACAGCAGTAACGGAATTGGCAACCCGTTCAGTCCCGGCGGTCCCTACAGCATCAGCCCCCCGCCGTGCCAGGTCGCGGCCCTGCCGCTCCGACCAGTCCCTATACCTGGTCCAATGTCTCCCCCAAACCAACTGGTCCAGCGATCTTCAATCGTGCCGAGATGTTTGGTTTCTCCGCGTCTCCACCAATTCCACCTGTCACGACTCCTGGCAGAGGTCCCTATGGCATTACCCTCCCAGGAAATCATCCCTTGGCGATTGGAGGGAGCTGAAGCGGCCGTCGCACGCCTATGCGAGTTCATGCCTGGTGAATTGTGATTCTTGAAATACTCAAGGATTTGCGGCTGAGAGTTGGAAAGTAGACGCGGCGGACAGGATCCGCTGGTGTCGCGCTCGATAGTCGGTCGAACGATATGAGGCCATGAAAATAATACGCAGCCCTATTCAGATCACCATCCTCCTCATTGAAATCCCTGGTATAACCTCCTAGCCTTCCGCCAACGATTCTGGCGTGATGTTGAGGTTTCATGAACGATTCAGTATCAGGCGTTCGCCTCCCCGATGGAACAATGTTTCCAGAAGAGCCGCCGCCGCAAAGCCCTCTGAGGAAATGGATTTGGCTCGCCTTGCTCTGCCTTCTCGTTGGTGGCTATTGGTGGTACTCGAATCAAGAGGAGGCCAAGCACACCACGTCACACGAGCTACTTGAGCAGAAGGTCTCTCATGCAATTTCAGAGTTCGGCCAGAAACACGACGCGGTCACCGAATGGGCTCATGGTCTCCCACAGGGCACGGTCTACAGCATCGATGTACAGCGGGCGCTGATTCGAAAGGATGGCCGGCCCATTCTGTTTACTGGCAGAGTTGCAGACATTCGGCAGAACAAGGAGACGCTCCAACTTGAATTCGCGCCAATCTGGGACAAAATTAACTTGCGTGTGATTCTCGATTGCCGCGAGGACATCATCAACGGCATTCTCTCACATGCTCCGCGTGAAGCAGACTATCTCGCAGTGGCTCAGATTCAATCTGTTGGCAAAGTTCACTTTCGCGTGGATGCTCGAAGCGAAGGGGTGGCGAGCACGGACTATGATGACGAGGGACGCTCTCTGCCGAACGTGGACACATTCACAGAGTTAGAGCTAGAGGCGGGAGATGTGTTTCTCGCCCGCGGCACATGCGTTGATGTACGGCCGTACCCAATCACGCGGGAGCAGTAAGCATAGGAAGCGCGGGCGCTATGTGGCGAACAAGTCGGCATGAAGTGCTTTTCCTAATCCTCATTCCTCTCTCGCTGCTGTATGCAAACATTGCCTGGGCGCACGGCGGGGGGCTTGATGAGTTCGGCTGTCACCACAATAGGAAACACGGTGGGTATCATTGCCACCAGGGACCATTGGCCGGCAAATCTTTTCTCTCAAAGACTGAGATGATGGGCATGCTTAAGGCCCTTGAGACCAAGAAGGATGCCTCTGCCAGTCAAAGAAAGCGGTAACAGAAAGGGCCCGTCATCATGCGATGACGAGAAAGGACCTGCATAAATCCGAGTTGGACTCCTGGGCTTCTTAAGATAAACTGCCTATTCCATGTCTTTCCATGCGGGTAGTGAAGGTATGGTCCGTGTGTAAGCAAAGGAGTCTTGAGTAAGAATGCTGGCTTTTATCGATGAAGCAGGTGATACCGGCCTCAAAACCGGGAAGGGATCCAGCCGATATTTTGTGGTGGCTCTCGTTATTTTTGAAGACCATGACGATGCTCAATCATGCGATCAAAGAATCAGTCTCCTTCGCAAAGAGCTGAATTATCCCGACAGCTACGAATTTCATTTTTCTCATAATTCAGACATGGTCAGAAAACGATTCCTTGAGGCTGTTGCACCATATGGTTTTCTCTATTTTGGTTTTGCTCTCAATAAAGATCTCGACAGATTGTGGGGACCTGGCTTTCAGGTAAAGTCCTCTCTCTATAAATTCACTTGTGGATTGGTCTTCGAGAATGCAAAGCCCTACCTCAGTAATACGATCATCGTCATTGACGAGAGCGGTACCGATACCTTCCGCCGGCAATTGGGGAAATATTTGAGTGGCCGAATGAAGGACGAAAACGGCCGGTCCTTAATAAAGAAGGTCAAAATGCAGGACTCTGCCGGGAATAACCTTCTCCAGCTAGCAGACTATGTCGTGGGAGTTTTAAACCGTAAGGTGCAGGGAAAGAAGGATGCGAACGAGTACTACCGCTTCATTTCAACCAAGGAAATGCAGTTGCGTATCTGGCCCCAATAAAAAAAGCGGCCCAACCCCTACTCCTCTCGGAGACGCACACCATAAAGGTGACTATTCAGGGTTGGGCCATATCCGTTTAAAAGCATAGGCCATATGTCGCCTTGTGTCAATCACCCCCAGAGTGTCCGCGCCATGTGGATAAGCCCCCTTCGGTTTGGGTTTTGACTCCGTCCCCTGAGCCCGGTACAGTCCACATATGCCCACCACCACCATCATCCAGCCAAAGACCCGCCGTTACCGAGGTGTTCCCTACTGGGAGCAGGAACAACCTCGCACTGCCAGCACAGACAAGCTTCTAGTCTCTTACTATCCGACCGCCGGCAAGTTCCAAGTCTCGGCCCTCTGGAAAGACAAGCACTCCGGGGAAGTGAAACGCGGCCGCACGGCCGTCCTTGATGCCAGCGAACTCGCAGCCAGCCCCGAAGCTCTAAGCCTCCTTGAAGCATTCCTGAACCAAGCCCGCTCGTAGGCTCTCCCGCTTTTACGAAGTACCGGCCGGAACCGCCCTACCTGAGAGGATCGTTGCGCTCGTTCGATCGCTGAAGCGCAGAGAAGGCCCCCTCGTGTCGCCTCAGTTTGAGGTACCACGTCCCCCTGACCTCTCGGCATACATGAGGCCGGAACCAGAAAATCGGAGAGTACCGGGGTTTTTCGGAAATCAGTCAGAGGGAGGAACGTATAACCCACCTACCCCCCACCCCCCCGATTTCTCGTTACCCTTCTTCAGTCCTAAGGGAGTCTCTCAGTCCGAGCCCGGGAAAGACGCCTCTTCCCCCACTCACCCGCCTACCTCGTTCCTTGTCCGAACTTACACCGAACCATGATCTTGGATCTTGTTTCCTCAGAACATGTACGGCTCAACTTTCCGTCTCCTCCCGAGAACGGTTCCACCAGGTGTTATTGACATCGTGTTATTGACACGATGAGTCGTCTACGTAGGCTCTGAGCAGGGGGAGATGACGGAAACCTTCACGAGAATCCCCCGCCTTCGAACGGATTCAAGCCACAGCAATGGCACGGAGACCGATTCAGGGCAAAGTGAGCGGAGCGTTCTGAAGCGTTTCTAGGGCCAATGTGTGCGTTTTGGAGGGGGAATCGAAGAAACCGGCCGTCAGGCTGGCCACAGGAACAACGATCGCCGCTCGACCCGACCAGTAGCATAGGTCAATAACATCGGTTTCTGCGCTGAACGAGGATACCGCTGAACATCGATGAGGCTGGAGCCCGACAATAAAAAGCCCCGGACCGATGAGCGATCCGAGGCCCGTTCTGATTGGAACCTGTGAATTGGCTATTCAGGCGTGACGTTGAGAATCTGAGAATCCTTCTTCAATTGGTCGTCCAACTCCTCTTGACCTCGCTTGATCGACTCTTTCAGGTAGTCCACGCCCTGTTCATGCTGCAAATGCGAGAATTTCCCCAGCTCGGCGATGTCCTTCGGCGTGAACCGAACTTTGGATTTCGGATCGGTGACTTCCTTCCACAGCTTCTTGAGCATGGCTTCGGCGATCCGATCCGAGAAGGCGCCGTTGCTGATCCGCTTCATCGCCGTCCGCTGTAACGACGTGGCCAAGGACTTCTGAAACGCTTTCCCCGAGCACAGTTGCAAGACCTGACGCTCGGAGATGCCTTCCTTATCGGCAATGTCTTTCACTGGCATGCCCTGTTTGCGGGCTCGTTGCACGCGTCTGGTTCGTGGTGTCTGCGCCATCACCCCTCGTCTCCCTCCTCGTGGTCCATACCCACTACCTCCTTGGCCTCGGATGCGGCCGTATCAATCAGCCTTTCAAAGGCGTCAGACAACTGCTCCCCCAATAACGCCGGCGGCTGGCGCATCACGCCTGATTCCCGAAGAACTACCCGCGAGTTTCCGAATCTCTCCGTAGCCACTTCATCCGTGAGCAGAATGTGTGCAAACTCTTTCGCCGACTGCTGGAGCGTCATCACCTCGTCTAAGTCCAACACATCCCGTTCATGCAGGCTGTCCAGGAGCATCGAAAGCTTGCTGCTCTGCACATCGATCGACACCCTGAGTGATTGCACCATGGCGAGCAGTGTCAGCCAATCCTTCGCAGGAATGTCCATAATTCCCCCTTCGCTCTTTATCCTCGACGCACGGCCAAGGCCTGTTGTTGCTGAGAGAATGCGCCTAATGAGGCCAGATCCTCCATCGATAAGGACACGCTGGCACCTGATTTGACCAATCTCAGCAGTCCCGTCAACGCCCGGCCAGTGATCCGGTCCATCTGAGGTGAAGCAGTGGCGCGAGTCAGAGCGGTGTTCACCAGCTGCATGGTGAGATCCCTTTGAAACCGAGGTGTGGATGTGATCCGGCGAACCGTGTCGACCCTGAGCCCCTCCATTTTCGCCATCTTCCGAATCGACTCTCCTCGCTGACAAGCTCGCTGAAGCCGGTCGATCAACTCATGTTGTGACATTGATGCCTCCTTTTGTTCGAGGTGGTTACCAGTCCTGAGTCGACCACGACCGCAAGACCTCTGTCTCTCGATCGAAGACCAGCTGCAGCCGTGAGCCAGATTCAGGGAGCGCCACCGCCAAGGACGAGGACCAGGGATTGCCGGGGATCGGCGGCATGATGAGATAGCCCGGACTCGCCCGACGGCTCTGCCAGACGGCAATGATCATCCCGCCATGTGTCTCTGACTGGCCCGGAGGTCCCCACTTTACCAAGGCCTCTGAATAGGTCAGCCGACCAACCAACCCGTCAAAATAGTTCCGTTGACTCACCTGAGCCTGTCTCTGGCTGTTGTCCAACTCTTCCCGTTGTTTGATGGTCGCTATCCCAACTTCGCTTATTCCGGCCGTGGTGACTCCGGCCACAACGCGCATGAGCACCTTGCCGGCAATCATCCCGGCTGAATCGTGCTCACGAAGAATCAACCCGGCGCAGCCCTGCAGTAGCAGAAGACTGCCCAGTAGTACGGCTCCTAAACCTTTCATGGTGAGGCCCTCCCTCTTCGTTCATTCAGAATCGACTCAAGCTAGGGGCGAAGAGGCAGCGTTCTACCTCTTCGCCTGTGCTCCTGGCCGTGGTTATCCCGGAAAATCCATGTCCGGCGGATCCGCTTCAGGCGGATTCATCGAAGCCGGGGCTTTCGATACAGCTTTCGCAGGTTCTTCCCAGGCAGCCCGCGAGGCCTGCGTTTCCGGCGACAAGTCATCAAACGTGAGCGGTGCACAGAGCTTTGCAAAAAATGGATTCGACGCCGTCATGTGTTTCGCAATACCCTCCAATGCGCGACCAGCTGTTTGCACATCCAGACGTGCGTACCGGTGGGTTGCCTGCAAGGTGGCATGGTTGAGAACACATTGGATCGTGGAAAGATTTTCGCCACGATTGGTCAACCACGAGGCTGTTGTTCGCCTGAGGTCGTAGGGAATCACATCCGGCAACTCCGCAACCCGCCGAAGCTCCCGCCAGGCCTTTTGATAGGTGCAGGACGCCCAGTGCCCAGATAAGTCCTCTCCCGGAAACACGAACTCACTAATTTCCGGCAACTCGCGCAGCACTCGGTAGACGGCCGGCGGAAGGACAATCTCTTGTGGCTGATCGGTTTTGCTCGTCGGCTTGCGCCACCGCATGTCAACAAAATCCAGATCTCGCCAGCGCATGAGACTCACCTCGCCAGGCCGTGACCCCGTTAGGAGGATGGTCAGAAAAAACGCGCGCGGGCGGGGTGCTGCGGTTTCAAGGGCATAGAGCAAGCGAGGCATTTCCCGCGGTGTTATATACCGGTCACGTGAGTCTTCCCGAAAGCGCCGGATCCCGTCCGTGGGATCATTCTCGAGATCCAGCAATTCGAATTCCCTGCACAACCCGATAGCTGTCCGTAACACCCGAAAGCCTTTATTGCCCGTGACATGTCGTGAGGCCATCCCGGCATGCCATTGCTTGATGATGCCCGTCGTCAGGTCGGAAATGTTCATGTCGCCCAGTCCACTATTTTCGATCGTGTGTCGAATGGTACGCCGGGTGTGATTGTAGGACGGTTTCCCTTTGAGACCGTATTCAAGGTAAATGTGGCACACCTCTTTCACCGTCGTGGGACGAGACACGACCGCGCCAGATGGTAGCCTCCGGAGAGTGGCAAGACGAGCGGCGGTCTTCGCCTGTTTCTGACTTGGCAACAGCCCTTTCCCTCGCATCGTGCGTAGTCGTTGGATCAATTCCAGGTCGTTCTGGTCCGGCAGGCGCTGACCTGACAGAACAGCCTCCCAATAGGCCACCTCCTCCTCAAACGTCCGACCGAAGAACGCGGCCCGGCGCTCCATCATGACTCGCTCCCGCTCCGAGTATCGTTTCGGTGTCGCCTGTCCACTTTCAACAAACACACTCCCCACCACCGGTTCTGGCTCCCCATCCATCCCTGCTGTGAGAATCAGACTCATACCGACCAACCTTTCTGGCCCTTTCGGCCTTCGCGCACGGTTGAGCACACGGCACACAACGCCACCCGCGAGTCACGGACAGCTCACGGACATCGAAGAAAAACGCCCGATTGTTCAATGGTCTAGGAACGCACGTTGGGTCAGCAGCCCAAAGATCGGAGCATGGAAAGGAATGGAGGTTTGGAAAACGTGAAAGGAAGTTGTCCGCGTTTTGTCCGTGAGGGTACACCAACTCACCCATATCGAGACCTACTGACCTAATCAGTGGCCTATGATATGGTGCGGGTTGAATGGGGAGTGATTGGCGTGAGTTGCATGCAGATTTGCCCTCATAACCCAAAGGTCAGAGGTTCAAATCCTCTCCCCGCAGCCAACCCTTCTCGCTCAACCATTTGCAACAGTGTCGTTCCAACGGCTGCCATTCGTGAATGGGTCGCGGAGCTTGCTTATTCTTCGGTAGATTCATGGGCTTTCGCCCCTTCCGATCCTGATCCATAGGCATCGGGACCGGAGCGCGTGGCCGACTGTCCCTCCGAGCCGCGCACACTCGTCCGACTTTCCCCTGGAGAACCAAGTACAAAGTTCGTTCGCCAGAAAAGGGCCTATGGAACAGTTCGCGATCTTCGTCGTTGCCGGAGGGGTCGTGGCGATTCTCGCCGTGCTTGTATACGGCCTCTCGAAAATCCGGACGTTTCAGCGCCATATGTATCGGAGTATCGACGAACGGATCCCTCAGTTATTGATCCGCGAGCTCAACACCCAGCTTCACACCCACTTTCGTCAAGTAGAGGCTCTCGCCGGACTATTCCTTGAATTAGGCATCACGCGCAGCCTTCCTGCCACCAGGGGTTGGGCTGCTTCCCCGGATTTCCTCCGCGAAATCGCCTTGCATGCGTTGCATGCCCACCCGAAGGTGATCGCCGAATGCGGATCAGGAGTCTCGACCGTGGTGCTTGCCCGTTGCTTGCAAATGAACCGGACCGGACATGTTTACAGCTTGGAACACCTGGCTGACCATGCCGAGAAGACCAGACGGGAACTCGAACGACAGGGTCTTCAGGACTGGGCGACCGTCCTGACCGCGCCCCTGCGTTCTTACGAATTACACGGAGAAACATATTCCTGGTACTCGACCGAGCAGCTTCCATCTGTCGGATTGGACATGCTGGTGATCGATGGCCCTCCGATCGGAACCAGCCACCTGGCCAGGTATCCGGCAGGCCCGCTGCTGTTCGACCGTTTGAATGCTCCGGCCACGGCATTCCTCGACGATGCCGACCGCCAGGACGAGCGGACGATTCTTCAACGGTGGGCGGGCGAATTCCCTGAGTTGAACCAGGAGTACAGAGACTGCGAGAAGGGGTGCGCCGTCCTTTGGAAGCCAGCGATCAAGACAGCCTGATATGGAACCGGACAAAAAATAGAGCGTGAGCCGTTCGCAGCGGATATGCTCCTGACCTCGACCCCATGAAAGAAAACGATTGTACTTGAATCCTGCGAACCACCGCCGAACGCAATCCGAGGTCTCAGCCAACGATCTCCCGAACCTGCACAACATGAAGTTCCAACAATGAAGAATGATGAGATCCGCTTCCTCTCAGAGAAAATGGAAACTTCAATTGACAGGGCGAAAAAGACGACTAATGTAGGGATGCTGAAGCGGAAATCACCATGACCTGCCGCGCGAACAGGCGATACCGTAAGAAAAGCGAAAGGAGATCATATGAGGAAACGAGGGTTTATTGCGTTCACGGTTGTTCTGATCGGCCTTCAGCTCGGCGTAGCCTTCGCAGTCAACCCGGATAACGGACCCGGATGTGGATTGGGAAAACTGGCCTGGGCAGACTATAAGACCCCGAAGAACATTGCGCCCCAAGTCATGATGGCGACCACCAACGGCACCTTCGGCAGTCAAACATTCGGCATCAGCTTTGGAACATCGGGCTGTACCAACGACGGCAAGGTCATGGCCGAGCATCAAACGAACATGTTCGTCGCCAGCACTTTCGACACCCTCTCGGAGGATATGGCCAGGGGTGGAGGAGAACATCTGACCGCCCTGGCGACATTGATGGGTGTGCCGGCCGAACAGCACATGGCGTTTTTCGCCATGACACAACAACACTATCACGCACTCGTCCAGGCCGGCGAGACCTCTTCAGTCGCGGTCGTCAAGGCCCTTCAAGATACGATGACCGGACATCCGGTCCTCGCGCGAGTATCGGGAACGCGGTGACAGATTAGCCCTCTCAACACTGCGCATCCCCGATATTTGGCTTGATACGCCCCGCTGCTAAAGGGGGCCGTACGAACCCTGTTGATGACGCCCACCGTAACCGACGTGGCTCCCATCCGCATGACGACCTGCCAAAGGCCGGCCGAAAGGTCGGCCTTTTGAATGGCGCTATTGCTTGAAGCCTCGAGACGACGTGTTAGAATCGGGGCACCGGCCATGATCAACGTACTCCTGGTAGAAGACAACCCCGTCGATGCCCAGCTCACGCAGGACCTTCTGGCCGAATGGTCCCTCGATCGATTCCACATTACCCATGCGCCGATCCTGGCGGAGGGCCTGACCAGACTGAGTCGCGGTCGTTTCGATGTCGTGCTCCTCGATCTCTCCCTTCCCGACACGCACGGCTTGAGTACGGTCACCCAGGTGCTGGCGACCAGTCCCGGTGTGCCGGTCGTGGTGCTGAGCGGGCATGACGACCATCCGCTCGCCCTGCAGGCGCTTCAGCACGGAGCCCAGGATTACCTGGTGAAGGGGGAAGGGGGGGCGGACTTCCTTGCGCGGTCGATCCTCTATGCCATCGAACGCAAGCGGGCGCAGGAACGTCTGACCTACCTGGCCCAGTACGATCAATTGACCGGCATGATCAATCGCACCCTGTTTCGCGACCGGCTGGTCCATGCCATGGCGCGCAGCAAACGAAAGGACCAACCGTTGGCGATCATGCTCCTCGATCTCGACCGCTTCAAGGCCGTCAACGACGGGCTGGGGCACGATGTCGGGGATCAGCTGCTGAAGGTCGTTGCCGCGCGACTCACCGACTGTGTCCGCGAAGTGGATACCATCGCCCGCATGGGAGGCGATGAATTCACCGCCATACTCGAAGGGATTTCCGGCGAAGCGGACGTGGCGGTCGTCGCGAACCGGATCGTGGAGTCGATCAGCGCACCATTCGACATCGGACCCCATCGCATTTCGATCGGCGTGAGCATCGGGATCACGCTCTACCCATTAGACGACCAGGACATCGATGAACTCTTACGCCATGCCGATAAGGCCATGTATGCCGCCAAACATCAGGGTGGGAGCGGCTTTCAGTTTCATTCCCCGACCGGCAACCGTCGATCCGACGCCGCTCCTCGCGGTTGATCCCCTCTCCCCTGCCGTGCTTCGATCCGCAGCCGTCTCGACAAGGCACTCAACGGCCTATGTCTGCGAGCGGCTGTTCCGTCACGACCAATGATCCCCGTGGATTGGGCAACAGGACATTCGCCGTCACCAAGTCCTCCCGAGCCGGGACCGGATGGGTATCCGGAGTCATCACGAGCCCCCAATGCTGATTGTCCCGGCAAGTATTGTCGAGCAGCAAGGCTTCCGCATGGTGGAACAACAAGATTCCGCTCAGCATGTTGTTGTGGCAGACGTTGCGGACGAATTCCGGATGGCTCCCGGGATCCCGTACGGCCAGCCCGAAGTGATGGTTTCCATAACAGACGTTTTGCGCCACGCGCGGTTGTGCGCCGGCAAAGACAAAGATGCCCGACTCGCGGTTGTAACAGACTTCATTGTCGACGAACGTCACCCGAGCCTCCGGCCCGTAGATCACCACGCCTGAGAGCAACCCCTCCGTCGCCCGACATTGCGTGACCATGCAGACAGAGTCCAGCAGATTCATCGCCGAATGTTGGTCGCTTCCCACATAGCGAAAGGTCATTCCGCTGATCATGCCTGATGGCACCCGTTGCAGATACAGCGGCCCGCCACGACGGCTGTAGATTTGAACATGGTCGCGCCCTGCGCCGATGAGGAGAATCGGGCGATCGGCGACAAACACCTTGTCTTCATAGACACCGGGACGGACAAACACCTGATCGGTTTCACCTGCCTCTTTGAGCGCCGCACTGGGCCTGATGTAGGCATGGGGGTCTCGAGCATCGACGATCAATGTCCTGCCCCCCTTGGGATTGGGCGGCGGTTCGAGAATCGGCTCCTTCCGTTTCCCGGCAGACTCCGCCTCATGCGGTCTTTCCATATCGCCCTTCTCGATCTCCTACAGATCCGGCCCGGCTTGCGCAGGAACAAGTCGGACGTTAACCGGCAACAAACGACAAGAGCATATCCGTCAACCTGTTCGTCGTTCGCCTTCGCCACCGGCGATTTCCGTACAATGCTGTCTGCATTCGGCCATGATTTTCCAATCGACCCACGCCGGCCTCCTCACAACGATCTTGCGAACCATCCAATTTCACGATGGTTTCACTCCACCCGGCCAGTTGGTGCAGTTCTTCCATACCGGTGTGGGCACAATGATTGCCTGATGACAGGCTCCGTGATGGCGCAAGAAAGAGGTGATCAGATGACAGGCTCCCATTCCAAACAGGATTCGTTGCAAACTGTCCTCTCCACATTAGTTTTCCTCGGCAGCCTCGCCGGTGCACCAGATCTCTTCGCGGTCCAAGCCCAGCCGCCGGACGCCTCCCACCGTTTATACGATCGCGTGATGGAGGAATTCCGACACAAGGACTATGAGGCAGCCCTCGCAGGATTCCGGTTTTTTCTCGCGATCCACGCCCAGTCGTTGCTGTCGGCCAACGCCCAGTATTGGATGGGCGAATGCCAGTACCGCACGGGGCGTTACAAGGACGCGCTCGAGTCGTTCTACAATGTCATCTCCTACTACCCGTTGAGCCAAAAACTCGCCGCCTCGACGCTCAAAATCGGTCAGATCTATACGAAACAAGGCGACCGGGAAAAAGCCCTGATGATGTACGAACGGGTGACGGACCAATACCCCGACAGCGCGGAAGCCGAGGTGGCGCGCAAGGCCCTGGAGGCGGCCGCCGCGAAGAGCGAGCCCGTCGCCGTCGAACAACACTGACCCGGCTTCCCCGCAGCCGCCACCCCACCGACAGAAATCACTTGCGCTGCTGAACGTCGCTGCTATTCCGGCTCGGCAAGGTCCAACAACATGATGAGACCGGGAACCGTATAGGCATGTCGGGGGCTCAGCTTGACGAGCTGGACCCCGGCGGCGTGGAGAGCCGATTCAAACATCGAGTCGCGCGGACCATCCGGCGCATCGTCCGACACCGGCGGCTCAACCTGCACCACCTTCTCGACCAATCGGCTCCCCGGATGTACCAGTACAAAACTGGCCCGTTTCAACGCGAGTTCCCGCAAGGTCTCTGCGGGCGGCGCGCCGGACGGAAGCCGCAAATCCAACAGGCACCAGAGGGGAATCTGCGTGAAGAGCAGGTACCGATCTTCCACGGCCAACCTCAGCAGGTTGTAGAGCTGCACTTCATGGTCTGTGAGCAGCGGTTTGGCGACGAAGGCCATGCCGGCGGGAGGACCGGCCGTGGAGGAACCAGATGAGCGCTTCTTCACCAAACTTTCCCAGGCCAGGCTTCCCAGAAAGACCAGGGCTCCGATGCCGAGGATGGGATAGAGCAGATCCATACGAATCCAATCAGGTCATCGAACGGTGCGCGGCCATTTCATCAGCGAACCAGGTCGGCCCGGCACCACCGAGCCCAGGAGCACGGGATGGCGCGCTCCCGTCACCTGCGGCACGTTCGTACATTGTCCATGGTACGTATCATGGGCCAACAGGGCGAATGCCGTGGCTTCAAAGGCCTTGCTGTCCCATCCGCAATCGTCGAACGTCGACACCGGCGTCGGCGCAAAGACCTGCCGGAGAGATCCCATGACGGCGCTGTTGTACACGCCGCCTCCGCCGACGATCACCTCATCGATGGTGCCGGTCACCCACCGTCGTGAGGAGCCGATCGCTTCGGCCGTCCAGGCCGCGCAGGTCGCCAAGAGATCTTCCATGGAGAGGCGGGCCTTGCGTTGCTTGGCCAGCAAACTACCGACAAACGGCGCGCCGAACTCTTCGCGACCGGTGGATTTCGGTGGACGCCGCGTCAGGAACGGATGGGCCATGAGGTCGGTGAGCAGCAGCCGGTTCACGGTCCCCCGTCTCGCCCACTGTCCGCCGACATCGTAGGATCGCTTCCCCTTGGTCGCTTCCCGCACGATGGCATCCGACACCATGTTGCCGGGCCCCGTATCGAACGCCCGCAGGTCGGAGATTTCGCCCCCGGGCGGCAGGTAGGTCACGTTGCTGATCCCGCCGATATTCACGACCAGGCGCCCCCACTTGGCATGGCCGAAGGCCGCAGCATGGGCATAGGGAACCAACGGCGCCCCTTCGCCGCCCGCCGCAAGGTCGCGCGCCCTGAAATCAGCCACCGTGGTGATACCGGTCCGCTCCGCAATGACGGCCGGTTCACCGATTTGAAGGGTGGACCGCACCAGGCCGACACCAGGCTCGCGGATCCCCCGCGGCAAATGGTGAATCGTCTGGCCATGCGATCCGATCAAGCCGATGTCGGTCGGGCGACGGCCGGCCTTTCGAAGGACCAACAGGGCCGCCTTCGCGAACAGTTCCCCCAGGTACATATTCATGTGGCAGATGTCGCCGACATGGCCGTGGAGCGAGAGGTCCAGAATACGTTGCTGGAGGGACCGAGGGTACGGAAGTGACGCAAAGGCCAGGGTGGTGATTCGTGATCTCTTGCCGCGCCGGACAATATCGACGAGCGCCGCGTCCACCGCGTCCACCGATGTCCCGGACATCAGTCCGATGACTTTCATCCTGTTCTCCCGATCGTCGATGCACCACCGATCCCGTCGAATTCGGTGCGCTACGCTAATCGAAACCTCGGCAATGGGTCAAGCACTCTCTGTCGTTCCGCAAGTCCGAACCGAGCGAGCCCTCGCGTTGACTTTGCCGACATCGGGTGTTACCGTCCGCCGGATGTTGCGCCTGCTCCTGCTCGTCGTCATGATAGTGTCCACTGGGCCGTTTCACTGTTGCCTCTCAGCCGCAGCCCCCGTGGTCCTTGCCGCCGAACCGCTCAACGTGGTCGTCACGCTCCCCGTCCTGAAGGACTGGGCACAACAGATCGGCGGACCACATGTGCGCGTCACCTCGCTCATGACCGGGTATGAGAGCGAGCATACCTATTCCCCCAAACCGAGCGACCTGGTGGCGGTGCGGAAGGCCGCCCTGCTGTTTGAAGTCGGAGCCGGACTTGAGGTGTGGGTATCTTCGCTGGTCAAGAACGCGGGAAACGGCCGGTTACAAGTCGTGACGACCTCCAAGGGAATCGAACTGATCCAGGACCATGCGGAACCGGCCGGTTCCGCCCATGCCCACCACGGCGCAGGCAATCCCCATGTGTGGCTGGACCCGGAAGCCGCCGCGACGATGGTGCGGCACATCTCGGACGCCATGGTGTCCGCAGACCCAGCCCATGCGCCGGACTATCAGGCCAATACGACGGTGTACCTCCAAGCGCTCACCGACGTTCAGCAGGAAACGGTGGAACGGCTCAAAAAGACACCCAGCAGGGCCGTGATCGTCCACCATCCGGCCTGGCCCTATTTCGCCCGTCGTTACGACATGCAGATTGCGGGAACGATCCTCACGCAACCGGGCGGAGAACCGTCCGCGCGGCATCTGCATATGTTGATCGCGAAAATGAAGCAGGACCACATCCGCGTCATCATCTCCGAGGTGCAGCTGAATCAGAAGGTCCCGCAACTGCTCGCCAAGGAAACCGGGGCGCGGATCGCCGTCCTGACGACCTTGCCCGGAGGCTTGCCGGGAACCGCAACCTACCTCGACATGCTCCGTTATAATGTGCTCCAATTGGCCCAGGCGCTCGAACAGGCATAACCACCAGCCCCGACCGGACAGCAACCAAGGAACCGGCATCTTCAACGAACGCCGCACATGACCCATCCCATCATTCGCTTCGACCACGCCACCTTCGGTTTTCCGGGCGTCATCGCACTGGAAGACATTTCCTTGACCATTCCCGAATCGGAATTCGTCGGGGTGATCGGCCCCAACGGCTCCGGCAAAACCACCCTCTGTCGTGCCGTTCTCGGCCTCATGGCGCCTTTGCGAGGCACGCTCCGCGTTCTCGACTGTGCCTGCGAAGAACTCCGCTGCCACCATCGGGCCCTCATCGGTTACCTCCCCCAAAAGGGTATGCTCGATCGCAACTTTCCCGTCACCGTGCTGGAAGCGGTCATGATGGGCCGATACGGCGCGCTGGGTCTGTTTCGCCGACCCGCCCGGCAGGATCAGGAGATCGCCCGCGAAGCCCTCGCGCATGTCGGCATGGAACACCACCGGGACTCCGCACTGGGCGCCCTCTCCGGTGGACAGCAGCAACGGGTGTTCATCGCAAGGGCCCTGGCCCAGCAACCCAGGATTCTTCTCTTGGACGAGCCGACGACCGGGCTGGACATCACGGCTCAACATAGCGTCGTGGAACTGATTCAACAGCTCCATCGCCACCTGAAACTCACGATCCTCATGATCACCCACGACATCAACATGATTCGCTCGCGGGTGGATCGGCTGGTTTTGCTCAAAACGAAACTCTTCGCCGCTGGGCCTCCGCAGGAGGTCCTGAAACCGGAGATTCTGAGCCAAGTCTATGGGAAAGATCTCGTCATTACCGACAAGGATTTCGTCATCGTCGAGGATTACCACCACCATTGATGGTGAGGGGTGAAGCACAAGGAGTGAGGCGATCCAACGACTATGCTTGAGCTTCTCTCCTACGATTTCATGCAGCGTTCGCTCCTAGCCGCAGCCCTGGTGGGCGCGGTCTGTTCCGTCATCGGCGTGTTCGTCGTCTTGCGGGGCCTGGCCTTCGCAGGGGCCGGCACGTCCCATGCGGCCTTTGCCGGCGTCACCCTAGCCTACCTGCTGGGCCTCCCGCCCCTCGGCCTGGCAATTGTGTTCGGCTTGGCTACGGTCTGGATCACCGGCTGGGTCGAAGAAAAGGGCCGCATGAAACTGGATGTGTCCATCGGTATCCTCTACACCGCCACGATGGCGCTGGCCATTCTCTTTCTGGGGCTCATGAAGACCTACAATCCGGAGGTGTACGGCTACCTGTTCGGCAGCGTTCTCTCCGTCACGACGGAAGAACTCATGACCATCGGCTGGTTGAGCGTCGTGGTCCTGGGAACCATCCTCCTACTCTCGAAAGAGCTCTACTTCATCGCCTTCGATCAGGAAATGGCGGCGGCCTCCGGCGTGCCGGCACGGCAGATTTTTTACCTCCTCCTGTCGCTCGTGGCCCTCACCGTGGTGATTTCACTGAAGACCGTCGGCGCCATCCTCGTGTTCGCGATGATTCTGATTCCCGCCTCCACCGCCTACCAGCTCACACACAGCTTGACGCAAATGACCCTCTACTCGATGCTCATCGGCATATTCTGCTCGGTGAGCGGCGTGCTGCTCTCCTATGCCTTCGACCTTCCCTCCGGTCCGTCCATCGTCCTGCTCGCCACCAGCCTCTTCTTTCTGGCCGTCTGCTGTTCACCTAAACGTTTGCACCGCATTCAGACGCAGTAGTGCCTGCACCGGACAGGTGTCTCGCGGCTCTTTGAGTAGAGAAAAAAGGAGAGTGAGGAACGGGGATCTGCCGCTATGTTTTACGTGTGCGGCGCCGGCTTCTTTCGTGACCAGACCATGCCGGTCTGCTCCTTCGCGCTGAACCCGAGCCGTTCATAGAACCCCGGCATGCGGGTGCATAACCAGAACAACTCGACCTGCCGAAGGGTGGGATGGTCCAAAATCCGCCGGACGATCTCGGTGCCGATTTTCCGGCCTTGATAGTCGCGATCGACGATCACATCCCAAATCGAGGCTCGAAACACATAGTCCGTCAAGACACGGCCGAATCCGACCAAACGCGGGCCATCCCAGGCCGAAATGACGACATCCGTCTGGGTGAGCATCGCCTTGGTCAGTTCCAGGGCGCGATGTTTGGCCCAGGGAGCCTGGCGGTATAAATGAAGGAGTTGTGCAGCGTCGAAATCGTTGCGGTCGGAGTAGGTGATCGTTCGTTTGTCGGTCTTGAGAGCGGGAGGCATCTTATACTAAATTAATCCCTCCGATCCGAGGTATGCAGCCAACCGTAGTGTAAGGGGAAGACCATGGGAACGCAAGTGCGAAGCTGTCCGAAGTGCTTTCAACTGATGTGGCTCAAGCAAGATCACTATGACGTCATCGACGAAGAGACGATCCGCGCAAAATGTCCACACTGTGGATCGACGGTCCGCTTCAAACTGGTGACCGAAGGTGCCAACGCCACGGGGCCCAAGATGGGACACTGACGCGAAGCGAGTGCTGAGTGATACGTTCTGACTTATGAGTTGCCGATTTGATTCATAACTCAACACTCAGAACTGCGGCCTTACATCCCCCGTCCCGCCCCTTCCAACTCCGGTTGACTGCCAGGCAGGATCTTGATCAGCACCGCGCGGTATTCTTCCATCCGTTTCTCTTCGGCGGGGCTCACCTTGATTTCCTTGTCCCGCTGCATGCGGTCCACCTGGTCGAGGACGGCCATGAGCGGCTGGACCGCACCAAGCACATTGCCGACTTCGAAGGCCTCCAGCGATTCGATCAGGTAACTTTGCAAGCCCTTGAACTGAGACCTGCCGCTTTGTTCGCGAAACCGTGACAAGGCCTGTTCATACACCTCAATGGCTTCCGGTTTCGGTTTGATTCCGCTGGGCACCACGGCGAGATGCACGACCGGCGGCAGCTTGGCGGCATACCCCTTGAGCTGCGCGATCACCTCGCCCAACAGGTCCAGGACTGTAGTGGTTTCCATCGTTCCTCTCTCCTCACTCTCGCCGACCGCGACGTTCGGCATCTTCGTCGATCAAGTTCATGTTCAGGTCCCGACGACTTCCCGACGGGCCGTGGCGGCACGGAGCAACTCCTGCACCTGTTCCATGTCGGGAGGACAGGGAACGTCGAATTGCCGGCGCTCCCGGCTGGTGGGATGCGTGAATCCAAGTGTACGAGCGTGCAGCATGACCCTGGGAATGGGCAGGCCTTCGACGGTCATCACCTTGGCTCCGCCGTATGTTTTGTCGCCCAAGATCGGATGCTCGATCGAGGTCAGGTGGACTCGCAGCTGGTGAGTTCGCCCCGTCTTAGGCAAGAGCAGCACATGGGCGGCGACCTTTCCATACCGCCGATCGACCTGATATTCGGTGGCCGAGGGCTTCGGCTTGGTCGTGCGCGGCGAAAACTTCTTCCGTTCTTTGGTATCTCGCCCGATGGCGAGGTCGATGAGGCCATGCCCTTTCTTCGGCACACCCCAGATCAAGGCCTCATACACACGGGTAATCGTATGCTGTTTGAACTGAGCCGCCAGCGCGCGATGCGCCTGATCCGTCTTGGCGATCACCATCACGCCGGAGGTTTCCTTGTCCAACCGGTGGACGAGGCCGGGGCGCTCCTTCCCCCCGATGTGCGACGGCGTGACGCCCGACCGCGAAAAATGATGCAGCAACGCATTCACCAAGGTGCCGGACCAGTTGCCGGGCGCCGGGTGGACGACGAGGCCCGCCGGTTTATTGAGCACCAACACCTCGGCATCTTCATGGAGGATCTCAACCGGAATGGCTTCGGGCTGGAGATCGAGTGGCTCTGGCCTGGGCACCTCCAACCTGATGCAGTCCCCCGGTTTGATTTTTTGGCTTGACCGTACCGTTCGGCCGTTGATCTGAATCCGCCCCTCTTCGATCAATCGCTGCAGAGCCGACCGCGAAAAGGCCGGGTCCCGATTGGCGAGAAAAAGATCGATCCGTTTGGGTGACTCCCCTGCGGTGACAACGAACTCGACCGGCGTCGTCGTAAACCCATTCACGTTGGCACTGCCTGGATAAAGTGCATGGAGTCTCATAGGCTGCCACAGGGTGCGGCCAAAAACAAGGCGCACGACAAACGCCCGGCTGCTCTGCACACCTCACACACACGTCGTCCACAAGTCATCCACACCTGTATGTGCATACCGCCCCAATTCACCGCCGCGCCGACTGCCGCCGGCTCTGTTCATTTCCGTCAACCTTGCTGTCAAATTCACACGACGATTCTGCACAGCCTGTTGACGGAAGCCTCCGACCATTCGACGCTCCGAAAAAAAATCAGACCCTTACGTGGACAATGTTTCCTTCCACTACGGGCATCTGACTTGCTTTCTTATAGGGCCAGTACGCGCCGAACAATTCGGAGATTGCGACAAACTTATGGCCGCTAACTTTATCCACAGAATTCTCAGGTCGCTGAAGGGAACAACTTCACCGCCGGTCGCAGATCCTCGCCCCGTTGTGGACAACCCACTCGAACAACCGTTGTTACGACCCCAGAGTGACCGTCGACTCGACGTGCGATTTGCCGTCCGAAGTCCTTGCAACTATGAACTCCTCGAAGGACGGGGCCAGGACGCAACCACCATCGAGGGCAAGGCCTACTCCTTGAACGTCAGCGCGGAAGGCATTCTGTTACTGCTCGATCGGAAACCACAAGACAGGCAACTTGTGGCCATTCACAATCCGGCGCTGCAACGGCAACAGCCGGCCGCCCTTTTCGAAGTGCGGTGGGCCGCACAGTTTCCGGTCGGGACCACCCAGGAACGGTTCCTGGTCGGCTGCCACCTGACGTTCGGACGGTTTCCCTACTTCCTCGTCCAGCGCCATCACTTCGACCAGCATATTTCAGGTCTTTCGTTGTAGGGACCCCTTTCTACGGCAGGTCCCGATTCACCAGTCCAGCCCTTCTCTCAACCTCACATCACCGAGGCCCTGCCGCGTAGTGGCAAAATCCGGCGGTGCGGCGGCCTCAAACTCGCAGTACGCATCAGTTGCAGGATGCACGAAGCCGAGCCCTCGCGCATGCAGCATGACTCGGACAATCCGTTGCCCCCCGATCACACCGACCTTTTCTCCTCCATAGATCCTGTCTCCAAGGATGGGATGGCCGATCGCCTGCAGATGGGCCCGTATCTGGTGGGTGCGCCCGGTCTGCGGACAGAGCAGGACCAGGGCGGCGACCGTACCGAACGATTCCTCGACCTGATACAACGTCACGGACGCCTTGGGGTGGCGCGTTCGCATCGAGGTCCGTTTGGGATTCTGTCGATCCAAGCCGATCGCGCATTCGATCCGACCATTTCGTTGCGCCGGCACCCCCCAGACCAGGGCCTCGTAGTGACGGGTAATGGTATGGCGCTCAAACTGCTGCGCGAGCCTGCGATGCGCTTCTGCCGTCTTGGCGATGACCATCACTCCTGAGGTGTCTTTGTCCAGACGATGGACAAGGCTGGGGGTAGCCGATTCCCCTGATCGAGCACAATGGTCGAAGAGCGCATTCAGCAGGGTATCGGACCAATGGCCCTGCGCAGGATGGGCCACGACCCCGGCTGGTTTATTCAAGACCAGACAGGCGCGATCTTCGAACAGGATGTCGAGCGATTGCGCCTGTCCGTCGAGTCGCAACGGCGCCGCCGGTGGAGTATCGAAGGTAATGACATCGCCGGTTTTGATCCTCCGGCTCGGTTTGGCCGCTCGATGGTTGATCCGGACCCGGCCGGCCGTAATCAACCGTTGCAACGCTGCGCGCGAGAGTTTGGGTTCACGATGAACCAGAAACACATCCAATCGTTTCGGCTGCTCACCGGCTGTAATGACAAATTCCGTTCGCACGATCGGCACACGCTACTGCAGCGCCGCTGTCGAATGCAATCGGAGAGGGCCGGCTGATTGCCTCCCTATGAAAATCGGCCTATGCTGAGGGGTGGAGGCCGGTTTACCTCGGGGACAGGAGGTGTCGCCATGATGTGGAGGTTGGCGTTCGTTGCCACGTGCTTGGCACTGGTCGCCGGACTCTCGAAGTCGGGACAGGCGACGGAGTTGCCGGGAATTCCGCCCCAGACCGTCGCAGATTATCTGCACGCCGTGATTGAGTCCGACCGGATTTTTTATACCGTCCACGTCGTCGAGCGGATGCAGAAGCAAGGAAGCGTCAGCGCGTCGGAAACCTGGCGCAGGGACAAGACCACGTTGCCGTTGCCGGCCCAGTTTCTGCGCGAAGCGAACGATTTGGCGACCATCACCGGGACCAAGGTGCGGTATCGCCTGATCAGCCTGTGGCCGATCAACCCGCAGAACGCACCGGCGAGCGACTCGGAACGACACCACTTGGAAGCGGTGCGGCAACATCCCGAGCAGTCTTCCGCCGGCACCGTCACCATCGACAACCAGTCCTACTTCCAAGCCGTCTATGCCGATCGCGCCGTGACGCAGGCCTGCATCGGTTGCCATAACGCGCACCCACAGAGTCCCAAGCACGATTTTGCGATAAACGAAGTCATGGGCGGCCTGGTGATAGAGATTCCGCTCAAGCGAGAGTAGACTGGGGCGCGAGTGGCGGAACGTTCGGAAACGGTACGCCGGGCGAAGCCGGCTGAATGGCCCTGTATATCGCGGGGGCCCGAGATGAAATTCTCAACCTACGACCCGGGAGAGTTCTACGACGAGTTGTTCGAAGGCATCGGGCGGCCACGCCGTGGCAGCGCCCTCTTGCTGCGAAAATTCGCCTCGCTGGCCGACGGCGAACTCAGGAAACGCCAACAGGCGGCGGAACGTGTCATCCTCAATATGGGGATGACCTTCGGCGTCTACGGCAGCGACGGCGGGCAGGAACACATCTTTCCGTTCGACATCGTTCCGCGGATCGTTACCGCGTCGGATTGGAGCCACATCGAGTCCGGCCTTCAGCAGCGCATCCGCGCACTGAATTGTTTTCTCGACGACATTTACCACGGCCAGAAGATCCTGAAGGACGGCGTCATCCCCGGAGAGTTGATCTATTCCTGCAAGGGATTCCAACCGGTCTGCATGGGATTGAATCCGCCCCGGGGCATCTGGTGCCACATCGCGGGGATCGATCTCGTCCGCATCGGCGACGGACGGTTCTACGTCCTCGAGGACAACAATCGTTGTCCCTCCGGCGTCGCCTACGTATTGGAAGCTCGGCAGGTCATGAAGCGGACCTTCCCGGAATTGTTCGAAGCCTATCGCGTGAGGCCGGTCGACGAATACCCGAGCCGCCTGCTCAGCACGCTCCAGTTCCTGTCGGATCTCCCTGATCCGACGATCGTGATCCTCACCCCCGGCAGTTACAACTCCGCCTACTATGAACATTCGTTGCTCGCCCAGAAGATGGGCGTGGAATTGGTCGAAGCCGGCGATCTGGCGGTGATCGACGGCTCGGTCCATATGCGGACGACGAAGGGCTCCCAGCGAGTGGATGTGATTTACCGCCGCATCAATGACGACTTCTTGGACCCCCTGGTCTTCCGTCCCGATTCCCTGCTCGGCATTCCCGGCATCATGGCGGCTTACAAGAACGGTCGTGTGGCGATCGTGAATGCGCCCGGCACCGGGGTCTCCGACGATAAGGCCGTCTACGCCTATGTCCCCAAGATCATCAACTACTACCTGGCGGAGGAACCGCTGCTCCCGAACGTCCCCACCTATGTCTGTTGGGAAAACCGGGATCGGGCCTATGTGTTGGAACACTTGGATGAACTGGTGGTCAAGGCGACCAACGAGGCCGGTGGATACGGCATGATGATCGGCCCGCAGGCCTCCAAACAGGAGCGGGAAGATTGTGCCCGCCGCATCCAGGCCGACCCTCGCAACTACATCGCTCAACCCACCCTGGCCTTGTCCCGGGTCCCCACCCTGGTGGAGGACCACATCGAAGGACGCCATGTCGACCTGCGTCCGTACGTGTTATTCGGACGAGACGTCTATGTGCTGCCGGGAGGCATGACCCGCGTGGCCTTGCGGAAAGGATCGTTGGTGGTCAACTCGTCCCAGGGCGGGGGCAACAAGGATACCTGGGTGTTGTCATGACTGTTCCGCCCAGGGACTCACTCGACCCGTCGATCTCCCGAAGCGCCCCTGAGCCGCCGCATGGAGATCGGCCATGTTGAGCCGCGTCGCCAGTTCCATCTACTGGTTGAACCGCTATATCGAGCGGGCGGAAAACTATGCGCGCTTCATCGAGGTCAATCTGAATCTGTCGCTCGATCTTCCACGCGGCACCGTCGAACAATGGGAACCGCTGGTGGCGACCACGGGTGATCACGACATGTTTCTGGAGCGGTACGGGAAGGCGACGAAAGAGACGGTCATTCAATTCCTCGTGGCCGACTCCGCCAATCCCAGTTCGATCCTCTCTTGCCTCCTGGCCGCACGGGAGAATGCGCGGTCGGTCCGCGAAATCATCTCCACGGAAATGTGGGAACAGATCAACCGTTTTTACCTGATGGTCACGGGCGCCGTCGCGCGCGGCATGTCGAGCCATAACCTCCACACCTTCCTGGCCGAGGTGAAGGCCGCGAGCCATCTGCTCCTGGGCATCACCGACGCCACCATGTCCCACGGGGAAGGATGGCATTTTGCGCGGCTCGGCCGCCTGCTCGAACGGGCCGACAAGACCTCCCGCATCCTCGACGTGAAATATTTCATCCTCTTGCCGACTGCCACGGAAGTCGGCACCCCGTTCGACATCATCCAGTGGTCCGACCTGTTGAAATCGGCAAGCGCGCTGGAGATGTATTACAAACGATACGGTCGCATCTCGCCCAACGATGTCGCGGCGTTCCTGATCCTCGATCCGACGTTCCCCCGGGCGATTCGCTATTGCCTGATCAAGGGCGAGGATTCCCTGCACGCCATTTCCGGCTCAGACCACGGTTCCCATCACAATCCGGCCGAGAAACGGTTGGGGCGACTCCGCGCGGAGTTGGATTTCGCCGACATCGAAGACTGCATCGACGTAGGACTGCACGAATTCGTGGACCATTTTCAAGCGCAGCTCAACCAAGTCGGGGCGGCCATTTCCGACACGTTCTTTGCCCCACATCCCATTCACCATGCAGCGACGGCGGAGGGACAATGACCTTTTGCTTGGGCATGAAAGTCGAGGACGGCCTCGTCGGCATTGCGGATACCCGCGTGACCACCGGCGCGGAATGCATCACCGCGGGCAAGGTGTCGATCCATCAGCATGGTCGCCACTCGATGTTCCTCATGACGTCGGGGTTACGCTCCGTGCGCGACAAGGCCGTCACCTATTTCGATGAGGCCATCGGAGAAAGCGATCAAACCTTCGACAAATTGTTCAAGGCGGTCAATGTCTTCGCCACGCAGATCCGCCGCGTGGCCGAGGAGGACAAGAATGCGCTGTACAACGCCGGGCTGATTTTCAATCTCCACGCCCTGGTCGGCGGACAATTGGAAAACGATCAGGACCACAAGCTTTTCCTCATCTACCCGCAGGGGAACTGGGTGGAAGTCAGTGAAGGGACCCCCTACTGCATCATCGGCGAATCAGGCTACGGCAAGCCGCTCCTCGATCGAGTGCTTCGATACCACTGCAACCTGGACCTCGCCCTCAAGGTCGGGTTCCTCGCCTTCGACGCCACCCGCACCAGTTCGACCAGCGTGGAATATCCGCTGGATGTCGTGCTGTATCGGCACGACACGTTCGACATCCTCCAACACCGCTTTCAGAAGGAGGACCTGGCCGAGATCTCCTCCTGGTGGCAATCCCGCATTTACGAGTCGGTCGAAAAACTTCCGTCGAAATGGGCCGACCACCTGCTGGAATCGCTTCCTCACGCCACAAGGTCCCCCTGCAACAACTCCGGCGACCCGCCTTCGTAAGGGGTCCGCCACATTCCCGCCAACGCGGGCCATACCACCGCATGAAATGCATGCATTCTGATCGAACTTCGAGATCGGCGACGACTCGCAACCCTTCATGATTGTCCGGCTGATTCTCTGCGGGATGCATTGGACAGCTTGAGAGCCGAAGAGTATGATGACCCATCGTATGATCTTGCGGGCACGCTGGTTCGTACGGGCAAGGGGACTGGGGCATGTCTTCGGTACCTTCCCACGACCGGTTCTTCCTCCAGGAGGCCGACAGCAAGACCTGCCTCCTGATCGGCCTACCCACCGCCAACAGCTCCTTCCGATCCTCTCAGGACATTACTCAAACTGATCCGGCGATCGGCCTGCTCCGTCCGCCGACCTCGGCGATAGCCCATCGTTCGAATCGCAGCGCCATTCATCTGCTCGCGAGGTGCGACCCGGGAGAGGGTCCCTCCGCGCGCACAACAAGGAGGTTCCTATGATGTCCTCCAACAGAGTGCTGTGGAGATCCATTGTGCTGGGGCTTGTAACGGGAGGTGCCGTGCTGTGGCCGGTTCGCGTCATGCCGGAGACTGCCCCGATCAGCCTGCCGGTAGAGACGGTGGCCGAATACATCCACGCCGTCATCGAGGCGGACCGAGACATCTACACCAGGCATGTCGTGGAACGGATGCAGGCGAAAGGTGTGGTCGTCGCCTCAGAAAACTGGGAACAGAAAAATACCTTGCCCTTGCCGGCCCAGTTCCTCATGGAATCCGGCCGGTACATCGCCAAAAAAGGGTTGGGCATTCAGTACCGGCTGATCAGTTTATGGCCGATCAACAAACGGAATGCGGCTGCGACTGAATTCGAGAAGACGGGACTTGGAGCCATTCTGACCCATCCCACCAAGCCACATACCGGATTCGTCAAGGACGGCGGAGGCCGGTCCTTTCAGGCGGTCTATGCGGACCTTGCGGTCACCCAGGCCTGTATCGGCTGCCACAACGCCCATCAGGACAGTCCCAAGCGGGACTTCAAGCTCAACGATGTGATGGGAGCGATCGTGATCACCATCCCCGTGGGGCAATAATTGACCTGCCGCATCGTGGCGCGATGAGCATTCAATCGGGGTGTGCAGGGATTCGTGAGCGCGTGAGTGACAACGGTACGACCAGATGTCCGACCGGCAGAGCGGCCCCGCTTCTGCCGGTCGAGCGGGAAACCCCCTACGGCAATCCGCGACAGACTGTTGTTGTGAAAGAGTTGATCGGCAACCTATCAGCCGGTTTTCGCCGGCACATCAGGCTTGAGCGCCCGACAACGCAGGCGGACGTAATCGACCATCCAACTGCCATCGGCAACCGTGAGGGTTGGTCTGAGCGATTCCCGCACCTCCTCCAGCACAGTGCTCCTGCGGTGGTCCGGCACCATAGCCAGGAAGGGTTGCGCAAACATCTCCAACCAGTCGGTTATGTCGTCGGGCAACGGAGTCGGACGGGGGAAGAGATCCAACGAGAGGACCTGGAATCCTTGCGTTACCAATCTGTCCTGGTACTCGTCCGCAGAAGGAAAATACCACGGCCTGATGGATTCGGGATCATATCCCTGGTCCTTCAACACTCCATGGAGCCCGATCAGAACATGAGTCAGGTTCCCTTGTCCGCCGAACTCCGCCATAAAACGCCCTCCTGGCCGCAAGGAGTTCCAAATGTTGCGCAGGACCCTGTCCGGCTGCAGCATCCAGTGCAACGCCGCATTGCTGAACACCGCATCAAACTCTTCGTGAAACGGAAGGTCCTGTCCATCCATCACCTGCGCCCGCACCCCACGAGCCTGTGCAGCTTCGACCATGGCCGGGCTCGCATCCACACCCAGCACCTCGCAACCGAAGTCCAGGAGCTGCTTGGTCAGCACTCCGTCCCCACAGCCGAGATCCAGAATCCGCTCGCCTGCCTTCGGCGCCAGTGACTCGATCAAGGGAGCACCGAGGTCCGCCACAAACCGCGCATGGGCTGCGTACTGTTTTGGATTCCAGACCTGTTCCATCGACAACCCCTCAGACCAAAGACCGGTACATGATCAAGGCATCCTGGTAAGAACCGTCGTTGTTCCTGACCGCCTCAGGAATCACGCCGAGCAGTCGGAACCCGAGTTTGCTCCACAGGTGTCGCGCAACCTGGTTTTCGGAAAACACCAGATTGAAGATCACGCCGCGATAGCCGAGAGCCTTCGCATGGTTGAGCATCGCCGTACCGAGGAGCAGGCCGAGCCCGCGATTTCGCCGTTTCGGCGTCACGATAAACCCCGCATTGGCCACATGGCCCGCACGACCCGGCCAGTTCGGTTTCAGGTAAAACGCGCCGAGCAGTTCGGGCTCCGGCTTCCGCGGCAGTTCATAGGCCACCACGGTGGTCTTACCCCGAACCCAGTAATCCTGAAATTCACCTTCTGTGAGCGGTCGCTCGTGCGGGTACGACCTGCCCTCCTCCACGATCCGGTCATAGAGTTTGGCTAACAGGGGCAAATCATTGTCCGCGGCCAGCATCAGCTCAATCGTGGAACCATCTTTCAGCTTGGCTTCAAGGGGAAATTGCATGATGTTCCATTCCACAGCACTTCATGTCCCTAAGAAATGAGAACGTTCTGGTTTGTTGGCCCTCTACCCTGCAGACTTACAAGGAAGGAT
This sequence comes from Nitrospira sp., assembly GCA_030123565.1. Lineage (NCBI taxonomy): Bacteria > Pseudomonadati > Nitrospirota > Nitrospiria > Nitrospirales > Nitrospiraceae > Nitrospira > Nitrospira sp. The sequence goes on along the minus strand of CP126122.1, from coordinate 4,146,239 downwards.
ACGATAAAGACGTTCTAAAATCGATTCCTGGCACCTCTCTCTTGAGGAGTTGCTTGGCTGGTCCTCAACCGCGTGCGTCCAACGAGCACCGCCCGCCTTGATGGCAGTTCGATCAGATTGCCTGCGGCTTGCACGAGATGAAAGGAGCGGCCAAGCCGGCCTCTGCGGAGGTTGATCGGGAAATTATTGCGGAAATGTACTGCTAGGAGCGGCCGGTCTTGCGGGTGCGTTCGGCGATCTTCTTGCGGAGGCGGGCTTTTTCGAGGCTGATCTGAGCTTCTTTGACTTCCGACGGAAGGCCGCCGGCCTGCAGGCGTTGCTCGGCCTTTTCAACCGCTTGCTGGGCGCGGCCGACATCAATGTCTTCGGCCTTTTCGGCGATCTCAGCCATCACGGTCACTTTGGCGGGAGTGACTTCCGCAAAACCCCAGAGGACCGACATATAGTGCCAGACATCTCCCGTCTGGTACCGGAGTTCACCGATCCGGAGGGTGGAGAGGAAATGACAGTGTCCCGGCAACACTCCGAACTCTCCCTCGGAACCAGGCGCTATGACCATATCGACATCCTGGCTCAAGAGCAACTTCTCCGGCGTGACTACCTCTAATAGAATCTTCCTCGCCATCTTCTTCCTACTCCCTGCTACGCAGGGGGAAAAGTAGGCGGGCTGCTCTGACCTGCGCGCATCGAACGAGCACCTTCTGAGCGTGCGCGTTCTGCGAGCAGAAGAGCACCCGCCTGCTTAGACTTTTACTCCCATTTTTTCCGCCTTCGCCACCGCCTCTTCGATCGGCCCGACCATGTAGAACGCCTGTTCCGGCAGGTGGTCGTACTTGCCGTCGAGGATTTCCTTGAAGCTGCGGACCGTGTCCTTCAGTTTCACATACTTGCCCGGCGCACCGGTGAAGGCTTCGGCCACATGGAACGGCTGGGACAGGAACCGTTGGATCTTACGCGCCCGCGCGACGACCATCTTGTCGTCTTCCGACAACTCGTCCATCCCGAGAATCGCGATGATGTCCTGCAGGTCCTTGTACCGTTGCAAGACCGACTGCACGCCGCGCGCCACCTTGTAATGTTCTTCCCCGATGATCTGCGGATCGAGAATACGTGATGTGGAATCGAGCGGATCGACCGCCGGATAAATCCCCAACTCAGCCAGCTGCCGGGACAACACGGTCGTGGCGTCCAAGTGGGCGAAGGCCGTGGCCGGAGCCGGGTCGGTCAGGTCGTCGGCCGGCACATAGATGGCCTGTACCGACGTAATCGAGCCGCGCTTCGTCGAGGTGATACGCTCCTGCAACGCACCCATTTCTGTGGACAGGTTCGGCTGGTAACCGACCGCGGACGGCATGCGCCCGAGCAGCGCGGACACTTCAGATCCGGCCTGGGTAAACCGGAAGATATTGTCCACGAACAGCAGCACATCCTGGTTTTCTTCATCCCGGAAATATTCGGCGACCGTCAGGCCGGTCAAGCCCACACGAAGGCGCGCACCCGGCGGTTCATTCATCTGGCCATAGACCAACGCGGCTTTTGACTTCGTATAGTCATCCGGATCGATGACTTTGGACTCCTGCATTTCATGCCAAAGGTCGTTGCCCTCGCGGGTCCGCTCGCCGACGCCGGCAAAGACGGAGAAGCCGCCGTGGTGCAGGGCGATGTTGTTGATGAGCTCCATGATGATGACGGTCTTCCCGACCCCGGCGCCGCCGAAGAGTCCGACCTTTCCGCCCTTACTGTAGGGTTCGAGCAGATCGACGACCTTGATGCCGGTTTCGAGCACTTCCGTCTTGGTCTCCTGATCTTCCAGCTTCGGCGCAGGCCGGTGGATCGGGTACGTCTTTTTCGTCTTGATGGGCCCCTTCTCGTCGACCGGTTCACCGAGCACGTTGATCAGTCGTCCCAGCGTCTCGCGTCCAACCGGCACGGAAATGGCCGCTCCCGTGTCCTGTACGTCCATCCCGCGTGTGAGGCCGTCGGTCGTCGACATCGCGATGCCGCGTACGCGATTTTCCCCGAGGTGCGACGCGACCTCCAGCGTAATCCGCACCGCCGGTGTGCCGGCAGCCTTATTCTCTTCCTGTGTCACCTTCAACGCGTTATAGATGTTCGGGAGCTGGCCGGGAGGAAACTCCACGTCCACCACCGGACCGATGACTTGGATGACCTTTCCTGTGCTCACGTCTCGCTCCTTTGCTCGTCAGTTATGAATTTTGAGTGCTGAGTTCCGAGTTATCCGGAAGCTTGCACCTCAAAACTTCTAACTCAAAATTCAGAACTCATTTCAGCGCTTCCGCGCCGCCGACGATATCCATGAGTTCTTTCGTAATGGCGGCTTGCCTGGTCTTGTTGTAGTACAGGGTCACTTTCTTGATGAGCTGCCCCGCATTGCGGGTCGCGCCGTCCATCGCCGCCATACGCGCGCCATGTTCCGCAGCGGCAGACTCCAGCAAGATCCGAAAGGCTTGCACTTGAAAATGTTTCGGCACCAACACGCTCAACAATTCGGCTTCGTCCGGTTCATAGAGGTAGCTTCCGCCGGTGGTCTCTTCCGAGGCGGACGGGATCGCGCCGAACTCAACGGCGGCGTCCACCGGGAACAGTTTCTCCACGATCACCCGTTGTTGAATCGCGGATTTGAATTCATTGTAGACCACGTACAATTCGTCGAACGTGCCCTTGACAAACTGGTCGGTCAAATCGCCGCCGATATCGATGGCGTGTTCGAAGCTCAACTTGTCGAACACGCCGGTCCATTCCTGACGGATCGGCCAGGGACGCCGGCGGAAATAGTCGCGCCCCTTGCGGCCGACGATGCTCAATGCGACCTGTAACCCTCGTGCCTCGCACTGCCGCACGAATTCGGCGCTCTTCCGGACGATATTGCCGTTGAAGCCGCCGCAGAGGCCGCGATCGCTGGTCACGACCAGGACTTCCACTTTCCTCCCCTCGCGCTTCTGCAGGAGGGGATGGGCGGAGCGGTTGACACGCCGGCTGAGATTGCCCAGCACCCCGCGCATCTTGTGGGCGTAGGGCCGCGCCGAGAGAATCCGGTCTTGCGACCGTTTCAACTTCGCCGCCGCGACCATCTTCATGGCCTTGGTGATCTTCTGGGTGTTCTTGAACGCCGCGATCTTGCGGCGCAGACTTTGTAAACTCGGCATGGACTCTACGCTTTCAGCGGTCAGATATGGGCCATCAGCGCAAAGCTGAGGGCTGAATACTGATCGCTATTTTGCGCCGTACCCCATTTTCTGTTTGAAGGCCGTGATGATTTCTTTCAACCGGCCGCCGACCTTGTCGTCGATCTTGCCGATGCTGGTCACTTCCTTCTTGAGTTCCGGATGGTGCTGCTGAACATAATGGAGCAAGTCCGCTTCGAACTGCTGCACCTTCTCCACCGGCACGTCGTCCAGGAAGCCGTTGACACCGGCATAAATCGACAGCACCTGATCCGCGACCGGCATCGGCTTGTATTGTCCTTGCTTCAGCAACTCCACCATGCGCACGCCGCGGGCGAGCTGCATTTGCGTGGCCTTGTCGAGTTCGCTGCCGAACTGGGAGAACGCCGCCATTTCTCGGTACTGGGCGAGGTCCAAGCGCAACGTTCCCGCCACCTGCTTCATCGTCTTGATCTGTGCCGAACCGCCGACGCGGGACACCGACAGACCGACGTTGATCGCGGGACGAATGCCCGAATAGAACAGGTCGCTGCCCAGATAAATCTGGCCATCGGTGATCGAAATGACGTTGGTCGGGATATAGGCCGACACGTCGCCTGCTTGGGTCTCGATGATCGGAAGGGCCGTCAAACTGCCGCCGCCGAGCTTATCGCTCAACTTCGCAGCGCGCTCCAACAAACGCGAGTGCAGGTAGAACACGTCGCCGGGATAGGCCTCACGACCAGGCGGACGGCGGAGCAACAACGACAGCTGACGATAGGCGACTGCGTGCTTGGATAAGTCATCGTAGACGATTAATGCATGCTTCCCGTTGTCGCGGAAGTATTCGCCAATCGCGGCACCCGAAAATGGCGCCAGGAACTGCATCGGCGCAGGATCGCTGGCGGTCGCCGCGACCACCATGCTGTAGTCCATCGCATGGTTCTCTTCGAGGGTCTTCACCACACGGGCGACCGTCGAACGCTTTTGGCCGACGGCGACATAGATGCAGAATACACCGAGGCCTTTCTGATTGATGATCGTATCGACGGCGATCGCGGTCTTGCCGGTCTGCCGGTCTCCAATGATCAGCTCCCGTTGACCGCGACCGATGGGGATCATGGCATCAATGGCCTTGATACCGGTTTGCAGCGGCTCGCGGACCGATTGGCGGGTGTTCACGCCGGGCGCAACGACCTCGATGCGAGAGAAATGTGGTGAGTTGATCGACCCCTTGCCGTCGATCGGCTGCCCGATGGCGTTGACAACACGTCCGACCAAGGCTTCACCGACCGGAATTTCCGCGATACGGCCGGTCCGCTTGACTGGGTCGCCTTCCTTGATCCCGACATCGTCCCCCATCAAGACCACGCCGACATTGTCCTCCTCCAGGTTCAACGCGATGCCGTACAGACCGCCCGGGAATTCAAGCATCTCACCGGCCATGGCTCCATCTAATCCGTAGACCTTGGCAATACCGTCCCCGACCTGGATGACCGATCCGGTCTGGCTGACATCCACTTGTTGGTCGAAGCCCTTGATCTTCTCTTTGATGATGGAGCTGATCTCTTCTGCCTTGATCTGCATGGCTACTCCTTGGTCAACAATCGCTGCATGGCGCTCAGTCGGCCACGGACCGTGCTGTCTATGACGGTACTGCCCAGGCGGATATGGAGGCCGGCGACATGTTCTGGTGCGGTATGGAATGTGACATCGACCTCGCGCTTCAAGAACTCGCGCAATCGGCCGGTAATTCGATTCTGTTCGGCGGCAGGCAAGACCTCCGCGGATGAGACGGATACTTGTTGAGTGCCCTTGGATGCATCCACGAGCTTGGCGAACGCCTCGGCGATGTCAGGCAGAAAACCTACGCGATTTTTTTTCACCAATTGGTCCAGAAAATTCTTGCCGATCGGCGGACATCCGAGTCGTGTGGCCAATTCAATCAGGACACTCAACTTGGTTTCTTCCGGAAAGACAGGAGATGCCACGGCGTGGCGCAACGCCGCAGACTGGGCAATAGCCTCTCCCAGCCCCTGCAAGGCAGCGCGAGCAGGCTCGATGCTGGCTGTATCAAGAAGTTCGAACAGAGCTTTTGCGTATCGACGTGCGACAGCTGTCTTAATCACAGTAACTATCCGCTACGGTGAACCGTGTTTTGATCGAACGGGAAGCTTGCGTGCGGTGGGCACGACAAAAAGCGCGCCAAGTTAGCATTCAGACGCCGGTACTGTCAAGAAGGGAGAGGGAGAGTCGGGTGTGGATGAGAGTTTCACTGCGCGCGTCCAACGAGGCCTTCTGAGGCGCGCGTTGCGCGAGCAAGGAACTTTCATCCACATCCGATTTAGGCGTATCAATGTGGTGATGGCCCATGACGATATCTTAGAAGCGTTGGATGATGCCGCCGCCGAGCACGCGGTCGCCGTCATAAAACACGGCCGACTGCCCGGGGCTCAACGCCCGTTGCGGCTGGTGAAATCGGATCTGGAGCATTCCGTTTTCCGAAGGTACCACCGTCGCTGCTGCGGGAGGGGTCGCGTATCGAATCTTCACCTCCGTTTCGATCGGTTGCCGGCCGACGGCATCGTCGAAGAGACTGAGATCTGCGACGCAGCAGTCTGATTGTACGAGGTGGTCTTCCGTACACAACACGACTTGCCCCGATTCAGGCACTACCTTCTTGACATAGAGCCTCTGCCCCGTCGCAATGCCCAGCCCGCGACGTTGACCCGGCGTATAGAACGCAATCCCTTCATGTCGGCCCAGGATCTCTCCATCCACCCCCACGAAAGGTCCGGGCTTCTTCGCTTCCGGCTTCTCCTGCTCGATGAAGGTTCGATAGTCGCCATGACTCACGAAACAGATTTCCTGACTCTCCTTGAGTTCCTCCACCGGCAACCCAAGCGCTTCGGCCTCTTGCCAAACTTCGCTCTTTTGCATGTGTCCGACAGGAAACAAGAGTTTCGGCAACCAGGAGGCACTGACTCGATAGAGAAAATAACTCTGGTCCTTGCGCTGGTCGAGCGCCCGACGCAGCGACCAGCGCCCGTCCGCCTGCTGCACACGGGCATAGTGCCCGGTCGCCACATAGTCCAGGCCCCGTTCCTGCGCCAAGGCGTAAAGGGAGCGCAATTTCACCCGCTCATTACAACGTACGCAGGGATTGGGAGTGGTTCCGGACGCATACCCGGCCACGAAATCGTCGATCACGCCTTGCTGAAAGGCTTCGCGCCGATCGACGACTTCATAGGGAATATTCAAGCGCTGCGCGACGAACTTGGCGATGCCGATCTTGCAACAACCCCGCTCCTCCCAGCGCTTGGAGGCCGCGACGTGCTCATCTTCATGCTCCCACACCTGGAGCGTGACACCGTGGACATCGTATCCTTGGCGTACGAGAAGAGAAGCGGCGACGGAGCTGTCCACTCCGCCGCTCATGCCGAGCAGCACGGTCTGGCCTGTCATAGATAATTCCGCTGGAATGAACGGGACCGATTGATTAGGGCTCTTGGGTCTTGACCTTGCCGCGATGGGCCACGAGATCATGCACACCGGGATCCGGGGGCGATACGAGGCCCGCCCCCTCATCTTCCACCCACTTCTCAGCTCCCATATTGCTCATACCGTGAAAGTGAGCCCCTTCCTCAACGGCAATCACCGGGCTTTGAATGTCGCCGATGAGGATGCCGGGCTTTTGAAGCTCCACCTTTTGAGTCGCCGTGACCGTGCCCTTCACCCGCCCGCTGATGGAGACGGAGCCGGCGGCGATCACTCCCTTGATGATGGCACTTTCTCCGACAATGACCGCCCCGCCTGTATGCACTTCACCCTCGACGCGCCCATCGATCCGCACGGTCCCATCAAACGTGACGATTCCCTTAAAATTGGTGCCTTTCCCGAGAAAGGTAAACTTGTCATCTTCCGCGACGGCCTGTTTTTTTGTCTCACCCCACATCGGCGTCCTCCTTCGCACACCCAACGATTGTGACCGGCCGGGGCGCGGGCTGAACGGAACGGTCGCTTGGCATGCCGCTGATATAAGTATAAGCGCAGCCCCTACTCCCAGTAATGATTTCCTCGATGAGCCTGCCTATCCGCTCACCAACTTGACACCCTGTCCGCGCGTGGAGCCCTGCGGTTCGCGGGTTGCCGGCTGACTCATTTCCAACGTTCCGTTGAAGACGACCCCTTCTTCCATGGAAAGTAGCGGCGCCTTCACCCCGGCATTCACCACGGCGGGCGAGCGCAATTTCACCTTCTCACGGGCGCTGATGTCGCCGGTGATCTTCCCCTTGCATACGACGGTGCCGGCGGTGATCTTGGCGGTCAACACCGCATCCTCGCCGACCAACAACACACCTTCCGTATGGATTTCTCCATCCAAATTGCCGTCGATGCGCACGGTCCCGTTGTAGGAAATGACGCCCTTGAAACTGACGCCCTTCCCGACAAAGGCATTGATCTCCTCGTTCCCTTCACGCGGTGCTGCGGCTTCCAAGTTTTCCATATCGGTCCCCTCGCTTTGTCCCGCCTGGCGCTTCCCTTCCTGCTTGTCCTTAATCCACATTCCTCATACCTCCCACGAATGACAACTTCTCTCACATTCCGACCGGAAAGCGTTCACCGATCCACAGGATGATCGTCGAACCCGGCCCCCCAAAAACGCCGGTATTCTACTCCGGCCGGGAACAGAAAATCTTCCTTGAAAACACCGCGGCGATCAGTTAAGTAATCTCTCTAGCACACCGTCCAATTCTTCCGGTGAAAAATAATGGATGATGATCTTCCCCCCGCGCCGCCCCTTCTGCACATCCACCCTGGTGCCCAAACGCTTCTGGAGACGCTCTTCCAGGTCCGACCGTAACGGTACTCGAACCGGACGCTTCCCCGGCTTTCGCGCTTCAGCATGTTCCTGCACCAGCCGTTCGGCCTCACGAACGGAGAGCTGGTCCTTGACGATTTGGTTGGCCAGGTTCAATTGGGCCGCCGGAGTCATGAGCCCCAGGATGACCTTGGCATGCCCCGTCGAAAGGCGGTCCGACTCGATCAATTGCTGCACTTCAGGGGGGAGCGTCGTCAGGCGCAACATATTCGCCACGGACGAACGGTCGCAGGCTACCTTCTGCGCGATCGCATCCTGCGTGAGCCCGAATTCATTCAACATGCGCTGATAGGCACGGGCCGTCTCCATGGGGTTGAGATCATCCCGTTGCAAGTTCTCGACAAGCGCCAACACCATCGACTCCTGATCGGACACATTCCGAATCAATGCAGGAATCTTCTGCATTCCTGCCAACTTAGCCGCTCTCAATCGTCGTTCTCCGGCAATCAGCTCGAAGATACCGTCGCCTTTTCGGCGCACCAAGATAGGTTGGAGCAGGCCGTTCTGCTTCAGCGAGGCGGTCAGTTCGGCCAATTCGACCTCAGAAAATTGCTGCCGCGGCTGGAACCGATTCGGCACGATCGCGTCAAGCCGCAACTCCTGCACGTCACCTCGCTCCGGTTCCACCGTTGTCTTGCCGGTCGGCAACAGGGCATCCAGGCCTCTACCGAGGGCTTTTTTCTCCATGGACCACAAACTCCTTGGCTAGTGAAAGATAGGCTTGGGCGCCGGCCGACGCCATGTTGTACAACAAGACGGGACGCCCATAACTCGGCGCTTCGGCCAGGGTCACATTGCGCGGGATCATCGTTTGGTAGACCGTTTCGCCGAAATGCCCACGAATCTGCTCGACGACCTGGCGAGCCAGCGAGTTGCGCGCGTCGTACATCGTGAGCACAATTCCTTCTATTTCAAGGTCTGGGTTGAGTGATTGCTGCAGGCGCTGGATGCTCTCCATCAGGCGCCCGAGTCCCTCCATCGCGTAATATTCGCACTGCACCGGGATCAAGACCGAATGGGCTGCGACCATCGCATTGATCGTCAGCAGCCCAAGGGCGGGGGGACAGTCCAGCAAGATAATGTCGTATCGGCCGACGACATCGGCCAAGGCCTCCTTAAGGCACTGCTCTCTGCCCTCCATATTGACCAGCTCGACCTCTGCCCCGGCCAGGTGTGAATTAGCCGGCACCAACGAAAGGCCATTGACCCCGGTCTGCATTGCGATGGATTCGACACTTTCCTTGTTTATCAAGGCATTGTATATGGTCCTTCCAAGCGACATAGGATCGACACCTAGGCCGCTCGTCGCATTCCCCTGCGGGTCTATATCGACCAGGAGAACCGATCCTCCCTCTATCGCCAGAGCTGCGGCCAGGTTCACGGAGGTGGTGGTTTTCCCCACTCCACCCTTTTGATTAGCAACAGCAATGATTCGTGCCATTCAGCTCACCGATCCCATGCGAGGAAGAGATCTCGCTCCATGTTCCACGTGGAACAACGGTTCACATTTGTTGTTTTGAAAATACGGAAAGCACTCGATGACCATAACCAGCTGGAAGCTCATACTCGACTTCTCTGACCAATGCAAGGCCATCGAACCGAAAATCACTCCCGACCTTTGCCGACCTGTATAGCACAACCTTTCCCACATCCTTGAGCAGACTCCCCAATGCGAGGCCGAAGCGTTCCACCCTGAAAGCCCGCACCACGATATAATCGTAAAGCCTCTGAGAACCTCTCCTCTTGACATAGTCCTCCAACTTGCTTGTCGCCACCGTTGTTTGCTGAAGGCCGAGCGCTCCGACCACATACCGCAAAAAGGCTCCCTTCTTCTCACTTGGGTCCAGCATTTCGACGAGCAGGTCAGGCCTCACGAACTTGAGCGGGAGCGCAGGAAACCCGGCGCCGGCCCCAACGTCCAATAATGCTGTTTCGCTTGTCATTTCAATCACTTTCAGTCCAGCCAACGAATCGACAAAATGCTTCACCACAACCTCGCGATCATTGTCGATCGCCGTCAGGTTAATGGCTTGATTCCACTGCTTCAGCTCGTTCAAATAACGAAAGAACAGGGGAACCGCGGAGTCTGGAATGGAGATCGAAAGCTCTGAGGCGGATTTCTTGAGGAGTTCTTCTATATAGACTGGCCAGCGTTCCACGTGGAACAATTACGCGAAACGGGTCGAATGGTCAAGGGAGGTCTCTCATAGCCCTTACGAGGACACTTACTCGCTCGCAGATGGCTGGCGGCGATACCTTTCGATCGCTACAAGCAATAATGAAATAGCCGCGGGCGTTACGCCGGAAATACGCGATGCCTGCCCTACTGAAGCGGGCTTCACTCGCTTGAGCTTCTCCCTGACTTCACGCGAGAAGCCGGGAATGTCATCATAGTCGAACCTATCGGGAATGGCCCTATGCTCCAATTTCTGTGACCGCTGAATCTGCTGGAGCTGCCGTTTGATATAGCCCTCGTACTTCACCTCTAATTGGATAGCTTCCGCGATGTCAGGGTCATCGATGTCGGACCCTCCGAATACGGAGACAATTTTTTCATAGGTAAGGTCTTGGCGCCGGAGGATCTCAGCGAGGGATTGCGTCGGAGCCACGGCCCCAATTTCGGCCTCATCGAGGAGTCGCTTCACATCAGGGGTGAGTTTCGGCCTCGTTTCTCTGAGTCGTTGCACCTCGCAATCAATCGCGAACCGCTTCGCCGCGAGCTTATCGTACACCTCATCGGGAACCAGGCCGATTCGATGTCCGATTTCCATCAAGCGAAGGTCGGCGTTGTCGTGGCGGAGCAGTAACCGATACTCCGCCCGCGACGTGAACATTCGGTAGGGCTCCCTGGCATCTTTCGTGATCAAATCATCAATAAGCACGCCGACATAGGCTTGAGACCGATCAAGTACGAGCGGCTGATCGCCGCGCAGCTTCAACGCTGCATTCACACCGGCCATAATTCCCTGGGCGCCTGCCTCTTCATAGCCGGATGTCCCATTGATCTGGCCCGCGTGATAGAGCCCTTCGACCAATTTTGTTTCCAAGGTGTTGCGCAGCTGTCTGGGAGGGAAAAAATCGTATTCAACGGCATAACCAGGCTTTAAAATTCTGGCCTGTTCAAGTCCCGGTATCGTTTTTAGAATGGCTGCCTGCACATCGACCGGCAAGCTGGTCGAAATGCCATTCGGGTAAAATTCGTTCGTCTCTAACCCTTCCGGCTCGACAAAAATCTGATGTCGATCCTTGTCGGCAAACCTGACGACCTTGTCTTCAATCGATGGACAATAGCGCGGGCCGACTGAGTCGATGACACCACTGAACAACGGCGATCTATCTATATTTTTAGCAATAATTTCATGTGTTTGTGAATTCGTGTAGGTCAAATGACAGGGCACCTGCGGCAAGGGAATATGTCGTGTTCTATAGGAAAACGGCGGCGGCGGGTCATCACCTGGCTGCGGAATCATCACAGAAAAATCGATCGAATTCCGATCGAGCCTGGGTGGAGTCCCGGTCTTGAGCCGCCCAACCTCGAAACCAAAATCCCGCATGCAATCAGACAGCTGTTCCGCAGAAGCTTCTCCAGCACGCCCCGCCGGAAAATGGTTGAGCCCGATATGAATTAACCCCTTCAGAAATGTTCCTGAGGTCAGAACGACGGCCTTGGCCTGAATGTGCTGACCAGCGTCTATCACGACGCCGGTCACTGCGCCTGCATGGGTCAGAATACGGTCAACCGTGCCACACCTGATTTCAAGCCCAGGCTGCGCTCGAAGCGTCTGCTGCATGGCTTTGCGATAGATCTTCTTGTCGCATTGCGCGCGCAAGGCGCGCACCGCCGGCCCCTTGCTGGTGTTGATCATGCGGAACTGAATCCCGGCCTGGTCCGTATTCCTCCCCATTTCACCGCCCAGGGCATCGATCTCCTTCACCAAATGTCCCTTCGCGATGCCGCCGATGGCCGGATTGCAGGACATCTGGGCGATGCGGTCCGGATCCATGGTGAACAGGAGCGTACGCGCCCCCATGCGAGCCGCGGCCAAGGCCGCTTCACACCCTGCATGGCCCCCGCCGACGACGATGACGTCACACTGTTCGCTCACCGCAAGAATCCCTTCATTTCCCGACACAAAATTCAGCGAAGATCCGTTCCAGGATTTCATCGGTCGTGATCACGCCGGTAATTTCTCCCAATGCATCGGCGGCGATGCGAAGGTCCATGGCGATCAATTCGCCTGCGCGTCCGGCTTCAACCGACTGTGCTGCCTGCTCGACGCCATCCAAAGCCCGCTCAAGCGCCTGGATGTGGCGGAGATTGGTTACCAGAACACTGTCCTGGGACTCCAGCCTGCTCGGCGTCAGGCGGTTTCGAATCGCCTCCCGCAGGAGATCCAGTCCGACCTGCAGCTTCGCTGAAATTTCGATCAGGCCTGCGTTCACCGGAGAGGCGGCATCGATCTCTTCCTCCCCCAACCTTCGCGGCAGATCACATTTATTGATGACCAGCAAGGCACGCGCCGCTTCCGGACAGGCCAGCAAAACCCGATCATCCTGCGACAGGGGCTGCGAACCGTCCAGGATAATCAGTGCGAGATCCGCTTCCTCCCACACAAGTCGACTACGTCGAATTCCCTCGGCTTCCACCGGATCTTCGGTCGTACGCATCCCGGCCGTATCGAACAGACGCACGGGAATGCCTTCGATACTGACGACTTCTTCCAGCATGTCCCGAGTGGTTCCCGGTATCGGCGTCACGATGGCGCGGTCGCTCCTCAGCAAGGCGTTCATCAAGCTGGACTTGCCGACATTCGGACGCCCCAGAATCGCCACAGCCGCCCCTTCTCTCCAAATGCGGCCCTCCTGGCCGGACCGTACCAATCGCTGCAGCCTGGCCGAGGCCTCACCGAGCAGCCGCATCAGTTCATCCTGCCGCACAAACGTAATGTCTTCCTCCGCGAAATCGAGCGCGGCCTCGATGTGCGCCAGGGCCACGACCAACGCCGAGCGGGTCGCTTCTATTTCCTGCGACAATTCTCCCCGCCGCTGCGCTTGGGCAAGCGTCAAGCCGCGCGCGGTCTTGGCGCGAATGGTATCCAGAACCGCCTCGGCCTGCGCGAGATCCAAGCGACCGTTGAGAAAGGCTCGTTTCGTGAATTCGCCCGGCTGGGCCAGCCTGGCTCCCGAGGCCAGCAACGCCCGGCACAGTTGATCGAGAATCACCGGCCCACCGTGACACTGCACCTCGACCACGTCTTCCCCTGTATAGGAGTGAGGCTTTCGCATCACGACCACGAGTGCCTCATCGATGGGAGAACGCATCTCCGTCTCCTCCCCCGAGGGAGGCTTCTGGGCGATGCCATGCGAGCAGACGTCCGCCACTGTCATCATATGGGTCCGTAGATTCTGGAGAGATTTGCCCGAACGAAGGCGTACGACGCGGGAGGCAATGTCGAGGGCCTGGGACCCGCTGATGCGGAGCACCCCGATCCCCCCTTCACCGGGAGGAGTGGCAATGGCACAGATCGTGTCGTCCAGCGCGCCATGCATGACGCACCCTATGATTCGGGATTACTCGGTCTGACCGCTACGCCGCTTACCGTTCGCCTTCTGCTCTTTCGATTCGTCGCTTGTCTCGCCATCACCCTCGACCGCGGGGGCTTGCCACTTTTTTGCAAACAAGCGATCGGTCACGACCTGTTGAGTGATCGTGAGCACATTGTTGGTCAACCAATAGAGCACCAACCCGGCGGGAAAGTTCACGAACAGGAACGTCATGAACACCGGCAAAAACAACATGATCTTCGCCTGCGTCGGATCCATGGTCGTCGGCGTAATTTTCTGCTGGATGACCATCGTCGCGCCCATGATGATCGGCAGCACGTAATAGGGGTCCTGCACGGAGAGGTCCTTGATCCAGAGCATGAACGGCGCCTGCCTGAGGTCGATCGTCATGTACAGGATATTGAACAGAGCCACAAAGACCGGCATCTGCAACACCATCGGCAGGCACCCGCCGACCGGGTTCACCTTGTGATCCTTGTAGAGCTTGATCAATTCCTTGTTCAACCGCTCGCGATCGTCCTTGAATTTATTTTGTACCGCCAGGACTTTCGGCTGGATGACCTGCATCTGCTTCATGGACTTGTAGCTCTTATACTGCAGCGGGACAAACATCAACTTGATCGCCAGGGTCAAGAGAATGATCGTCATCCCATAGTTGTGCGTAAACTCGTACAGGAAGCGCAGGACATAGAAGATGGGCTTGGCGACCGCCTTCACCAGCCCCCAACTCCCGAACACAAACCAGCCGAAGTCGATGGTATCCTCCAAGCCGACATTCAACAATTTGAGCGTGTCGTATTCCTTCGGTCCTGCATAGAGCTGCATCGCCATGGCCGTCCCGTTCGCAGGCGGGGTGAAGCGGACCCCGGCCGACACCAACTTGTCCCCCTCCTTCTTGGCCAGGGCTGCGGAGGCCTTTTGAGGCATCAAGACGCTCAAAAAATACTTATCCTGGATGGCCGACCACTTCACATCGCCCTTGCGCTCTGCCTCACCCTCCGGCGTTTCCTTCAATACCTTGTCATCGACGAGGGATGCCGACCCCATGAGCCCGATGAACCCTTCCCCCCATTCCACGATGCCGAAATTGGTGCCGAGGGTGACATCGACAGGAGCTGCCAGTCCCTGTGTCCGGACGGCAATATCCACCACATAGGTTTCGTAGTGGAAGGTGAATTCCTTTTCGACATCAAGATTCCTTTGAACATCGTGATACCGGAAGGTGACGTGCCCGACAGGATGCGCACTATCGAGGCGTGAGACATCCTGGGTGACATGGTAGAGGGCACTTCCGAGATCGTTGGTCACCGCCTGGTCGCCGGTGATCAGGCTCAAGGGGCCTTTGAACCGCCCGCCGCTGTAAACCAGCTGCACCGGCTGCCTGCCGTTTTCAACGGTCGTGGTATATCGCTTCAGCTCCCAGGATTTGAGTACCGCCCCGCGATTGCTGAACTTGGCACGAAACAGTTCCGTATCCACCTCGACCGTTTGTTCCTCGCCTGCCGTCCCCGTTCCGCTCTGAACGGATCCGGAAGGAGTCGAGGACTCAACGACCGGGGGACTGGGCGGAGTTGCAGACTTTGCGGGCACTCTTTCTGGAGGCGCAGCCTTCTCAATCGGAACCGAACGGTCCGCGGTGGCGGTCTCCTGCGCCGGCTCCGGAGGCGGGACCAGGCCCATTTCCTTGAGCAGAAAGTCGTAACCGATGATTACGACCAGCGAGATGATGAGGAAGACGATGACGCGTTTTTCCATGAAGATTACGTGCCGGAAAGGTGCCGGAACATTGCCACGACCGTTACCGTACCGGATCGATCCCGCCGGGATGAAAGGGATGGCATTTCAGCAAACGGCGCCCCGCCATCATCAGCCCCCTGAGCACACCGTATCGCTCGATGGCATCCTGCGCATATACGGAGCATGTGGGATGAAACCGGCAGGCCGGCCCCAGCAGCGGCGACAAGCAGACACGATAGGCCATCAATAGGGCGATACACAGCCGCCTTACGGCGAGGGCTCCCCAAAACGGGCCAGCCGCTGTTTTTGTAATGTGCCACGCCATTGGCTCTGCAACTCCGCAAAGGACAGGGCCAGACAGCCCCGTTTCGGAAACACCAAAAACATGTTCCCCGGGACTAATGCCGTCCGAACCGAACGCCCCAATTCACGAAACAGGCGCTTGGCACGATTCCGACGAACCGCCGTGCCGAAACGCCGTCCGATCACGATCCCGAACATTGCCTCCCCGGACGTACCGGGGCAAATTTGGAGATTGAACAACCCTGTTGAAACACGCCGGCCGTTCTTCTTGATGTGTTGAATATCCCGACTACGTTTCAAAAAGAGCGGCGTCCGTCTCTGCTCAGCCTCCATGAACAACTCGTCTGCAATCTAGCTGCCCTCAAGCACGCTATGAAATCCTGCGACGGAACAGGGCGCTTCCCATGGGCCTGGTCCCCCTGCACCCTCTACAGCCAGGCCATCACGACAGTGCCCACCCGCTCCAGACCACTATCCACGGCCTGGACCTGTGCTGACATGCAGACTACCTAGCGGCTGGAAAGAATTAAACGGTGAGACGAGCGCGACCCTTGGCCCTGCGACGGGCCAGAACTTTCCGACCGTTTTTGGTGCTCATGCGCTTTCGAAATCCATGCTCCCGCTTGCGCTTGAGATTTGAGGGTTGCTTAAACGTAAACGACATCGCACACTCCTTCTCGACAGATCATGTTCAATTTTCAATAGGGAGGCCGCATTATAGGGGCGGGGGAGGAGGGTGTCAATCAACCAGCTCTCCCCCTCACATGGCCGTCTCTACCAGGCAACCGTTCACACGAAGACTTCGGCAACGGAATAGGATCACCGTCGGTCTCTGTCTGAGTACCTGCTGTAACTATACGTTTTTGAGGCACTCTTGCCCGCTCGCGACAAACTTGCCACAGGTGACACTGAACATACGTTTTGTCTCCTTAACCTAAGAGATTGTTCTGGAAAGAGATTGTTGCATAAAATACCATTCACAGCCCTGGCACCTACATTGCGTTAGTTCTGTTCGGGCTCCTAGGCTGAGGCACAAGGTTTTGAAAGGTCGAACCTCGTCAAGAAATCCGGCGGTGCAAAGACGAGAAGAACTCGCGGAAATGTTGCCTTGCAAGATAGAATGAATCATGAAGAAGCGGCTTTATCACATGTACCTCACGGCATTGAAGATGGGCCTCCTCTCGATCTTTTTGATGACGATGGGGGGCTGCGTTGAGACGGTCCCGGATGAGCTGGTAGAAGCCATCGAAAGTCTTGATCGCGACCTGTCAAATCTGCGTGCAGTCGAGATCGTTCCCGAGGCCTACTCAAAATTTTCCCGTCAATGGATGGCATTACGAACCCGCGTCCGATCCGAGGAGAACATCGTCCGTTGGCCTTGGGAAGAAAATGAACTGGAGACCGACCTGGAGAGCCTGCAAGTCGAAGGGACGCAGCTCGTCGCCGAGGTCAACCAGCGCATTCAGGCGCAACGCGCCTTGGCCGAGACGAAGCTGGCACGGGTCGAGCAGCGGCTCCGCCTCCTCAATACTCGAGTGGGGGATATCGGCAGCCGCATCGTACTCGGTGAACATCCAGTCGAGACGGAACTGCTGGTGAAACAAGCCCGCCAGCTCCTCGAACAGGGGCAGTTTGAGCAGGCGATCCAGACCTCGGATCGGGCAGGGAAAGCCCTCCTTGCCCAGACCGCGTTGCTGACCAATGAATTGGGTCGCTATGCCGATGATGACCTCATCGCGGCCTGGAGAGAGGCAGCCCAACGCACCATTGAATGGTCCCGAAGCCATCGGGCGCAGGCGATTGTGATCAGTAAGGCCGACCGGGTCTTGTCGCTCTACAAGAACGGTCGAAAAACTCTCACCTATCCGATTCGATTGGGATCCAAGGGAATCCGGGCGAAACAGCACTACGGAGACGGCGCGACCCCCGAAGGTGAATATCGCATTCACCGCAAGCGCGGATCAGGGCAAACCCCTTACTTCCGTGCGCTTATTCTCGACTATCCCAATGCCGACGACCGGCGGCGCTTCGAAGAGGCGCAGAAGGCGGGGTTGATTCCCAGAAGCCAACCCATGCCGGGACTGATCCAGATCCATGGCATCGCCCAAGGCATTACAGATCAACCGTTCGGGAGCATCCTCCTGGATAACCCGCAGATTGCCCGCCTCTTCGATCAGGTGGCGGTCGGAACTCCGGTCACCATCGTCGGTGCGTTGGAATCGCACAATTCTATTTCGCTGGTGCTCGCTGATTTAGGGGACCAAGAAGAAGAAACTTAGCCACCGACCGTGTCCCCTCCCTGCCTCCTTCCCCACTGTCCTACGACCCGACCACCGAGATGAATCTCCGTCAGCCACCGGTACCTCTTTTCATTGTCTCTTCGTTTGCCTTTTTGATTTCGCGAACCTAAGATACGAACGAGACGAGATGCATCGATTCATTCCTTCACCAAAGGAAGAGAGCGTGCCATGACGACCAGCCCCGACGTAGCTCACATTCTGAACAGCGAGACCATCGACCGAATGTTCGACGACCTGGCGAACAGCCACACCATCGAACGTATCTGGACCAGGGACCATACCCTCTGGAAACCGGATCCGACCGAGATCGACAACCGGTTGGGTTGGCTGACGGTCCTCGACCACATGCAGGATGGGCTGGCCGACTTACAAACCTTTGCGCAGGCCGCCCGCGAAGCCCGTATGACCGACGTCGTCCTCCTCGGAATGGGGGGAAGCAGCCTGGGGCCGGAAGTCCTGCGCTGCACCTTCGGTTCGACAAAGGGCTTCCCTCGGCTCTGGGTGTTGGATTCAACCGTCCCAGGTTGGGTGCGCCGCGTCACGGAAGCGATTCAACCGGCGCGAACGCTGTTCCTCGTCGCGAGCAAATCAGGTGGAACCATCGAAGTCATGTCGCTCTTCGCCCATTTCTGGGATCTCGTCCACCGGACCAAAGGAAATCGAGGCGGGGCCCAGTTCGTCGCCATCACCGATCCTTCGACAGGGCTCGAACAACTCGCGCGCGAGCGTGGATTCTGGCGCACCTTCACCAATCCGCCGGATATCGGTGGGCGGTATTCAGTCCTGTCCTATTTCGGCCTGGTTCCAGCCGCCTTGATGGGATCGGACGTGGGAAAACTCCTTGCGCGAGCCCACGCCATGCGCGAAGCCTGCCGTCACACAGCCCCGGTGAAAGACAATCCGGGAGCTGCGCTCGGAGGCGTGATGGGAACCATGGCTCGAGCAGGACGCGACAAGATCACCCTCATCACCTCACCGGCCCTCAATTCATTCGGGCTCTGGGTTGAGCAACTGCTCGCCGAAAGCACCGGCAAGGAAGGAACCGGCCTCGTCCCAGTGGCAGGAGAGCCGCTCGCCGCCCCGCAGGCCTATGGAGCAGACCGGGTCTTCGTCTATCTTCGCCTGAAAGGCGATCGAAATACCTCGCTGGACCGAGCCGTGGCCGCCCTGCAACGAACCGGGCATCCGGTCCTGCGACTCGACCTGAAGGATCGTTACGATCTGGGCGGCGAGTTTTTTCGTTGGGAGTTCGCCACCGCCGTCGCGGGACATATCCTCGGCATCCATCCGTTCGATCAGCCCAACGTTCAGGAGAGCAAAGACAATACCGGTCGGGTTCTGAAAGAGGTGGAAACAAAGGGGGCCTTGCCGGTACTGCCTGTTTCACCCCCCAAACAGACCCTGACCCAATTACTCGCCCAGGCGGCGCCGAATCGATATCTTTCCATTCTGGCCTATACCACTCCCTCTCCCCAAGTGGAAGCGGCTCTGCGGGCCTTGCGAAGGGCCGTCATGCTGCGACATCACATAGCCACGACGGCCGGATATGGTCCCCGCTACCTGCATTCCACCGGACAACTGCACAAGGGAGGCCCGAATAGCGGCCTCTTCCTCGAATTCGTCGATACGATGAAGCCAGATGTCCCGGTCCCAGGGAAATTCTATACCTTCGGCACGTTGGCCCAGGCACAGGCCATCGGCGACCTCCAATCGCTGCACACACACCAACGTCCGGCCGAGCGCATCGCACTTGGACGAAATCCCGCTGACACCATTCGAAGCCTCGTGACCTTTCTTTCAGCGACCGGTACCGCCCGGCGCCCGAGGCCCGCCCCGAAGAAACGTGTCTCCCCGAAACGTCGCGCACGCCGTTAACATGTCACGCGCTCCAGAGATCCACATCTTCGCAGATGCTCAGGAACTTGCCCGTGAGGCAGCAGACCTCTTCTTGAGGTTGGGCGAACAGGCGATTGCCGAGCGCGGGCGTTTCCTCGTCGCCCTCTCGGGAGGCTCGACTCCGAAAGCCCTCTATTCGATCCTCGCGAGTCCGGAATACGCACCGCGGTTGGATTGGAGCAAGGTCCAATTCCTGTTCGGCGATGAGCGAAACGTCCCACCCTCACATGCGGACAGCAACTTCGCGATGGCGGACAAGGCGCTGTTCGCACCGCTGCGCATCCCGTCGGTGCAGATCCATCGAATGAAGGGAGAAGACCAACCAGAAGCCGCAGCCGCTCAGTACGAGGACAGCCTCCGCCGCCTCACCGGCGCTTCAGGACCATGGCCCCAGTTGGACCTCGTCCTACTCGGAATGGGTGAAGATGGTCACACCGCGTCACTCTTCCCTGGCACGCCCTCCCTGCATGAACGCACGAGGTGGGTGGTCCCGAGTCTCTCCCCGCAGGGTACCAGATCGCGTCTCACCCTTACCCTAGGTGTGATCAATCACGCGACTGTGATACTGTTCCTCGTCACCGGTGTGAACAAGGCCACGGTCGTGCGCAGCGTGGTTGAGCCACGACCAGGCGACCAAGTCACCTATCCCGCTGCGCTGGTCAGGTCGGAAACCGGACGGCTGCTGTGGTACCTGGATCAGGCCGCAGCATCTGAATTGTCCTTGTCCCGGTAAAAACGTTATCGCGAGGGGAATACATGATTCTGGCAGGCGATATCGGAGGCACAAAAACCAATCTGGCGCTCTATGACTGGACGACCGAACGGGTCGAGCCGGTCCGCGAGGACAGCTTCCACAGCGCAGACTACAAAACCCTTGAAGAAATCGTAGAAGAATTCCTCAGCGCTCCGCCGCCCAAACCGTCCATCGACGACGATCCCGTGGATGGAGCCGACGTTGAGGCCGGAGCAGAGGCCGAGAAGAAAGCAGAGCCGCCATCCGAACCGCTCAAATTGACGGCGGCCTGCTTCGGCGTGGCGGGACCGGTCATCGACAACCGTTGCCGCACGACCAATCTTCCCTGGGTCATCGAGGGGGCTGCCCTCGCACAACGATTCGACATCCCCCAGGTGCAGTTGCTCAACGATCTCGAAGCCACCGCCCATGGCATCCTGCTCCTGCGCCCCGACGAACTGGTGGTCCTGAACGCGGGCGCTCCGCCAAAAAAGAAACAGGCGCTGGCCTTGATCGCGGCTGGAACCGGCCTCGGCGAATGCATCCTCTATTGGGACGGTACCCGCTACCGCCCTATGCCGTCGGAAGGTGGCCATACCGACTTTGCCCCGAACAGCGACAGCGAGATCGAATTGCTTCGCCACCTGCGCGGCAGCTATCTCCACGTCAGTTACGAACGCATCGTCTCAGGCCCCGGCCTGCATGCCATCTACGAATACCTGCGCGACACCAAGAAAAACGAACCGACTTGGCTGGCAGAAAAGATCAAGGTGGGGAATCCGGCCGCCGAGATTGCCGAGGCCGGGCTCAAAGGACAGGCTGAGATCGCCAAACAGGCCTTGGATCTGTTCGCATCGATCTATGGCGCGGAGGCCGGTAATTTGGCCCTCAAGGCCCTCACGTTGGACGGTGTCTACGTCGCCGGCGGCATTGCGCCCAAACTGCTGAAGAAACTGCAGGACGGCTCCTTCATGCGCGGCTTCACCAACAAAGGCCGTTACAAACGGATGATGGGCCAGATTCCCGTGAAGGTCGTGACGAACGACAAGACCGCCCTGCTCGGCGCCGCATCGGTCGCGGCACAACTCACCCACGCCCTTTCATCATGACAACCTCGGTACCATCGTCCTCTCTCGATGCCCAGAAGCGGCAGGCCGCATTGAAAGCGACCGACTACGTGCGAGACGGGATGGTCGTCGGCCTTGGGACCGGCACGACCGCGAAACATCTGATCATCGCGCTCGGCGAACGAGTTCGAGCCGGGTTGAAGATCAGCGCCGTGCCGACGTCCCACGACACCGCCGATCTTGCAAGGCGTTCCGGCATCCCCCTCATCGAATCCGATGATGCCTGGACGATCGATGTCGCCATCGATGGGGCCGACCAAGTCGATCCTAGGCTGAATCTCGTGAAAGGCGGCGGAGGCGCCCTACTTAAGGAGAAAATCGTCGCGGCCGCGGCGACACGATTCATCGTGATGGTGGACCACACGAAGCTCGTCCCGGCCCTAGGGGGCAGTTTTCCGTTACCGATCGAAGTGGTTCCGTTCGGATGGGGTAGCACGGCGCTGCACATCGAACGAGTGTCGGGGGGTAGGGCGGTGCTGCGTGAACGGAACGGCCAAGCCTTTCAGACCGAGGCCGGCCATGTGATTCTCGATCTGCATCTGCCGCCGATCGCCGACCCAACCACCCTCGAAACGGAACTCAACCAGATTCCCGGCATCGTCGAAACCGGTCTGTTCATCGGGCGCACCAGCATCCTGATCGTCGGCCATGCGCAGGGCGTCGACGTCACCCATGCCCCCGGTTCATGAACGACGAGCGCGCCGACCCGTTGCTGACGCGCCGGCAGACCGCACTCCTTGCCGCGCGCTCGCTCACCAGAGCGATGCTATGGTTGAGTCTGTGGCCCATAACTGAATCGGTTTTCTTCGTACGAGCGGTAGAGGGGGCCACGAAGCGACATCACAACAAGGAACGAACGAAAAAGACCATCATGACCTCGTCCACGGCAGCTCACGATCCGTACCGACTCCCGCGCCATGTCATACCCTCTCACTACGACCTGCGGATCGAGCCGGACCTCCAGTCGCACTCGTTCACAGGCCACGAGGTCGTGACGCTCTCGGTAGCCGAACCCACTGCAGACATTGTGCTGAACGCCGCCGAGCTGGAGGTATCGTCCGCCCTTCTGTCCGGTGAAGGCAATCCGCCCCATATAGGGACCGTGCAGATGGACGAAGACCTGCAACGCTGCCGCATCACCTTTCCCTCGGTCATTCCGCCGGGCGAATGGAAACTCGCCCTGACGTTCCGCGGCACGTTGAACGACAAGCTGCGCGGCTTCTACCGCAGCACCTACAAGGATGGGCAGGGCATCACGCACCATCTCGCGGCGACACAATTCGAAGCCACGGACGCGCGGCGGGCCTTCCCCTGCTGGGACGAGCCGCAGTTCAAAGCGGTCTTCGCCGTCACCTTGGCCATCGACCCCACCCTGACGGCCATCTCGAATACCAGGGTCGTGGACGACCGGCAGGAAGGAGGCAAGCGAGTCCTCCGGTTCGCGGAGTCCATGAAGATGTCCACCTATCTTGTGGCCTTCATCGTCGGGAGGCTGGAGGCCACCGCGCCGATCATGGCAAAACAAACCCCGGTCCGGCTCTGGTCGGTGCCCGGTAAGCAGCACCTGACCCCGTTCGGACATGAGATCGCTGTCTACTCACTCAATTTCCTCGCCGACTATTACGGCATTCCCTATCCGGGCGACAAACTGGACCTGATCGCCATTCCCGATTTCGCCTCCGGGGCGATGGAAAACCTGGGAGCCATCACCTTTCGCGAAACCGCGCTGCTGCTCGATCAACGAACCGCCACCCACGCGGAACAGGGACGGATCGCGGACGTGGTCGCCCACGAGAATGCCCACATGTGGTTCGGCGACCTCGTAACAATGGCTTGGTGGAACGGGCTCTGGCTCAACGAAGCCTTCGCCACGTTCATGGAAATGCTGGTCGTCGATGCCTGGAAACCGGAATGGGAACGCTGGACGGCCTTCGGCGTGGCCCGCGCCGCAGCCCTGTCGGTGGATGGACTCATCAGCACGAGACCGATTGAATTCCCCGTGCGCGCCCCCAAGGAAGCCGAGGCGATGTTCGACGTACTGACCTACGAGAAGGGCGCGTCCGTCCTGCGCATGTTGGAGCAGCACATCGGTCCCACGGTCTTCCGAGACGGGGTCCGCCGGTATCTGACGACCCATGCCTACGGCAACGCGGAAACCACGGACCTCTGGGTCTCTCTTGGCCAGGCCGCGAAGCAGGATGTTCCGGCGCTCATGAACGAGTGGATTTTCTCTCCGGGCTATCCGTTGATCTCGTTGCAGGTCGATTCGCCATCCGCGCTGAAGCTGACCCAGCGTCGTTTCACCTATGCGAAGGACGCTGCGACGACATCGTCCGAAGCAGGCGCCCAACAGTGGCAGGTTCCGATTCAATTGCGTATCACGACCACCAACGGGACCGAGACTCAACGCGTCTTGCTGAGCGATCGCGAGAGCCTTGTCCCTCTGCCTACGGACTGGACCTCGGTGTTGGCGAATGAAGGCGGGCACGGGTTCTATCGCGTTCGCTATAGCCAGGACCTGCTCGCACGGCTGCAACAGACCGGCCTGCACCATCTGGCTCCCGTCGAACGATTCAACCTCTTGAACGACACTT
This sequence comes from Nitrospira sp., assembly GCA_030123565.1. Classification (NCBI taxonomy): domain Bacteria; kingdom Pseudomonadati; phylum Nitrospirota; class Nitrospiria; order Nitrospirales; family Nitrospiraceae; genus Nitrospira; species Nitrospira sp. The sequence continues at coordinate 4,121,938 of CP126122.1, read as the reverse complement.
GGGCCTCGACCATCGCCGGCATGGTACCGCCCGTCGACTACCTGGCCTTGACCGAGCACTTCAGAGGTGAAAAGGACCCCCATGTCTGGGCCGTACTGCTGGGCTCTTGCTCCACGATCAACCATCTGCTCACGGAAGAGGACCGTCCGCTGCTGGCCGCCTTCGTACGCGACCGTGTTGCGCCGGCCTTCCAGGACCTTGGATGGAGCCCGCGTGAGGATGAACGCGATCTCGTGAAGGAGTTGCGCGGTGACATCATTCGCGCCCTGGGGACCTTGGGTCGTGACCGGGAGATCCAAGCCCAGGCGTTGGAAGCCTATGCCGCCTGGCGTCAGCAAACTCGACAGATCGACCCCAACGTCATCCCGGCACTCATCTCGATCCTGGCCTTCACGGGTGATCAGGCTCGCTATGACGAATTCTTCGACCGCTTCCGCAAGGCGGCGACTCCACAGGAAGAACGACGCTACCTCTTCTCCCTCGCAGCCTTTCGGAAGCCCGAGTTGCTGGAACGGACCTTGACCAAGACCCTGACCGACGAGATCCGCACCCAGGATGCGCCCTTCCTCGTCAGCGCGCTGCTCCACAATGTCTATATCCGCGAGAAGGCATGGGAGTTCGTGAAGAGCAATTGGGAGCGAATGGACCGGCTGTTTCCCAAAAGCGGCCTGCGGCGTATGTGCGGCGGCATCGTCGGCCTTTCAACCCCGGAATTGGAGCAGGACGTGCGGGCTTTCTTCACATCTCGCAAGATCGATCTCGGCGGGAAAACCCTGGAGCAGTACCTGGAGCAACTGCATGTCGCCGTCCTGTTTCGCAAGCGCGACCGAAGCGCGATTCGAGATGTGCTGACGCACGTGACCACCTGACGAGGCGCTCGCCCTCCCAGTCGTCTCTCCGATTCCGACGGCCCTCCGATCGAGGGGTTGTCACCCATGCCAACAACCGGCTAGGGTGAGGACAGCACCCCTCCTTTCGCAACGGAGGACCAGCTATCATGGCCTCACAGTCCTGTCCCGGCTGCCGGACAACGAAAATTCGACCAGCTCCTCATCGGTTCCAACGAGATCGACTGCTCGCATTGTTTCGCGTCGTTCCCTTCCGCTGCCAGCTTTGCGGGCTTCGCTTTCGTGCCCTCACCTGGAACCCCATCCCTCCCACCCAGCGAAACTACGACCGGGTCCCGGTCCTGTATCCGGTCTGGTTTCACACAGCGGTTCCATCGACGGCCGGACATGCCTCTCAAGGCCTGATCGACGACCTCTCGATTCGAGGTTGTCGCATCCGGAGCAACCGACCGCTTCCCTTGGGAACTCGCCTTCAGTTGGAGTTCCTTCCCTCGAACCGCACCTTTCCCATCACGATCGACGGAGCCGTCGTTCGATCCCGAAGCAAAGACAGGATCGGGCTTCGCTTCGTCGCATTGCTTCGTGAAGAGGAGCGGCGGATCAGGCACATTGTGAATCTCAAGTTGCCGGACCGGAAGTGACAAGTCCCCCGCAGGCGGTCCCTTCATCTCATCGCCACGGCCGGGTCGCAGCAGTCGTCATTCCTGCCGGAGGACGGTCAGAGGAGGCTGACCGAGAATGTGGTAGGTACTGAGAAAACCGACAAGAAGCGTCAGCAGGACGGTGCAGGACAATCCTATGGCGAGCATGGACGGCTCCAACGACCAGGACAATTCCAAGACATACCGCAAAATCGCCCACGAGAAGGCGCTGGCCAAGACGACGCCGATCACCCCGGCCACACAGCCCAGCAAGGCATACTCAGCTGCAAACGACCGGGCGATCAGCGCACGGGTCGCGCCCAGCGCCTTGAGAATCACCGCTTCGTACAATCGGCGGTAACGCGTCGCAGCCAGGGCAGCCGCCATGACCAGCGCCCCGGTCAACAGACAAAACAGGGCCACCGCGCGAATGGCCAGCGACAGCCGATCGAGAACCCGTGCAAAGCTACTCAATACCTCGCCGATGTTGATGGCGGTCACGTTGGGAAATGCGGCCACCACGGCAGACTGCAACGCAGTTTCGTCGGAAGGAGAAACCCGGACCGTCGCCACATAGGTCATCGGGGCCCCCTCCAACGAGCCAGGCGAAAAAATCATGTAGAAATTGGTCGAGAAATTTCCCCACTCGACCTTCCTGATACTGCTCACCTCGGCCCGGATGATCGCTCCCTGGATGTTCAAGTCCAAGGTCGCACCGATGTCGAGACCCAGATTTTTTGCCGCCTCCTCCTCGACGGATACCTGCGGCCGCGCAAACATCTGTCCCGGCTTCCACCAGGTACCTTTGACGATCGTATTGTCCTTGGGCAACTCATCGAGAAACGTCAGGACATATTCACGGTTCACATACCAGGACTTCCGCTTTTCCTCCCTCGTTTGATTGGGCTGATCGTCCTGTTCCGACTCACGCTCAGCCTTCACCGCCTGGCCGTTGATCGCATGCAGTCGGGATCGCACCAGGGGTGTCAGTTGAGGAGCCAGCTCACCGGTGCGTCGATGGATCAGCGCGGCGAAATTCTGCGCCTGATCAGGCTGAATATCGATGAAAAAGAAGGTGGGAGAATCGATCGGCCGGTTCTCTCCCACTTGGCGCACCAATGCCTGCTCCAAGAGGCCGATCGCAAGGATCACCATGACTCCCACGCCGATCGACACCATCATCCCGAGCGTTTGACCGCCGGGACGTTGGATATTGCCCAGTGCCTGACGCCATGCGAGTGCACGAGGAGCAGGCAGGGAGCGCATCACTAGGAGCAACGCCTTCGCCGCCAGCACCAACGCCGCGACAGCCACCAGCAATCCGCCGATGAAGAGGCCGCCGATGGTCAGGGAACCGGCCTGCCAGACGGAAAGCCCGGCAAGTCCGAATCCGATGCCTGCCGCCGTCACGGTACGGACAGGGTCCTGTGTCATCAGGCCGGCCGTGCGACGCCACCAGGCCGCCTTGCTTTCCAAGGTAGACCGACCGGGCCCTTCCACCTCACGCCTGAAAATGGCCGCCGGCTTGATGTCCCGAATCGTCAACAACGGCCAGAGGCTGAACAAGAGCGTGGTCAGCACACCCAGGCCCAGCCCCTTCACAAGGGGCGCCAATGCGGCCGTCGAGAGGACGGAAGAAAATTCAACCTGCTGCAAGAGATCGGTCGCCAGGAGTGCCGCGACCGCCTGCGGCAACAGCGCCTGCAATGCGATTCCGATACCGATGCCCATCACACTGCCTAAGAGCCCCAAGCCGATTGCCTGCCCCAAATAGGATTGGATGATCGTCTTCGTTTCCGCTCCTAGTGTTTTGAGGATGGCAATCGATTGGAGCTTTTCCCGGATGAAGGCCTGAATCGAGAGCGCCACTCCGATTCCGCCGACAAACAGCGCCGTCAATCCGACGAGCCCCAAGTACCGGGCCAGTTGGTCGAGAAACTGTTTGAGCTGCGGCTGGGCATCCCGATAGGAAGATACCCGTGCGGACTCTCCGGCAAGGCGACCACGTAACTCATAGAGCAGCGGCGACAGGGCCACCGTACCGGGCAGTTTGAGCAGGTGTCGTTCGCGCAGGCGGCTGCCTGGTTTGACGAGATCCGCAGCCGTGAGCCCTTCTTGGGAAATCAGCACCCGTGGCCCCAGACTGAACATGTTGGCCATGCGGTCTGGTTCCGTGTGGATGACTCCCGTGATCCTGAATGACGTCTGTCCGATTTTCACGGCGTCGCCGACGGCCAACCCGAGGCGGATCAACAGCGCCTCTTGAACCACTGCCCCATGACAAGCCTCGCGACAGCTTGTTCCGGCAGGGCGCAGCAGTTCCATCAGGGGCCGATCGGGTTCCACCTTCACGACTCCATACAGTGGATACCCTGCTTCGACTGCCTTCAGCTCGACCAACTGCGTCACTTCCGCCGCACCTTGAGATCGAACCACTCGCGCCACCATCGCCACCAATTCGCTGACGCGGGTGGCGCCGACCCCTTGCTCTGCAAGATCGCGCAGGACGTCGGCACCCTGCGCCCCAATGGGGCGAGAGAGCCGGATTTCCAGGTCTCCTCCCAGCAATCCACGCGCTTCTTTGAGGACCGCTCGCTCGACATTGGCAGAAAAGAGAGAGACCCCGACGACCGCCCCGACGCCGAGTGCGATACAGGCGAGAAAATAAAGGAAGTGCCGCCAGCCGGCCCGTAATTCCCGCCGGGCCATGGTGAGCCAAAAGGGCATCATCTTCGGTGATCGGTCACCTTCTGTTGGAGATAGGCGAATCGGTCGGACTCGACCCGTCCGTCTCGGAGGGTGATCACACGCTCCATGGAAGCGGCCAAATCGTGATCGTGCGTGACCAAGACCAGAGTTGTGCCGACATCTCGGTGCAAGGCCATGATCAGCTCAATGACCTGCTGCCCCGTTGCTGAATCTAAATTACCGGTCGGTTCATCGGCCAAGAGAATAGGCGGACGGCAGGCGAAGGCACGGGCGACGGCCACCCGCTGTTGCTCTCCCCCGGAAAGCTGGACCGGGTAATGCGAGACACGATGGCCGAGCCCCACGGCCTGCAAAAGGTCATCGGCCCGTCGGCGAGCGCAGGCATCCCCGGCAAGTTCGAGCGGGATCGACACATTTTCCAAGGCGGTCAAGGTGGGGATGAGGTGAAACGATTGAAAAATATACCCGACGTTGGCCAGGCGCAACCGCGCCATCGCCTCCTCCCGAAGCCCTGTAATCTCGACGCCGTTGAGCCAAATGGTTCCGGAAGTCGGTCGATCGAGCCCCGCGATGAGTCCGAGCAACGTTGACTTTCCGCTCCCGGAAGGCCCCACGATCGCGACCGTTTGTTTCTCAGGAATGTCCAACGTGACGTCGTGAAGAATCGTGACCGTCTGGCCTGCGGCGTCCAGTTGCATCGTGACATGCTGAATGGCGATCATTGCTCGGTGGGCCCGACGATGCTGCTCCCGCGATCGGTTTTCATATTATACTGTATAGGCGATGACCTGCCTGAAGCTACTCCATCTCGCCGCACGTCTGGGGACCTGTTGGGTCATCCTGTTCGTGTGGATCGGACTGCTCGGCTGTGATCAATCGACCTCCTCCAGCTCCAACTCCGGGCCGAACAGCCTTGCCGCATCTAAACCAGTATCCGAACCAACGTCTCTCGATGAACCGCTCGCTACGGCGCCGCGTCCATCGCCGGACGATCGACCGCGCATCGTCGCCTTTGGCGACAGCCTGACCGCGGGACTCGGCGTCTCTCCGGAGCAGTCCTATCCAGCTCAGCTCCAGAAGCAACTCGATACGTTAGGGTATCACTACCAGGTGGTCAATGCCGGGGTCAGCGGGGACACATCGGCCGGCGGGCTCCGGCGCGTCGCCTGGGTCCTGACCGGCAACCCTCGGCTGGTGATCCTTGAGTTAGGCGGGAATGATGGGTTGCGCGGTTTGAGCCTGTCTGAAACACGCTCGCATCTCGATGCCATCATCAGACGGTTCAAGGAAGCCAACGTGCCGGTGCTCTTGGCAGGAATGAAACTCCCGCCGAACTATGGTGAAGACTATACGATCCGCTTCGAAGCGATGTATCGGGAACTGGCCGCGACCCATGCGCTTCCGCTCATTCCGTTTTTTCTTGAAGGAGTGGGAGGAGAGCAGAGGCTCAACCAAGCCGACGGCATTCACCCGACAGGCGAAGGGTATCGTCTGATCGTCGCCAACGTACTGAAGAGCCTGCTTCCCATCCTCAATGAAGCAACGAGATCCGGCTCTTCCGGCGAAAGAAAAAAGGCGTAAAACACTCCTCCGCCCTCCAAAGCGGAGCAACATTTCACGCCACAGGATTCAGAATGCTCCGATCAGCTCTTCTTGAAAAACGTGTCGTAGACGCCAAACGCCAGAACAAGCGCGATCAGAGTGTAGTACATGCCGGTGATCCCGCTGTAGTCCGGCGGACCTTCACCGACATTGGCAAATGCGGTGGTCGTCTGAAGTGCGGCAAACCCACCCACCAGTCCTGCGATCAACCTATTCATGATTCCCCCCTTGGAATTCAAGGAATGTCGAACGAGGGCCGCATTGTACTGAAGGAATGGGGGATGACGCAAGGGGGGACTTACACTTCAGACCTTGCCCAGAGACTTCAACATGGCAGCGACTTCTCGACTCGAATCGGCCAACCCCTCCAATCGACGCCCCTTTTCGGCCAAAAGACCGGCGATCGCCTTCACCTCGCTGTCGAACTGCTCGATCTGCCGAGAAAGGTCGGCTGTTTTACCAACCGCCGCCTTGTACAGGCCGACTTCTCGCTGGAGGTCCTTGCAAATCACCTGCAGAGATTTCGCTTCTTTCACTGAAGAATCGAGATCTTGGGTCAAGCGCGCCACCACCGTATCGCGATGTCGGATGTCTGCATCGAGGCCGGCCTGGACAAGCTCGCTCTCCCGTCTCCGTTCATCCATCTGTCGAATCATGTGAATCCAGGTGGACACCACGCCAGGCCCCATGTTGGGTTGGTCTGGAACGGGATGACCGGCCTGAATCGCGAGAACCGCTCGCTGCATCCATTCCGTAAACTGCGTCACCTCGCTCAATTTCACATCATCGAAGGCAGACGGGGTCGCGATCGGCTGCTCCGCTTCGAAGCGGGAGGACACCGGCCTGACCTTGGGAGCGATTCTTTCTTTTGACCAGCGCTGATACTCAAGCAGCGCAGCCACACCATGACGGCAGATCGGCTGCTCGGACAACGTACAGGAACACTTGGCCTCCAAGTGACCATGGCTGAGGCGAATGGTCTGTTCGTAAAGGCCCGAATTGCCCATGACCGCCGAGGTCACCTCCGTCTCCGACGCATCCACTATTTGGACCCGACGTTCCGCATGATATTGTTTCCCGAGTTGAAAGGCATTGGGTTCCACAACCGAACTGATCATGGAGGCCTCCAGCAAACTGAGGCGATCAGCGGAACAGGCAATTCTCCCCTTCATCGTGCCACCTGTGAAATGAATAGTACTGCTGAGCCGCCCCTGCAACCGGACTCGTGATCGCCTCAATATCACGGGCTCACTACCTCAGCCGTCCACTTGTCCAGCGCGGCTTGAATGTACGCCCGTCTGGTCGAGACATCTATCCCGCGGGCGGGGGGATTGTTCTGTGAACCGCGGATCGAGGGTTGGAAGCCTGCCCTATAAAACACACACCGCCCACTGAACGTTCTTATCGGCACCGTCGAGGAGGCCCTTGAGTGCCTTGAGGGGTCAACCACACATAATCCGCAATCCCTTCTTGCATGGCCTGCCGCAGTTCCCCGGCTCGCCCCGCCTCGAACGTGGCCATGTACACCGTCACCTGTTTGAGCCCTTCCGGAACCCGTCGAGCAACACGGTTCGGCACCGGCAATCCATACTGGACGTGGCCGCCACCTGTATAACTGACCACCGGCCCCTGCACCGGATCTCCTTCGGCGCGAATCCGGTTGAGCGCGGAGACCACAGTCCTTGCCATGCCTTCATCCCTCACCATGGAGGCTTCGTACATGGTCTGATAGTCCTCAGGGGAGCCGCCTCCATGGCAATCCTGGAGTTGGGACAGGATTCGAGCTCGATAGGCGGGGTCGTCCACGATCGTCTCGTCCTGCATGCCCCACCGACGCCATTCTGCCTGTTCCTTGGCTTGAACGAGTCCCTGCTTGACCACTTGCTTGATCAACGGCTTGGGCGGATTCATCGCCGACAGGTGAAGCCGGTGGTCCTTGGCAAACTGCACCAACGGCTCATAGTCTTCGAAGGCCCCATCCCAATTCTGTTTCCAGAGCACCCGTTCAAGAAACTCCGAACGAACCGTCTCCTTGGAACTGACGTAGTCATCCAAGACCTGCTGGCCATCCCAGCCGAACATTTCCATCGTCAGCAACGGCCGGCGCCCCTGGTCCACCAATGACCGCAGTACGGTCAACGCCGCATCGATGTGGAACCGATTATGATGCTCCTCCCCCAGATAAATGACATCGTATTGGGCCAGCCCTTCCAACCAACTCTTCAACGGCACCGGCCGACCGGTTTTCGCCTCAAGCACCTGACCCGCCATCCATCCGTTCGACCCGTGAAGCGGCACGACCGATGGGTGGTCTTTCACCTGACAGCCGAGCATGGCAACCATCAGCCAGAGCGCCGTGAGCACTCGACTCGCGCCGCTCCGAATGATCCGGAAGGAATGGGGACAAGGCCTATGCATTTCGTCTACCTAACACAGGCATACCATGGCTTCAAGGCGGCTGTCTTGACTCCTTCCCGACAGGCCCGTTACTCTCCCCCCACGCACTGACGCCTTTACTCCCCGCGCTACGCCGGAACTAGAGAACAGCGAATCGCCTCATGAGTATTGATCCAGACCTCCTGGCTGCCTTTCGGCGACAGGTCACTTCCGCACGGTCCTCGGACGCTGCCTCGTGGGATGCTTCACGCCATCTCGTCAACCAGACAAGATGGCCTGCGACCCTCAAGGCGCTGATCGAGGCCATAGAGACCTCTGCCTTTCCGGACGAGATCAAACGTCGCGTCGTCACCGCCCTGCCACCGGAACAAGAATCCACAAACCGCCCTCCCTCCACCGAAGCGCTCAAGCAGCTGACAGGGCTCCCTCCGACAAAGGCCCTGCGCGCACTCTGTGTCCTCTTTGGCCTGTGCTCGATACAACCGGCAAAGTGGCCGCTCCCGACACAGACGGCTGAGGCCATCGAACCATTCATTCGTCAGCACAACAATCCCTTCGAGCTGTTGACGGAACAGGCCCCTGCGTCCGTCTTGGATCTGGGGGCAGGCGATCTGTCCTTCGCCGAAGAACTGGTTACCCATTATGAGCACCGACTAGCCGCACAAAACAGACCGCTCCTGCTCCATTGTCTCGACCGCTTGGATCCCGGCTCCCACCTCGGTGGGCCGCTCCATGCCCATCCGCTCCGTCTGAGCCGCCTGCGGTCCCGGCCCAACGTACAATTTCGCTTCTACGGCGACCAAGACATGTTCGTCCTCGATCAGCTTGAACAAGACGAACGTCTGGCAAGGCGCTACCTCATCGTGACCTGTTGGGCGCCTGCCACACCGACCTTTGCCTACGAACCCACGCGCCTCTCCGCCGCCGTACTTGCCGAAGAACTGCGGCGCACCAAAGGAGACTCCCGACAGGTCCAGCATGGGAAAGAGTCCGCGCTGGAAGTGCTGCATGCCGGCCGGAGCCTCCTCTTTCCGCCGTGGAAATTCGATATCCGCGGCCCCCTCGCCCTGTTGGAAGTGATGGCGACCCGCGGAGCCCTGTGCGTCTTGGGCGCGGTCGACTCCCAGGTGTTTTGGGAAATCCTGTCGCAACTGATCGAAGACCCGCTTGTGAGGCCGGCGAATCTCATCTTGTCGGAAAAGAACCTTCCCGAGTTGTTCGGGGATACATTCGACCGGCTTTCGGCCCTTCCGCTCGGTGGCTCCTGCGCCTTGTCGGACCTCACCCCGTTGCGCCGAACCTTTCCCTCTGTCCTCCCTACAGTCTCCGATCATGCCGCCCCCTACCGCTTCCGCCACGTCGTGATTCGACGTGGAGCCCTCTTCGAAGGCTTCCCTGTGAGCAGCACCGCCAGACGATTTCAGGAGATGGCGGAAGAAACTCCTCCCTGGTTTCTCACACTCCTCCCGGAGCCGGTTCCGACCGCCTGACAAGCCGGTAGACCAATCTGTCCTCTCATGACCCGCTCGAAATCCCGTATAAAAATTGACGGTCCCAGGACCCTTTGTTAGACTTCGGGCATCACACACCATGCGCCGAATGTGATCCCCTTCGAACAGATCCCATCGTGAATTCCTCTCACTCCATCAAATCGTTACAGGACAATATCGCGCAGGTCATCAAGGGGAAGGCGCGGGTCATCGAGATGGCCGTCGTGTGCCTGCTGGCGCGCGGGCACCTGCTGATCGAAGACGTTCCCGGAGTCGGCAAGACCACGCTGGCCCACAGCCTCGCGCGCTCACTGGATTGTTCCTTCAAACGCATCCAGTTCACCAGCGACTTGCTGCCCTCCGATATCGTCGGGATTTCCGTGTTCAATCGCCAAAAACAGGCCTTCGAATTCATGCCCGGCCCGCTCTTTGCCAACATCGTCCTGGCCGATGAGATCAACCGCACGACGCCGAAAACGCAAAGCAGCCTGCTGGAAGCCATGAGCGAAGCGCAGATCTCCGTGGACAACCAGACCCATCCGTTGCGCCAGCCTTTCATGGTCATCGCCACGCAAAATCCTGCGGAATATCACGGCACGTTCCCCCTGCCGGAATCCCAGCTGGATCGATTCCTCATGCGGGTCCGCATCGGCTATCCGACGCCCGAGGAGGAAAAGAAGGTGCTGGACCGTCCGCAATCACTCCACCCCGCCGATGAGATTCAGCCCGTGCTGAGCGCCCAACAGGTGTTGGACCTCCAAGCCCAGGCAGAAAAGGTCCGGATGGAAGACAGCCTGATGGACTATCTCCTCGCGATCGTGCTCGCCACCAGGCACAACCATCTATTGTCGCTCGGCGTCAGTACGCGGGGCGCGCTCGCGCTCTGCAAGGCGGCGAAGGCGCTGGCCCTCGTTCGCGATCGAACCTACTGCCTCCCGGAAGACATCAAGGAACTCGCCCCGCCGGTGCTGTCGCACCGCGTCATGCTCGCCCGGTCCCAGGGAACGCGCACCAAGAGTTTCGAGCAGACGGAGCGGGTCTTTCAAGACATTCTCGACGGCATCCCGGTCCCGCTGTGACAACCCCGGATGCGGGAACGGCATTCGGTAACGGTCCATCCTTCAGCATGTTACTCAAGCCCCTCCAGACATGGTTCCGGCGGCTCTGGCACCATCGCGCGATCGGGTTGACGGCGGAAGGAACCCGCTTCCTGCTGTTGACGCTGGCCGTCGGAGTCGCGGCGGTCAACACCGGCAACAACCTGTTCTACCTCCTGCTGGCCATGATGTTGAGCCTGATCGTCCTGTCCGGGTTGCTGTCGGAACAATGTGTGCGCCGGTTGGAATTTCATCGCCACATCCCGGACTACCTCGTTGCGAACGAACCGGCCACCGTGGCCCTCTGGATCGCCAATCGCAAATCACGCCTTCCGAGCCTGTCCCTGCGCCTGTTTGACGTCGTGGCCGGACAGGACCTCGACCGCGGGATGCACCTCGCGCACCTCGCCTCAGAATCCTCGATGTTGCTCTCCTATCCGCTGCTTGTACGCAGACGCGGGCGCTATCGATTCGACGGGGTGCGCGTCGTCACCCAGTTTCCATTCGGGCTTTTTCACAAGAAAGCCTTCTATCCATGCGAGGCCGGCATCATCGTCTGCCCGAACAGGATTCCCCTCCCGCCGATGCGCCTCCACGAATTGAGCGCGCTGGGACACAACCAAGATCTGGCTCGTCGCGGGCAAGGAAACTCGCTCTACAATCTGCGCGAGTTTCGCCCCGGTGACGATTCCCGCGCCATCCACTGGATGACGACGGCCCGCACCTCGAAGTTGATGCTCAAAGAGACCGAGGCTGAAAACCAGCGGCTGGTCACGCTCGCGATCTCGACCATCGCGCCTGACGAAGACGATGACTCCTTCGAACGAACCCTCTCGATTGCCGCGTCGCTGCTCGATCTGTTTCTGAAAGGCGGTTACCGGGTCCGTCTGCTGCTCGGTGACCGACAGGAACTCCCGGCCGGTGGGACAGAAGAGTCCCTTCACCTGTTGCACGCCCTGGCGCTCTGTGAACGATGTTCCGTGACGAAGGGCGACTCCATTCGACAGGCCATGGCACTGGCGCTTGCGGAGTCCCACGAGGGGTTGACGATCTTGCTCCTACCCTGGACCGATCCAGCCCAGGGCGGGGAGTTTCCGGCGGTCGATCACGTCATTTCTCCTCAGTCTCACGAGGACCTCTTCGATGGTGTTGGACGCGGCATTCCGGCTTAGCTCGATTGTGTTGGCCGCAACCAGCTTCGCGAGCCTGGCGCTCGCGATCTCGCTGCCTTCGTGGCTTCTCACCCTTGCAGGGATGGCCTTTGCCGTTGCGCTTCTGCGTGTCATTCCGGCCTCCACCCTCTCAAGCCTGTCGGTCCACCTGCGTCTCTCCGCGCTGACCTGGAACCTGTTTCTCCTATTCGCCTTCGCTGGTTTCTGGGTCGATCTCTTCCTCGTTTCGCAGGAGGTCCTGCCGGCCGGGATTCACTTCCTCATCATGCTCCTCGTCAACAAACTGTCGAACCTCGACCAGCGGCGGGACTTTCTTCATCTCTATGCCATCAGCCTGATCACCCTCTTGGCCTCCGCCGCCCTGACGACACAGTGGTGGTACGCCCCCTTCTTTTTCGCCTACCTGGTGGCCGGTGTCTGGACGCTGCTGCTGTATCACCTCATGAAGGAGAAGGAAGAGAGTGCAGACGGTCACAAGACCGGCTCAGAGCCTCTCCGCCCCCCCTTGCCTCCGGCACAGATTACTCGCCGTTTCTTTTGGACGACCAATGCCATGGCGGCCGGTGCGTTTGGTCTCACCTTGCTGCTCTTCTTCTCGATCCCACGGATCGGGGTTGGCCTCTTTCAGAACAACCGTGAGGAAAGCCTGCGGACCACGGGATTCACGGAGCAGGTCGAGTTGGGAGTGATCGGCCCGGTGAAGCAGGATCCGAGTATCGTTATGCGGGTGGAATTACCGGAAGGCGACGATGAATTCAGGCGCACCCCCATCTATCTCCGCGGGGTCGCCTACGACCAATACAGCGGCACCTCTTGGAGCAATAGCCTGCCGCACGGCCGGCCCCTCACAGAACTGCCCCAAGGGGTGTTTACGCTCCGCACGCCGGGCGCCAAGCCACCAACAGCCTCGGCCCGACGTCTCAGGCAGGACATTCTTCTCGAGCCGCTCGATACGGCGGTGCTCTTCGGCGCCCCGCTTCCCATCTCCATCAAGGGCAACTTTCTCTCGGTCCAATCCGATCTCATGGGGTCTCTCCACCTGCCGTTTCCTTCCCATGCCCGCATACACTACACCGTCTATTCCGTCCCTCCCAGCCTGGTCCCGCAAGAAAGCACCAGCGCTGCGTTTCTCTACCCTGAGTTCATCCTCCGGCATTATCTCCAAATCCCTGTCGTCAGCCCACAGATCGTCGACCTGGCGCGTAGGGTGACCCAACCGGCCACCAGCCTTGCACAGGCCGTGAACCTGATACGGACACATCTGCTGACCAACTATCGATACAGCCTGGAAGTACCGTCCCTGCAATCCGCCCATCCCTTGGAAGACTTTCTCCTGACCAGAAAGACCGGTTATTGCGAACATTACGCTACCGCGATGGTGGTCCTGCTCCGTACAGTGGGGATTCCCGCAAGGTTGGTGACGGGTTTTCTTGCGACCGAATGGAATGCCTTCGGGAACTACTACACCGTTCGGCAACGGGATGCCCATGCATGGGTGGAGGTCTATTTCCCGCAATCGGGATGGATCACGATGGACCCCACTCCTCCCGTCCCCGAGGCGACCGCGCCAACCTGGTGGCAATCAGCGAACAGTGTCATGGATTCAGCCCGGCTCAAATGGGATCGATTCTTCGTGCACTACAATGCGAACGATCAACTCGCAGTCGTACAGGGCATTCGGGAAGGGGGAGGGGCGGTGCGGGCAAGAATGTCCGAGTCCCTGACCGCCTTGCTGGGACAGGTGGCAACCTCCTTTAATCGATTCAGAACGGCCCTGGCGCCAACCGGCCTTCCACAGACCGTCGTCATCCTTCTCATCCTCATCATGGCAGTCGGCGCGGGTTATGTGGTCAGACTGATGCTGCGACGGTCAGGGAAGGCGGCAGATCGGCAGGATGGCTATTCGGCGAATCAGCAGGTCGCCGTCACCCTCTACTCACATATGATCGATTGCTGCGCTCAGCAAGGAATCGTGAAACCGGCAAGCGCCACACCGCGTGAATTTCTCCACCATGTTCGCGAGCAATGGTCTGAGGCCTGGCCCTCCATCGACGCTCTGACTCATCTCTATAGTCAAGTCCGGTTCGGCCAAACTCCGTTGACCGCGGAAGATCTCGCCATGGCAGAAGGCCTGCTTCGTACCATCCGCAGTCTTGAACGATCGGCTCACCCCCCGCAGAACCGGTAACCGACGTCGGCCCTGGCAATCTGTTTCGGCCTTGGAGCTTGTCCGGGATCTATTGAAACAGGGTGGTTTCGGCCGGATCCAGAGCATCAGGCCCGGTCCGCCAGACAACAGCCTGTTGCCCACGCAGCCGGAGGTGGCGGACCCGGACTGGTCGAACGGTGCGACGATGTTCAACAGGCTCCCCGGTATGTTGAACGAACGCGGAACATCAACCGTGGCTTCATCCTGCCAGGCCGGACTCCGGGAATATCGAGGATCAGGAGATTGGATTGATTCTGTCGCTTCTGGTTGTTCCTGACGAGTTCAGACACAAAATCGGAACCCCTAACATGGTTTATTTTCTTCGTCGGACAGATGTCCATTCGGAGGTACCAGAATCTCCATGAATGTTCCGCAGCGGGCGCTGAAAAATTTCGGCTGTGCGACAGATTGCGGCTGCGAGGCAGGAAGATCTTCCGCCACCGTCTCAGATTGGCCTGCGAGGTACTCCTGTGCAAGGGGCAGGACGTAATAGGGGAGCAGCAGCAGTATCCCGCGAGGGGTCTGCAGCATGGCAGGAAGCATCGAAATGGATTGACGGGTCGCCCAGAGATCCTGGAAATTGGGCAGGGTAGCAAACCGAAACGGCCCAAAGGGACTGCCAATAAGCTGGAGCGGTGAATCCAACATCCGGCTCTCGAATCGTTGAATCTCACCCGACCTCATCTGACTCTCTATAACCTGCAGTGGAGACCCCATGAGGGGCGGTGTAGCCACGAGATCGCGCGATCGTGCCAGCGACTCCCTCTCGCCAGCCATAGGTGAGACCAGTGCTCCCCAGATCAAGGCAAGCAGGATCACCTGGCGCGCCCGTCCACCTCGATGCATTCTCTGCTTTTCGTTACCAGACATGTTTATCATTCCTTCGCGTTCCGTGAGGTGCATTCACGGCGAAGTTGTAAAACCAATAACCACCTCTGCCTTTACAGACCAGAATCAGCCGTCACGATCCGGGAATGCACCGAAAGACTCACCTTCTCTTTCCCAATCAATCTTGCTCCCTATCACCATCATAATCCACTAGAACTTCCCCTTGGCCAGGGAGAGAACAGCTTGGCTCTCAGGACTGTTTAAAAGTAGCAAGGGGATCCACTGCGTGGGGGTGAGATAGGAGACGAATCTCCAAGGGACATTTACACTGGAGCGGGCTGAGATCGAGGCGTGAATCTCAGAGGGAAGGTCAGGCCATTCGACGGATGTGGCCGACTAATAACCGGACACTGCCGTGCGACGATGCTGTTGTCTAGTGATCGGTGCAGGACTTTTCAATGGAGCATCTGACAATACTGTTCGAATTGCTGGACGAACGCGAAGAATTGATCTCCGCCCTGACGCCGATACTCATCTCTCGATACCTGCGCTTCACGCTCCTCCCTAAGTCGTTGACAGGCTTCGCGTTCAGCCCGCTGCATCTGCGGTTGAAGGCGAGCCTGGTCTTCCTGAGAGCGTTGGAGCAGCGCCCCCTGCATCTGCTGCAGAGCCACATAATGGTCGTAGAGATTCGGCTCCTGGACCTGGCTCGTTGGTAGTTCGGTCTCGGCTAGACAGACGAAGGCCGGGCAAATCAGGAAAAACAATAGAGCGGCCCCTTTCATCCAGCACCTCTTCAGGCGAGACGTATGCCCTGTTGCGCCGGAATCGTGTCAATCAGGTGGAAGTTCGTTCGCACTGAGGTAATCGATTCACCGCGCTGTTCGATTGATCCATCGCTGATCGGCCCCAGCCAATTGTCGGCCCTCTCCAAATAAGACACTTTGTAGGGATCGATGCCCATGATCCTGCAACAGGTCGCATCGACGGCGGCAAGATTCCGGCCCATGACCAAAACCCCGGCCTGCTTGGGATCTCCCATGATCGGACCATCGCCCTGCATCCCGACAATGCCATCGACAATGGCAAAATGGGGCTTTAGGGTTGCGTTAATATCCAAGATCGAGTTCTCGATCCCTGCATGGTGCAGGACGTTCTTCGGCCACCCATAGTAAATGCCGGGCATTACCCCGAATAGATTCTTCATTGAAAGAGTGGCTCCGGCCCAATGGTGTGTCTTCATCTTCGCAACAGATACAATCCAATCGACTTCCTTGAAGAGGGCGGGGAACGTCAAGGTTCGCAAAGAAGATTGCCGCCCAAGATTGGGTGCGTCATAGCCGGTGATGTAGTTGAGGTCCTGAAACGGAATACGATCTTCCGTCAACACATCGGCGAGGCCTGACTCTTCATAGACGGCAAGTGTATCGCGACGATGACCAGGACCTTCCGCCACCATCACCGTCGCAGCGCCCAGACGAAGAAACGCTTCGACCGTACCGCGCAGGACCAGAGGATGCGTGTTGATATGAGGGGCCCCCGAGCTTGTTTCAACCAGATTCGGCTTCAGTAGGATACGTTTGCCCCTCAGTTCATCGATAGAGACCCTCAACTCCCTGATCCCCCTGGCAATAGTATCTCCGATTTCTAATTGGTAGTGCGCAACCTTGGCGACGAATGTCTGGGCCTGCTGGCGCTGGCGAAAGAACCGTTCTGGCAGGAGCACTCCCGATCCGAGGAGAATGCCCGCAGCCCCCGCCATGAGCAAGTGACGACGTGTGATGCCTCTGACGTTCTGGTGATCGCCCTGGATCGACATGACCATTCTCACTGAGTACGAACAGCCGACTCTGGATTCCCGGATACCTCTGGAGATGAAACGATCTTCGCCGCCACACCTCGCTGAACAGCCGACAACATCAACAGACAGAGCGCGGACGTATCGTAGTCACCGTAACGCGATCGGGCAGCCAAGCAATCGGCCACGAGAGCCTCTCCACTTGATGGCCAGCGTTCCCATGCGGCAAGACCAAGCAAACCCCAGCCCAAGGAGAGAGGCGTACGAAGCCGACCGATTTCTCCCTCCAGATACAGAAGGCTCCGAACTATCTCATCCCGAGAAACCCTTCCAGCCAATCCCGCCAAGGCGGCTCCTGTGCTCTCCGGCATCGGATGCAACTCCCGACCGAAGATGGTGGTATTCCCGTAGTTCCACCCTCCGTGAGGCAGTTGGCGATTCAGCAACAGCCGCATACTTTCTTGAACTCGAGGGTGATCCTGAATACCGACAGCGGCGAGGGCCTGGAGGCCGAGACTGGTCGGCTCGACCCAGGAATGGGTGCCCTCGATCCACGACCATCCTCGTAATGTCGTATCATGCCCAACAGGATCACCTGGTTGCTTCGCAGGATTAGCCCCCGACACTCGCAAGAGAAACTGCACGGCCCGATCCTTCTCAAGACGAAACTGTTCCACGCCGGCCCAAGCCACAACAGCCAGCGCCGTCGGCCACCACACCTCAGGATGGCCATGGTCAATGGGCACACGCCCATCCGGCATCTGATCCTTGCATAGGCGTTGAGCAGCCGCCTGGTAAGCCTGGGTCGAGCCCATCGCTTCCAGCACAAGGGCTGCCCAAGCTGTGGCGTCGGTTCGGTAGGTTCCATTGGGAAGGGCGGAAAAACCCCCGTCAGATAGGGCACGGGTCTCCAATCCGGTTACGGCAGGAGAGAATGAGGAGAGAGTAGGAGGCTCAATAGTCATTTGGTATCACAAAAGAAGATTCTCCAGTCATATCTCGTCTCAAATCTCATACCACGACCGGCAGGCACCATAAGCCCGTCGCTCTGCTCCCGCAGATATTGAGTTACTGGCCTGCCGCCTTTGTTATTGGGACAAGAACCTGGATGATCCTGATAACGCCGGGCCCCAGCATAACTACGAATAGACTCGGGAGGATGAAAAAAATCAAAGGAAAAAGCATTTTGACCGGCAGCTTGGCGGCTAGCGCCTCGGCTCGAAGCTGACGTTTCACCCGCATCGCATCTGCATGGACACGGAGCGCCTGCGCCACGCTGGTTCCAAATCGATCGGTCTGAATGAGCACCGCCACCAGGGTTTTCACGTCCTCAAGCCCGGTCCGCACAGCCAGCCGACGCAACGCTTCCTCACGAGCCAATCCGGTTCGCAGTTCCAACGACAGAATGGTCAATTCCTCACCTAAGGCAGGATGAGTCTGGCTAATGTCACTGCTCACACGGGCAATAGCAATATCCAAGCCCAGGCCCGCTTCGACACAAGTCACGAGAAGGTCCAAGGCGTCTGGTACGGCCTTTTGAATGTTATCCTGACGGGACCGTACAGCTAACTTGAGCCACAAGGTGGGCAGCAGATATCCGAGACAGGCCGCACCGACGTAATACATGAGCAACGTCTGATCAGACGGAAACCCCCACCAGACCAGAGGAACAATAGAGAGGAGTGCGATGCCTCCGATAGCGAGGAACAATTTCACTCCAATGAAGACCAATGGAGCATGTTCGCTACGATACCCTGCCATAATCAGCGACCGTCTGATCGAGGCCACTTCTTGCTCATCCTTCGGCCTGGTGGCAGCTCCTAATTTGACCAACAGCTCGGAGAGTTTGGACATCCAGAACGAGAACGTCATCGCGAGCGCCCCAGCCTCCGGTGCAGCTTGGCCACTCGGACTCAACCGGCGGGACCAGGTCCGAACCTCCTCGCGTGATGCCAAATGCGCATAGAGACCAAGGCTGATCAGCATGGTCATCAGGAATACGGCCGAACTGATTGTCCAGATCAATGCCATGTTCGTTCCCCTTCAAACCTTGACGTCAATCAGGCGACGCGTGACTATCGCACCGACCACCATCATGACCGCAGCAATAGACGCCATCGAGCGCCCCATAGGGTCTATCCACAACAGAGACATGTACTCCGGATTCATCGTGTATTGGAATAATCCCATGACAAACGGCATGACAAAGACAATGATCGCCGAGAGCACGCCTTCCGCGGAGAGCGCCTTCACTTTCGCATGAAATTCAAAACGCTTTCGAATGGTCATCCCGAGACTTTCCATAATTTCTGCCAGGTTCCCACCTGTCTCCCGCTGGACTGTCACGGCAGTCACAAAATACTTGACGTCCGGACATTCGACGCGCTCATGGAGACGCTCCATCGCTTCGGGCACGGCCAGGCCGACGGAAATATCATCGTAGACACGCCGAAACTCTCCTCCGATTGGATCAGCCAATTCCTCTCCGGCAATCTTCACGCCCACGAAAAAGGCATGGCCGGCCTTGAGCGCCCGCGCGATCAATTCCAACGCTTCCGGCATCAGCCGCTGAAAAGCGATGATACGATTGGCCTTCATGCGGTAGAGCATGAGGAAAGGGAATACCCCCAGCAACAGGGCCCAGATCATGCTCATCAGAACCCCGAGACGAAGGTTGGTCCCAAGAACAAGCCCTCCCATCGCAAGGGTGGCGGAACCTAACAGATAACGAGCCAAGGGCTGGGATGTTCCCGACTGCTGGTGCAACCGCTGCAGATAATCGAGCTTGAGATACTTCTTAATCCATGCCGTTTCCTGAAGCCAGGTATTGATCCAGCTCACGTCGCTTAACACATGCTTGCGAACCAGTCGTCCCGAAACGGGCTGGTTGGGCTCGGACCAAGTCCCCAACCGTTCCTTGATCCGACGCGCCGATTCTCTTCGTGTCGTGAGCAGGCGGTACAGGTAGTAACAGCCATGCAACCCCAAGATCACTGTCAGGAAGATACCGAAGGCGATCAACCCTAACATTGGTAGACCCTCCGAGGATCGAACACGTCCAGTGGAACATTCACCCCCGCTGCCTTGCAGCGGTCGAGAAACTTCGGCCTGATACCTGTAGCCCGAAACTTCCCTTGCACTTTTCCCTGCTCATCCAATCCGGATTGCTCGAACTGGAAGATTTCCTGAAGGGTAATGACGTCTCCCTCCATGCCGGAAACTTCCTGAATACTGGTCATTTTTCTCGAACCGTCGGAGAGGCGACTGAGATGAATGATGACGTCGAGGGCCGATGAAATGTAGTGACGAACCGCCTTTGTCGGGAGATTCAGTCCTTCCATCGCCACCATGGTTTCCAGCCTGGTCAATGCGTCGCGGGAGGAATTGGCATGGATCGTCGTCAAGGAACCGTCGTGCCCCGTGTTCATCGCCTGCAACATGTCGATCGCTTCGGCTCCGCGCACCTCACCCACGATGATCCGGTCCGGTCTCATACGCAGCGCGTTCTTCACCAGATCGCGCTGCGTAATTTGACCTTTTCCTTCGATGTTGGCCGGCCTAGTCTCAAGTCGCACAACATGATCTTGCTTCAACTGAAGTTCTGCCGCATCTTCGATCGTGATGATCCGTTCCTTGGGAGGAATGAAACTGGAGAGCATGTTCAAGAAGGTGGTTTTGCCTGTACCGGTTCCGCCGGAAATCAAAATGTTCAGACGCCCCTGCACAATGGCTTTCAGAATCGCCCCGATTTCCGGCGTCACCGACCGCCGTTCGATCAAAGCATCGAGGAGCAACGGATCCTTGCTGAATTTTCTGATCGACAGCGTGGCGCCGTCCAACGCCAACGGTGGGACGATGGCATTCACGCGGGAACCGTCGCTGAGCCTGGCGTCGACCATCGGAACAGAATCGTCGATCCGGCGCCCCACTCGCGACACGATGCGATCGATAATTTTCCGAAGATGCGCTTCGTCCCGAAACCGTACGTCGGTAGGCTCGAGCACGCCGAACCGCTCCACATAGACTTTGTGCGGCCCGTTCACGAGTATATCTGCTACGGTCGCATCGGCCAGGAGGGGTTCAATCGGTCCCAACCCGAGCACCTCGTGCATGATCTCCTTGGTCAGCCTCGTGCGTTCGCTCAGATTGAGCGGGATGGAATCCTGCTGGAGCAGTTGCTCGATCAGTTTGCTCAACTCGCCATGCAGAACCGCCTCCTCCATCATACTCACTGCGTTCATATCGAGCAGTTCCACCACCCGTTGATGCACCCGGGCCTTGAGATCCTGAAACGAGTTCCGCTGCTCTCCTCTCACCGGCACTTTCGCAGTCAGCATAGCCATAATTCCTCGTTGGAGGTTAGGAATGAAGGACGATCTCTCATGCAAGCCCAGTCTTGACTCGCGCACTGCTCGACACACCGGACCAGAATCGCCCCAGTAACGACTCGTTCTTTTCCGGTTGGACTGAAGAATGAACCCCTTTCTTTCTATGGTTCCAGTCCTTAATCAGATCTGCCGCGCGCTTCACGTAACTCTGCGTCACCTCCGACCGAGGGAAAAGCTGAAGAAGAGGAGTCCCTCCATCCAGCGATTGACTCACGGTGCCATAGTCATTTGGGAGCAGCCATGAGGCTTTCATATGCAAAAGACCTTCTGCTTGTTTCAACAGTTCCGCGTCGCGAGCCCGATACCGATTGACCACGATGTCGATCGGCGTGCTGAGTCCCACTCGCTCTTGGAGCACCTGTATCAGGTGTTTCGTGTGTCGAATCGAGGGAACCGACAGGCACGTCACGACATACACATGATTGGACAGCTCAAGGCCCTCCTCCACGGCTGGCATCACCCGGGATCCGCAATCGATCACGACATAGTCGAACATGGAGCGGAGCAGATCCACGGTATAGAGCACACAGCCCGGCGCGAGCACTTCCTCCAACCCCTCCCCGCCCGACGCAAGAAGATGGAGCCCGGAGTCGTGTTTCACCAGAACACCTTGAAGCATGGCGGGATCGAGCCGGGAAATGTCCTGCGAGACATCGTGCCAACCACGCTGCGTCGCCACATCAAGATAGAGCGGGAGATCGTTACCGGAGAGATTCAGGTCAACCAACACGGCATGCCTGGTAGCTTTGCCGTTCTGTTGCAGAGCCATCGCTAGATTCAGCGCCACCGTACTCGTCCCCATCCCGGCCTTGCCTCCCATCACTGAGATCACCGCTCCGAGATTGGCTTCTGAGCTTTGATTCAGCGATGCGAAACGCGTCTTGAATCGAATCAACGCCTCCTCGACCTCTTTGATTTGAAGCGGCTGCGGCAAGAATTCCTTGACCCCCATGCGCATCACTTCCAACATGATTTGGGGATCGGTTCGCTTGGAGGTCAGGACGATTTCCGTTCGCGGAGCCGTCTCGACCATGGTGCGCACTTCGTTCAACGTCCTGGTGGGATTGTGCTCATCGAGTTCAAGCACCAACATGTCGGGCGTGCCGGAGATGCGAGTTGGTTTCGGCACGAACTCGCGATGGCAGGCCATCGCCGCCTTGAATGCGACGCGCACCTCCTCAGTCTGGCACTCGATGGACACGGTCATGAAATTCGCCATTCAGACTTCTCCTTTCTGAGCAGGCTATTGCACAAGCCCAGGAAGCGATGAGAGCGTTCCAAAATCTCCGCCGCCGCCGGTCGTTCCCCCAACCACGTTGCAGGCAACCGTCCCCTGCACCAACTGACCGGCCGGAGGAACGATGACGGTCGTGATGTTCATCGTGGCATAACCGACTATTGGAAGAGGGGAGTTGGGATTAGAACAATCGCTAGCCTGATAGACCGGTACTAATGCCGTCCAGATGCCGGTGGCAGGATCACGTTTGGAAAGATACAAGTTGTAGAGGTTGGGAAGCGCGCTGGCGACATTCCCTCCGATGAATTCCAACGTATTGCCGACCCCGGTCCCTGGGCTGGTAGGGGGATTGGGAATGAGTTGCGTGTCGATAATATTTCGCAAGGTGTTTGCATTCGGCGGGTTGGTAAAATACGTATGCCACCCCGCACAGGATGTCGGATCGTTTGAGGGATAGAACGTAACAGGTTGGTTGCAGTAGGGTGTCGAAAACCGGAACGAGGAAATTCCAAACGGCGTGTCCAAGTCACCCGGAGGCGTGACGGCCGGCCCCGTCAGCGCCGCCGTGGCGAAAGCACTGACGTTGATGGATGTGACATTGAACACACGGGCGATGAAGGTCGAAATCCCGCCTGCTCCAACCGAAGGATCTCGTTTCGTCAACACGCGAACCGCATTCGGGGTGGTCAATCCTGGGGTAAACGTTCTGTTCGTGTTGCTCCATCGTCCTATCTGCACGTCGGCAGGAAGAATCTGCACTGCCGTCCCTCGCGTCGTGTTCTCAGTCCCCACTGCAACGGCACGATTTTTGATGGCAGTCTCATCGGTTGTACTCAATTGAAAGGTCGATTGCGCCGATGCCGGCAAGGCTTGATACAGCGTGGCCAAGTACCTGGTTCCGGCAAGGGCCGCCGCATCCGCGGTGTTGTGCAATTCGTTCTTCGCCACCAGGGCCTGGCCGATATCGATCGTCAGCCCAAGAATGCCAAGGAACATCAACAAGGCACCGGCGACCATGGGCGCATAGACACCCCGTTCATTCTTCAAAGGTTGGATGATCTGTGGCGCATGCGTGTTCATTCGTTCCTCATAACGCTCGTGGCGGTGAGTGTGATGGAAGACGGAACCGCTCCGGCCGTGATCATTGAGACGATCCGGAAGGTGTAGTTATAGGTCGTTGTCACCGTAAGCGGGGTTGGAAACAAGCCGCCCGCTCCTGTGACCACCGGAGTATTCAGGCTGGCGACGGGAACCCCGGCGTTCCTGACATAATCTGTAACAATCGTCTGAATTTGCGTTGGCGTCAGCTTCGGCGAGACTTGCACAATTCCAGCTCGAGCCCCTTCCCTACTCGCGTTTGTGAGGACTTCCTGCGTGTAGTAGGCCATCCCAAACTCAATGGCCCCCCACACGAACATGATGAACAAGGGAAGGAGGATCGCAAATTCGACTGCGACACTGCCTTTCTCGCTCTGTCTGGTTTTCGACATGTGTTCATCACTCCACGCAATTAGTTGGTCTTGACCCCGGTCGTGACCAGCGATCGATTAAAACCAGCATCGCGCTGCTCAAAGGTCTTCCGGTACTGTTCAATCGAAATCATAGCGGCCTTTCCATCAAGCCCGATCACTGGGTCCTGAGTCCGGCCCGCCGTCGGATCAAGAATCTGACTCTCCAGCATCGTGTAATAGGACGCGCCATAATTTTCGCCGAGTTGAGTCGGCGCACAGCCCGTTACAGCCAACGTCCCCACAAGAACCACCAGACTCATCTTCATGCTCTGCATTGGACACCCTCCCTTTCGGACAGCACCTAATCTGAGTTTCATTAGGGCACGATATGACCGAACCCACCGTCGAATCGTTTGACTGATCCCAAGGTCCGTGGTTTTTCGACATCGGTCACGGGGCTGCGCAGATCCCTGCTGCCGCCGAACCCACCTTTCTCGGCCAGCCCAAGCAGGTAGAATTCGAAATCGTTCGGCTCCACGTAATAGTCGGTGGGCAGGCTTTGCGTGGCCACATCCATGGGCTTCACGAGATGCGGTGTCACGATAATAAGCAACTCGGTCTCATTCTTTTGAAACGAAGAACTCCGGAACAGCGCCCCGAGGATGGGAATCTCTCCCAACACAGGGAACTTACTCACGCTCTCACGAAGGTTGTCACGGAGCAAGCCACCGATCGCGAAGCTTTGACCGTCGGCCAATTCGATGACGGTCGAAGCCCTTCTGGTCGTGATCGCTGGAATGGTGAATCCCTGCAGCCTCAGAGCATTGGTGAAGTCCAGTTCCGACACTTCCGGCGCAACGCTAATGCCAATGTGGTCATTGGCCAGCACATTCGGCGTAAAGGTGAGACCAACGCCGAACTTCTTAAACTGAATTGTCACGACGCCGAACGCCTGGGGGACCGGAATCGGGAATTCGCCGCCGGCGAGGAAGGCCGCCTCCTGGCCGTTGATCGCTACCAAGGTCGGTTTGGCCAAGACCTTGACCACATTCTGCTGCTTCAAGGCATCGATATATCCGGTCCATGAGATGCTGCCGGTATTAAAATTGGCCACCGAGTTGATCGTCGACGTAACGTCTTGGCCAAGTGTCGGCGCGCTTGAGACAACTCCCGGCCCAATCAGCGACGTCAAATTGTTCAACGCAGTCACCCCAAAGGCATTGGAGGCAACTGCGGCCAGATTAATGCCGAGCCGTCTGATCAACTCTCGGTCCATTTCCGCGACCCGGACTTCCAACATGACCTGCTGCACGCCACCAACCCCGAGCATGTTCACCACTCGTTTCGGGGCATAGGATTCGGCCATATCCAGCACCTTCGGAAGCGCAGCGGCATTGGAAACGACTCCCGAAAGCGTCAAACGATCGTGTGTCGCCGCAACCGCGATACCGCGCTCATTGGGGAACAGGAGGTGGAGATCCTCCTTGATCCTGCTCAGGTCCGGCATGATGACCACGTCAATGATGGAGGAGATCTTGTCGGCATCCTGCCACAACGTCAGATTGGTGACACCGACCGTCTTCCCGGTTACATAGATCTGGGTCGGGGAGAGAATGACGGTATCCGCGATGTCAGGATTAGCCAGGGATGCCCGCTTGAGAGGCACAGGCACCTCAAGAACCTTCGACTTCCCGACCGTCAGCTCGAGTCGTTGCACCTGGCTGCTTCCTATCGTTACGGGCGCAATGCCCTCGGCTAACGCCACTCGTGCCTGCATACCGCTGACCATCACTGACCCCGCAACAAGAATGGCAACCATCCACCGGGTGTCGCCGATCTTCGCCATAATATTCACAGGTGTTCCTCCCCTCGTTCGATTCGTTACTTCGGCGTGACGTGGCTCACAGATGTTCCCTTGATCACTTCAACCACGACGGACGGGGGAACCTCTTCGCGCAGCTCCGGATGCACTTTCAAAAAGTTGATGACCTTCTTCGGTGCAAACGCTTCAGCCACTGCCGCTGCCTGAGTCAGCCGATTCGAACTCGAGACGGTGCCGGTCAGCGTGACATGGTCGTTGGTCGACAGGACTTGAATCCCCTCTTCATCGGGAAGCAGGGAGTGCAACCGGGTTTTCAAAGTCGTTACATCCATGCCGACCTCCACATCAAAGACCGACATGACCTGCTCATCCTTTCCCCACAACGTCAGATTGGTCATCCCGAACCCTTTGCCTGTCACATAAATCTGTCTCGGGCTTAGCACAATCGCATCGGCGATATCGGGGTTGGCGAGCGAGGCGCGCTTGATCGGGACAGGCACGTCGACGATCACGCTTTTACCGACAGCGATTTTCATTTGCTGGACCTCGTTGGTATGTTTCGCGGTATAGGTCAGCGTGTCCGGACCTGCATCAGCTGCGACCGGTCCGATGAAGACCAGTCCCACGATTACGGCGATACGTCCCGTTTCCATCACCCGTGCCTTTCGGTTTGCTCGGTTCTTGACCTGCATGGTGTCCCCCCATTTTCAGTTTGTTAGTACTTTGATCTCGCGTCTCTATTGTGCCCAGCTCCGCCTTTGAGGATGGTTCCCCCCTTGATGACCTCTACCTGCTCACGCGTGAATTCCTCCTCAGCAGCCGGCTTTGGAGGTGCCTTCGGACGATAGGAGGCGAGCAGTCCTCCAATCGTTGCACCATGGGTCAGGATCTGTTCTGTGTTCAGTGGATTCCGTAATGCGAGCCGCAACTTCCCCTGATTGGATGCGAGTGCCAGCTTCTCTGCCTCCACCACATCCACCTCGAGCGTCACGACTTGAACCAGTTTGGCCTCTTCCTCTTTGGCGCCGCGCACCATTTCGGTCCCGGCTGCCAACACCTTGATATGCTCCAAGATCATCTTGGTGACCGAGTGGCTGTTGGATCCTGTCGCATCCACGGTGACCATCACATCAACCCGGTCGGACGGCTTGATGAATCCGGCCACGCCGATTACATCGTCGACTCGCACCGACATGGCACGTTTGGCTGGATCCAAGATGCCCGCCACACCGCCAGCGCCCCCGACCGGAGCCAACTTTGAATCAATGAAGGGCTCTTGATGCCGGACCGGCATCAGCAACACGCGCCCGGCAAGGCTCTCGACCGAATTGAAGTGCCCATCCGGAGCCGTGCCTTCCGTGTAGGGAACGAGCTTGACCATATCTGGATTCAACTTGGTTCCCCAGGCGATATCGGCTGCTGCCACGGCAACCATCTTCGGTTCACTCGCAAAGACAGGCTGAGAAAAATTCGCCGCCTGCTGCTTGAGCCAGGAGAACACCAGCACACTCGTTCCCGTGGCCAGCAGAAAGGCAATCGCGAAAAAGAACATCGGCCGATACCGTTGCATGAGTTCCTCCTCTTCAAAACATCAGGGCGCCGTCGCACGCACTACCACTACTCAATGTAGGGCAGAGCCAGCGACATGAGTGTTCCAAGGGCGAATATCGGGGCATACCGCAATACCAATCGGTTCTCCCTGCTTGGAAGGACAGGCGGCTTGCCGCCCAACAGCACCAAGGTCTTCAACCAGGACCAGATCCACTGGACCATGCCTCCCCACCCCAAGCGAATGATGAGAAGGCCTACGGCTGAGAGTCCTCCGATAATCACCGCGGTCCAGACCGCCGAAAGAATGTCAGCCGGTCCGAGCAAACTCCCGGTTGCTGCGACAAGCTTGACGTCTCCCGCACCAAACCCTCCCGCCGCATAGAATAGAATCAAGAGCACAAATCCAACCCCGAGACCCTTCGCGCTGTGGGTCAATCCGTTAACGCCATTCATGGCTGCATGGAAAGCCAAGCCAGTGGCCATGGTGGGAACCGTGATCCAGTTGGGAATCTTTCCTCCTCGCAGATCAGTGAAAGCGGCGGTGGTCAAGGCGATAAAAAGGATAAGATAGATGATGCCGTTCTCCATGTGCCCCTTGCTTCCTCGCTCGAGAGTCTTTTAGGTAATGGTTTCGCCTATTCGCCCTGTTCAGACAAGCGTCTCATGGAACCGTTCTCCTGCCTATTCCTCCGAGGGAGAGGATGCCTTCCCTCAGAACGGAGGGTATCGGAAGAGGGATCCATGAGATGATCCCCCCTCCGAGCCCATTGCGTCTGCTTAGCTGGCAGCCGTATTTAGGTTGGTTGCAGTCGTATTGAAAATGTTGCTTATTGTGTTCCCGAGCGTCCTGGCGCCCAGAAAGAACGCCAAGCCGATCAATACGAGCAGCAACACATATTCCGTAGCCACTGCGCCCTCTTCTTCTTTCATGAACCGACGAATCGCATTCAACATGGTCCTCACCTTTCTTTTGGGCATTGAATTGGTTATGACACGCGACCTCTACAGCACAGGGTGCGTCTCTGCCTCTCAGGTTCCTTCACCGTACGCATCGGGAATTCCCTCACCTCCTTCACCCGGGTCGGCTTTGCCTGAGAGGCGGTTCGCATGGCCAGACCTAGTGCAAGCCCTCGGCCAGTCCTCGCATGGATCGATTTGATAGAAAAATCGCTCCCTTCTCCTTCACGGCTTTTTTGAAATGCGGCATGGATGCCGCAGTGACTCTGGTCGCGATGTGTGAATAGATGCGGCTCGCCTACCGCAGCAGAAAGGCGAATGGGGCAGCGACTTGGAGCAGGACAAGACTGATTGCGCGAAGGTGCCGCGTACCTTCTGGTGGATTCCCGAACGGACTAATTTGAGTGGTGAGCTGCGGAGGCTACTCTGATAAACACCGACGAAGTGTCGTCTTGATAGGTGAGCCGAAATCGCGGATCGAGCTGAAGGATTGAGGTCAGTGCATGGTGCCGACTCGCAATCACAAGGGCCGCCTGGTTGAGATCAGGATCGTTGTTCCAATGTGGGCCCCCTTCCCAGGTCGCAAGTGACTGCTTGATCCGTTCATCGCCATGAACGTTCGCCCTTCCATCCATTGACACTTTCAAATGCGGAAGCCGCCTGATGAGATAGCCGCCCCAGTTGAAATGGTTGTAGAGCGGACCGGCATACTGTTGTCGTTCGACAAACGCTGCTGCCGCGATGGGATATAGCTTTTCAGTGTTGTGTTGAATCTCAGCTTCTGAGATTCCCCGATATCCCAGAATGAGGATCGATCCGATGGCAACGGCGATACACACAGGCGCAAGTCCGCCGCGAGGCACTATGGCCCACCTCACTATTCTTTCACGCCGCTGCCCAGTTACCAGGACCACGAGCGATGCCAGGATCAGGAACCAGACATCTCTCTGGCCACGAAAGGCCGAAGCAGCCGCTGCTATCAGGAGCAACACCTCGAACGATGACACAATCAAAAGCCGACGCCCCAGCTGAATGAGGGCAACACAAAATACCGCCAGCATCGCCCAGTCGGCAGCCGTACGAAAAGCCGGAGCTTGCATCTCCTGCGTGTACTCCCACATACCGGTCTGGGCTGACAGTTCGGCAACAACCGCATACAGCTTCACGTGGTGCGGTGTCAGCAGCGTGCTCAATATACAGAATACTGTCAGTCCAATGAGGTTTCTCCAAGACTTGGATCCCCAGTCCATAGCCGGCTGATGCTGCCTGCCTCGATAGACCAACCGATCGATCGCTGGCGCGGTACAGGCGAGGCCAAGCAGACCCAGTCCATAGATGAATTGGATATGAATATTGGCCCATACGACAAATACGGCCGGAAGGAACCAGACAATCCGTGATTGCTTGCCTTCCCGAAGCGACAACACGGCTTCTAGCGTGATGGCAAAGAAGAGAATCGTCAACAACCAGGGTCGTGGTGTGAACAGCTTCGAGAGTGCGATCACAGATACGGTCATTAACCCGCAGACCACTATAAAGCTCTGGATGCGCGTCCCAATGATCCAATGCAGCACCAGCATGATCATCCAGCTTCCGAGCAGGGTGTACAGGAGAATTCCTGCCTCTCCGCACACCTGCACTAGCTTATATATTCCGATTTCGAACAACCAGCTGTATGCAATCCACGGTTTGCCCTCACCATAGGCTGAAAAGGGATCCGTCGCCGGGACTGTGCCATGCTCCACGATCCATTTTCCCGTCTCTAGGTGCCACCAAATATCGGGATCGATGATGACCGGCTGGAGGATCCACATCGCAGGAATGAGGTAGAGAATCGCTAGAATGCCCACCCGCCTGATGGTCTCTTCATGCTGACGCAACCAGGCAGCCAATCGATGTCTCGTGAGACCTGCCTCGATCATGGAGGGAGGGGCCATCGTATTTCCTATTGGAAGGTGTTCGTCTCTATGCATAGTTCGCGGCGCTCCCTGCCTTGCGAGCGAGCACGAGATACTGCGCGCCAAAGGGAAATCTTGACAGATATGGCTCCATCCAACGGAATAGGCTGAGACTTTTCGGGAAGATAAAGAGGTAGTCGGTCCTCACGATATGAAAACCAGCCGACTGGAGCAGATTGCACGCCTCGGGAGCTGTCAAGGTCACGGCGTCCCTATCAAACGGAATCCGACTCATGACGTATCGCGTGCCTGGATTCCAAGGGTTGTTTTCCCAGAAAGCAAAGTAGCCGGCTGGTTGCAGCGACCTCCAGATGTACTGCGCCACCATCCCCCGTTTGGCTATCGGAATGTGATGAAACACACCGTTACAGTAAACGAGATCGACCTCTTCATGCGGGCGGTACTGGTGAATCTGTCGGAATGTCGTACGCGAAGAGCCGTAGCTACGTGCGGCTAGATCCAGCAACATCGCTGAAGGATCGAGCCCGACAACAGACTCGGCACCGAAGCGTTCAAGGAGCAAAGGTGCGGCTATCCCTGTCCCACATCCATAATCCATGATCCGCTTCGGAGACAGGTGCAATTCATCTACGCACGTTTTCAACCACTCAATGCGACCCCGGGCAAAGTAGTCTTTCCCCTCTCCGGATACCACCAGGCCTTCGGCCAACATCCGGTCGTAGTCACCCGCATATTGGTTGAACTCTGAGGAAACAATCGAGTCATTCATCATCGGCGCCGCATCCCCAAGATGCTGACAAAGAAGCTGGAGAGGATTGTTTGGAAGCTCAGGGCCGTTATTGTCGCGCCTGGGACGACGAGTCTCATCGTCTTGGCATAATCAAGCTGCCCAAAGTCCGCAAGCCTCCACTCTTGCACTGCGGTAAGCAGGAGGCTCACACCAAGAAGCAGGCCTGCACCGGACAGTAGCAACCCCCGTTCGAGATACATGATCTTGAAGAACCGCGCCAGTTTGGGATCTTCCGGCATCAAACCTTCGCTCACCGCAAACGTCTTGGAGAAAATAGCGAACAACACTGCCTGATATCCGCAGAGAATGGCCAAGCTGGCAAACAGCAATGTGTGGGCATCGAACGTGACGCCATGGATCGTCAAGCCAGGCATGGCCACGGCATAGCCGAGCATCCCCAGGAGGATGAGAATCGTGCCGGGAATCACAAATAACCATCGCGGGCAGTACATCAGGAAAAATCGGAGTGTGCGCCAGCCGTCACGATAGGTCTTGAGATGGGGAGGATGCATGGTGCGCCCATCAGGGTGAAGCGTAATCGGCACCTCCGCAATCTTCTCTCGATAGAGGCTCGACTTGATAATCATCTCCGTGGCGAATTCCATCCCCGTACATCGCAGATTGAGCCGTTGAAAGAGGGCCTTTGAGAATCCTCTCAGCCCGCAGTACACATCATTGATCGGGGCGCCGAACCAGCGACGAGCCATGACGGTGAACATAGGATTCCCCCACCACCGATGCAGGAACGGCATGGCTCCAGGTTTGATGGTTCCGCCTCCCCAGGGCAAACGACAGCCCATTACCAAGTCGTGGCCTTCCCGCAATCTATCGACAAAACGGCCCAGATCGAGGAAATCGTAACTGTCGTCCGCGTCGCCCATGATGACG
This sequence comes from Nitrospira sp., assembly GCA_030123565.1. Lineage (NCBI taxonomy): Bacteria > Pseudomonadati > Nitrospirota > Nitrospiria > Nitrospirales > Nitrospiraceae > Nitrospira > Nitrospira sp. Next base: position 4,090,144 of record CP126122.1, on the reverse strand, counting down.
TAGCGGCCACGCGCTGCCGTGATACCGCCCATGAGGGCGTTCCCGTACCCTTTTGCCTTCACATGGACGACTCGCGCTCCCATTAACGTGGCAATCTCTTGTGATCCATCAGTGCTTCCGTTATCCGCAACGACAATTTCCCCGACAACTTGGTATTGATGCAGGAACTCTTGCGCCTTTTGGATGCACGTGCCGATCGTCTCGGCTTCATTGAGACAAGGCATGACGATCGAGAGTTCCGGCGCACCCTCGCTGGTAACCGTTTGAGCTGCGACCACATTGTTTTCTTCTTCGTTTCCGTGATCCGCCATAGATTGGTCTCCCCTCCCTCATAGGCCGGCGTAAACCATCCCCATCTCTGCTTCCTCCTCTCGCAAACCACGGGCCGTAGGGTGCAGGCGGAACAACCTTGTATTTTTAGCTGGTTAGGCATTTGACCGCCTCGGGATGCGGCCCTGACGCCGCGCTATGGCAATAGATCTGCGGTCTACCTGCCGCAGAGGATTGAAGAAAAAAGACGACTCGTGAGATTTGGTAGTGAGGAGGAAAGTCTATTTTGTTTTGACCACTGAAGAGGTTCACGTAATCATGAACCACCAAAACCCACGCTCAGACGTTACACACGAGGGCATCCATGCTGATTCACCTCCTCAGGATACAGCTCATAGCCAGTCTACTCGTTGGCGGAGTAATGCTTGTCGGGTGCGCGGGTTCCAAAGAATCCCCACCCTCGTCGTTCAATATGGACGAGTATCGGCAGGTCATGGAACGCCAAAAGGGAGAGCAGGGAAGTCTCGAGGACTCCCATCCCTCAACTCCCGAGATGACTGCAGAAGAGCACGAACGCGCAGGTGATATGGATGCTCAACGGCGCAACTATCCGCTGGCAGGCGTTCATTACACCAAGGCACTGAAAGGGGATCCGACGAGAAACAGCGTCCGCCTCAAACTCGGACAGCTTTTTTTGCAACAAGGGATGTTTGAACCAGCACTGACACAGTTCCAGGATCTGCGGACACGTGAGCCCAATTCCGCCCCAGCCCATCAGGGAATCGGGTATGCCTATCTGTTACAAGGCAAGTGGCGAGAGGCCGAGGAAACCCTCACCAAGGCCATCACCCTGGATCCCTCCGACTGGCTTTCACAGAACTTGCTTGGCCTCACCTATGACCAGGAGCAACGGCACAACGACGCCATCGCCGCATACAAAGCAGCGCTGGCGTTACACCCACGCGAACCAGGCATCTTGAACAACCTTGGTCTGGCATATGCTCTGAGTGGAGATCACGAGGCGGCAATCCGAGCTTATGAGCAGGCAGTGGCGACGGGCTCGCCATCTCCCAAGTTATATAACAATCTGGGCGTCGCTTACGCCCATCATCATCGGTATGCCGATGCGCTCGAGTCGTTCAAGAAGGCGACGGACGAGCCTCGGGCTTACAACAACCTAGGGGTAGCCATCTTGAGCATGGGGGACGCGAAACAAGCGGCAGCCTGCTTCGAGAAAGCAATCGAGTTGAACCCTCAGTTCTATGAAAAAGCCACAGAAAACCTGCGCCAGGCGCGCCAAGTCCTTGCGAATGCCGATGCCCAGGCACCCCTGACCAACACCCAACCCCCCGTCTCTTGCCCGTGATCGTCAATGATGAAGGGACTGGCCCTGAAGAAACCGCTGAAGGGCAGGCAGACGCTCTTTATTTGTAAGTGCTAGAACTTAATCTGACAGTCCGGTAGAGTCCTCTCCTTCACGAAAGGAGTGAGGACCATGACCACCGAACAAAAGATCATCAGGGCGAAGGTCGGCGTGTTGGAATTGGCGAAGCAACTGGGCAATGTCTCCAAGGCCTGTCAGCTGATGGGCTATAGCCGGGACAGCTTCTATCGCTTCAAAGAACTCTATGAGACCGGCGGTGAGGCAGCCCTTCAGGAGCTCTCCCGCCAGAAGCCACTGCTAAAGAATCGGGTAGCGGCGGAGGTCGAACAGGCCATTGTGTCCATGGCGGTGGCCCAACCAGCCTGGGGCCAAGTGCGGGTGGCCAATGAACTGCGCAAGCAGGCGGTGACCATCTCGCCGGCGGGGGTCCGGTGCATCTGGCTCCGGCATGATTTGGAAACCATGCGGAAACGACTCAAGGCGCTGGAGGCCAAGGTGGCCCAAGAGGGCCTGGTCTTGACGGAAGCCCAGGTCGTAGCGTTGGAGAAGGCGAAGGCGGACAAAGAAGCCCATGGCGAATTCGAGAGCGAGTGTCCGGGCTACTGCGGCGCCCAAGACACCTTCTATGTCGGCACGCTCAAGGGCGTCGGGCGGATCTATCAACAGACCTTCATCGACACCTATAGTAAGGTCGGGTTTGCGAAACTGTATGACCGGAAGACGCCGGTCATGGCCGCCGATCTCCTGAATGATCGGGTACTGCCCTTCTTCGAGCAGCAGGAGATTCCCTTGAACCGAGTGCTGACCGACCGCGGGACCGAGTACTGCGGCACACCCGAGCGGCATGAGTATGAACTGTACCTGGCCGTGGAAAACATCGACCACACGCGGACTAAGACGCGGCATCCCCAAACGAACGGGATCTGCGAACGGTTCCACAAGACGATGCTGAATGAATTCTATCGGGTTACGTTTCGGAAAAAGATCTATCGCACGATCGAGGAGTTGCAGACCGATCTCGATGCGTGGATGGCAGACTACAACCACCAGCGCCCACATCAAGGCCGCTGGTGTTATGGCAAGACCCCGATGCAGACATTCCTGGACAGTGTGGCGTTGGCAAAGGAGAAAATCTTAGCGGCATAAACCCGGTGAGGACTCGCTGTCTGTCCGATGAAGTCTTGACTTATACACTTTATTCAGTCCATACACGATGAAGCCCGAATGGCTCCTCATCAACCTTAGCCATCCCCACTGAACCAAATAATCCAGCGCCCCCCGAACCCGCCTCATGTCGATATCGATTCCTTCGGTTCGGAGCCACCATTTCTCTATACCGGCCACGGTATCCTTCGCGTCAGGATGGGAACAGAGATACCCCAGAATGAGCCACGCCACCACATTGTTGTTTTCAAGCACACCCAGACTGTCCATGTCTGACCGAGAGAGGAGCAACTCCAATGCCTGATACCCCCTTGCGTAAGAGCGCCTCAATGTTGAGAGTGGCCTTCTTACTGAACGCAGATTGCGGCAATCCTTCCTCGGGAAACCTGACCCTATGCCGCGAAAAACACGCGCCGATCCAACCCATGTTTGTGCAATAGGCGCTGAAACGCCCGACGTTCTTTCTTTGCTGCTCGAGCGGCCTGCGAAATGTTGCCCTGATGTGCCGAGAGCAGTTCGCAGAGATATGTCCGCTCGAATTCCTCGATCACTTTCATCTTCATCTTTTGAAAGCTGTATTCATCGGTGATCTGCCCCCGCGACAGCAACGTCATGGTTGGCCCCACAGGCTCAGGCTGCTTGTTGTCCGGCAAATCAAAATCGTGGGCTTCAAGCACATCTCCAGCGGCCATGATCACGGCACGCTGAACCACTCCCTCCAGCTCTCTCACATTCCCAGGCCAAGAGTATCCCATCAGTTTCGCTTTGGACGAGGGACCGAGCATGATGGACCCCTTGCCGAATTCCTTGGCATAGGTCTTCAGGAAATGCGCAGTCAACAGGAGGATGTCTTCTTTCCGTTCGCGCAAAGAAGGGAGCGTGACCGACAGTACATTGAGCCTGTGGAAGAGATCCTCGCGGAATTGACTGCCTTCAACTAACGAGCGTAAATCCGCATTGGTGGCAGCCACGATCTTCACATCGACTCTGAGGCTCTTGGTCGAACCCAATGGCCTAAATTCCTGCTCTTGCAACACCCGCAGGAGCTTGCTCTGAACGGTCAGACTGAGCGAGTTGATTTCATCGAGAAACAGCGTCCCGCCATTCGCCTCCCGAAAGAGCCCAGGCTTCTCGCTCGATGCGCCCGTGAAGGCACCTTTGCTATGGCCGAACAACTCGTTTTCGATCAAATGATCTGGGAGGGCTGCACAGTTGACCGGAACAAACGGTTTCCCTCGTCGTTCTCCCGTATAGTGAATGGCCCTTGCGAACAGTTCTTTCCCCGTTCCCGTCTCTCCCGATATCAACACCGTGGATTTGGCCATACTCAGCAGAGGGATCATCCCAGTTGTTTGGAGAAAACACTTGCTTGTACCGATCAATGTTTTATCCCAACTGTGCATTCGGTTCCCTCCAGAGGTTTTTGTGACACCTACAACTCGTGGCAGTGACCCTGATGGCTTAGGCACAACGCCTTGCCCCACGCGGCCAGTTCACCGCAGGATAGGGCACCGTCACCGCAGTAGCCATTCGTCACTCGTAGGTATCTGCCTCGCCTGTTGGGGGGATTGCGCGGATGGCGGCGCTGCAGGACAATTCCGCACGCGACATCATCACGCGGCCAGTTCTCGGGAACCAGGAGTCAGAAGGCACCGTACATGAGAGGACCGATACACATCATGATATTCCCCTCTAAGCCTAGGCTGTGGCGTTCGTTCGCCCTCGCGGGTTTGGTCATAGCTTGTTCATTCCTGATGTTCATCAAGATCGCGTCACCGACAAAAACTGGCGATTCATCAACTTCGCCCGTGGTTGCCACAGTCGGGAATCACTCGATTACTCTACGCGAGGCAGAGGGCCAGGTCGCCCTCCCGCTCTATCAACTTGAACAGCAACGGTCGCAACTCCTTCTGTATGCCGTACAACAGCTCATCGATTCGGAACTCCTGCGCGCTGAGGCAGCAAGGGCGGGGAAAACAGTGGAGCAACTGCTGGGAACTCCACCTCCCTCATTGGATGTCGATACACCTCGACCTACGGCCTCTCAACTGCCCGTTTTCGAAGATGCGCGGTCTACTTCACAGCGACGGCAGGCTATGATTGTGGCCTTGCGACGACAAACTCCGATCCAACTCAACCTTCCTCGAATCACCGAACCAGTACTTGCCATCTCAACCGACGATGATCCTTCGACAGGCTCAGCCGACGCGCCGGTGACGATCGTCGAGTTCTCTGACTTCCAATGTCCGTATTGCAAGCGGAGCGCGGCCATGATCAAGAAAATACTCCGCGTTTACGGAGAGAAGGTAAGATTCGTGTATCGGGATTACCCCGCGCCTAATCATGTCCATGCGAAGCAGGCAGCGGAAGCGGCTCAATGTGCTGCTGCACAGGGAAAATTCTGGGCCTATCATGACCTTCTTTTTGAACACCAACAGGGGAGCTCAGGATGGGACTTCAACCGACTTGCTCAACAGGCCTCGATGGATATGCCGGCATTCTCACATTGTCTCGACACACATGAATACGCCTCGGAAGTGGAGGGCGACTTGCGGGACGCGCTGAATGTGGGCGTGACGAGTACACCCACATTCTTTATCAACGGACGCCCGCTTATCGGCGCCAAATCTTTTGAGGAATTCAAACTGCTCATCGATTCGACACTTACAACACCCGGTTAAGCCAGCACCATGCTTGTAAACCCAGGCAACCAAGGCTTCAACGCGCAGTACCACTACATAAAATAATTCGTCGAATCCTAGAGGCCGGAGTTACGCTGTTTCGTTACCTCCTTCCTCAGCCACAGCAGCAAGGACAACCACACAGACGATCCCCAAATGCGTATACTGGCCCCTTCTACTTTGGAATCACTACCGGGGGAGACGCCGCATGACGCACCAAGAACGCATTCGCATCTTTGATTCTCAAGGAGAGGCCTACAAACAGGCCTTTCAAACCTTCCTCCACCACACGGATCAGAAGCGGAATGCTAAACGCTGGTTGCAGGGGGTCGTGGATAAATTGTCGGCACACAGGGTCTTCATTGACGCAGGCGCGGGGAATGGTGAAGTGACCCAGGCCTTCGCGGGTGCCTTTCATCGCACCATTGCCATTGAGCCAAACGTCCATCTCCGAAACCAGCTGCAACAGGCGCTCCCGACCGCCGAGGCGATTGGCCTGCCGATCTTGGCCGCCCAACCGGATGCGCGGGGCGATCTGGTGCTCTGCTCCCATACGTTCTATTATATTTCTCCCGAGGAGTGGCTGGCGCACCTGGAACGCCTCGTCTCGTGGATGTCGCCAACCGGCGTGACGATCGTGGTGCTGCAGCACCGGGAGAGCGGGTGCATGAACATGGTGCACCACTTTTTCGGACACCGGTTTGAATTGCGCCAGGCCGCCGACGCCTTCCGCTCCAAGCACGGGGACCAGCATGACGTCGCGATCACGCTGGATCCTGCGCACGTCGAAACACCGGACGTGAGCAAGGCCTACGCCGTAGCCGAATTTATGCTCAACTTATTGGAGATTAAATGCGCACCCACCAGGCAAGACGTGGAAGCATACGTACGGGCCAACTTCGCCACGCACAACGAGGGTTACCGTATTCCGGTGCATCAAGATTTTCTCAAGATCAGCCGCCGACCAAAAGGCGAAGAGGCTTAAAAGAAGGGAGAACTTTCAGGTAGTGACGAAGTTGCCCAGCCATGGATCGATCATGTCTTAATTGCATGATCATGTGCTATGGGCCCGTCTATGGAGCGGAGAAACAAGAAAAGATTTGAGAGGAAGTGCTTGAGAAAATTGGAGCGGGAAACGGGATTTGAACCCGCGACCCTCGCCTTGGCAAGGCGATGCTCTACCACTGAGCTATTCCCGCTTTCGCCCGACGGAAGAAGCGGAATTGTACCGGCCACACCACGGACTGTCAAGCCGACCATCTGCAGTGATCGATCGACGGAACCTGGAGTCAGGTTCCTGCAGACACCACGTAACCGACGACTGCACCGACCAGCCAAGAGGCCTCCTCGACAAGCACCCTATGCGCACCGTGATCGAGAGGGAATTGCCCTCCCTTCTCCGCCCCGCACACTCAGCCTTTCGCCTCAGACCAGCCTGCGGCTTCTGTCCACTTGACGGACCGCAGGGGCTTCAGTACAGTGATTCCAATGTCACCTCATTTCATTGCTCTCAGCGAGGGAATCCCAGCGTGACCTCCCGCCCGCAGCAGTCGATCCCCTTTGCGGCACAAGCGATCCCCTTCGACGAATACCTCGCATCCGGCAGGATTCCGGAAGGTCTTCTGACCAGCGAGTATGTCGGGCAACAGTTCGTCGAACGGTTGGTGCATTATGTGCTGAGCGTTCCCGCCGGCAGTTACACGATGGCACAACTCAGTCGCCTGCTGGAACAGCTGGATCCGCGCACCCAAGTCTTCTTCTTCAAACGCCTCAAAGAAAATAGTCCGGACAGCCTCAAGGATTTTGCACCTCTCTACTATGGATTCATGAACGAGTTTCATTCCCTCCTGTTCACGTAAGCCACCGCCCAACAAAAAAATACCTTGTTGCACCTCTAATCTCAGGTATAATCACAAGAACCTATTCATGAACTAAGGAGAATTATGAATCCCACGTTACAACGCGCCGTCACGAGTTTTTACAACCTGGTGTATGAAGCTCAAACATTCGCCACCACGATGGCCCGGATCGACACCGCTGAACAGGAACACTATGCCGGCCGTATCGAGGGCTTGAACTGGGTGCTGGACCGCTGCCAGGAACTCGAAGACATGGACACCAACATCACCCCGACGACACTGCAACGTGTGCTGACGGAAGTGAAGTCGGACTTGGACCACGAGCTCTCGGTGCAGCGTCGTGAAAAGGGCCGGCGCGCCGATGGACGCGAGGAAGCCCTGACCTTCGTGGCGGATTACCTGTCCAGCCTGATCACGGCAACCGAGATTGAATCCGCCAAGACCTCCGTTTGACCACCTGTCGATCGTCTCCAGGCTTACCCTGCGTCATGGCCTCCTCCGAGGGCGACTATGGCCCGTGAGTGGATCATCTTCGCCATTTGCCTCGGCTTGGGAGGCCATATCGCGCTTGCGGTTGTTCTGCATGCGCCCGACTTATGGCCGTGGAGCAAGGCTTGGCTCTATGGGATTCTCTCCGGCCTCGCGCTCTACGTCGTGGTGCAGGTCATCCGGTCGCTCTGGTGGATTCGTTACGGCAGAAACGGTGATGAGCCTGATTCGCATGGAGATCGACGCATCGGACATTCTTAACTATTCAAGAACATCGCCTTCGTCCATTGCGCCGCACAGTCCTCCCTCAGTACAATAGCGAACATGCCGCGACCTCCGAAGAGACCATCGCCACCCGACTGGCCTCCACGCACCGTGCGGTCACAACCCGCACCTTCGCCCCAGGGACATCGCCAGACGGATCAGTATGATTCGTTCAATGCCTCTCTGCTCTATTGCGGAACATGCCGCCAGGCCACACCGACCCGCCAACGGCTTCTCCTCGTCCTGCCTACCGGCAACTTGTATGAGTACCTCTGCGCCCAGTGCGGAACCTCCACCGGCTCAAAGACCGAACAGGCCTCGGCAGAAGGTGGACTGCTGACCCCCTAGCACGGCAAGATTCAGTCACAACGCAAAAGCGTCACTCAGCCGCAACCATGCAGGCGGAACATCCGTATCTCCGAGATGCGTCTGGAAGGCCGACCGGCTGAATAGGGCGGGAAAAGGAATGGGGAGGCGACGACTAGGCGATCTGTTCGAGCGGAATCCCTTCGTCGATCAACATGACGGGAATGTCTTCGCGCACGGGGTAGAGAATCTTGTTGTCCGACCGGATCAACCCCCCGTCGAGTTTTTCCGTCACCGGCTTCTGTGCCTTGTTTTTCAATGACCCGCGATCGATCGCCCCGTTCACCTTTTGAATCAACAGGTCATCGGCAAGCACCACCGGCTGCTTGGTTTCCGGGCAACAGAGTATGGCCAGGAGATCCTTATCAAGATTGACTTTCTTTCGCACGTCGTCGCTCATACTGTTTCTCACAATCTCACCCGATCCGGGTGACTGGGATGTAGGGAGAAAGATAGTCCAAATAGATTGAGAGTTCAAGAAGATACAAATCCCTCGCCGTATCTGGTATCGTAGATTCACCTGCTAGACTTTTGACCACAGGAACCGGAACTCGCGTGGCATCTTCCCATCGGCTCGGACGCATCTTCCTCACCGGACTTCTCGTGCTCCTTCCGGCCTGGACGACCTTTCTGATCCTGACGGCCCTGTTCGATACCTTGGATTCGTTCCTCCTCGACCTCATCGGCCGGCAGATGACGCCCTATGCCCCAGGCTTGGGCATTCTGTTGCTCCTCGCGATGGTGCTCACGGCCGGCGCCGTCGCAACCCACGTCATCGGGCAACGACTCGTGCGCTGGAGCGAGGCGACCCTCGAACGGATTCCCTTGATCCGCAGCATTTACCTGACGTTGAAAAGCATGACGGACTTGCTGAACTACCGGGCACGTTTCGGACGCAGCACCGTGGTGGCTTTTCCCTTCCCGCGCGACGGACTCTGGGCCCTGGGCTTCGTCATGGGTTCCCCGCCACCGGCGCTTCAAATCGCACCGGCAGCCGAGCTGGTCATGGTCTTCGTCCCCACGGCCATCCATCCCTTTACCGGATACTTAGCCATGATCCCCAAAGCACAGTTGCATCCGTTGAATTTGCTGCCGGAAGAAGCCTTGAAGCTGGAATTCTCGGCAGGGCTGTATCGCCCGTTGCAAGGTTGGCTCACGTCGCCGACCGGGAATCAATCATGAAGCCGGCCGATCACCTGACCGTTCGCCCGGCCGGCCTTCAGGACCTGGACATCCTGACGGAGTTCAGCGCCGCCATGGCATGGGAGACGGAACAACGTGTGTTGGACCGTACGTTGCTGCGCATGGGGACTCAAGCCGTCATCGACCAACCTGCGAGAGGTCGATATTACGTCGCGGACTTGCGGCAAGAGGCACAAGCCGATACAGTGACCGTAGGGCAGTTGCTCATCACCTATGAATGGAGCGACTGGAGAAACGCCCAGTTCTGGTGGATCCAAAGCGTGTACGTCCATCCCTCATGGAGACGAAAGGGCGTCTATCGGCATATGCACCGCGCCATCATCGAACTGGCCCGTTCCAGAACCGATGTCTGTGGCGTCCGCTTGTATGTCGAAGGGACGAATAGCGTCGCCAAGCAGGTCTATGGCCGCGTCGGACTCTCCCCCACGACCTACGAGATCTATGAATCAGATTTTGTCTTGCCCAAGTCCCATGCCACCGACAGCAAGGCCTGACCAGTCCCAACAATGTTCGTCTCAAGAAGGAGGATGACGCATGCGACTGACCGGCATGCTCATGGCCCTGATGATCCTGACGCTGAACGCCTGCGCATTCAGCCGTGGAACACTCGGCGATGAGATCAAGACAGAGACCGTCAATGCGATCAAAAAGGGAGTCACCACGCGGTCGGAGGTCCTGGCACAACTGGGAGCCCCTGACCGGATCCTTCAAGTCAACGGACGAGATTTGTTTCAGTACTATCGCTACGATGCCAAGGTCGGGAGTCTCTTGTTGATCCTGGTCAACTTCTCCCGTGTCACCGTGAAGAGCGACGACCTCTTCGTCTTGATCAATCGAGAGGGCACGGTGGAGGAGGTGATCGCGTCAAAACGGACGGATGGACTTGAATTCCGCTTCTGGCCTTTCGGGGATTGACGTCATGGCCGTACGGAACCTCTTGCGCACGCTGCTCTTGTCGACCGTGACCGTTGTCGCCATGGCCGGCTGCAATGTCGCGCGCTTGACCATCAATACGCCGCTCACGCCGGAGCACGTCGCCTTCATCGCCGAAGGCCGTACGACCTTGACCGATGTCGTCGAAAGGTTGGGAGCGCCCGATTCCATGGCCGACGCAGAAATGGGTACGGTCGTGACCTACCGTTTTCTCAACGCCAAATATTCGCGGGTCAACTTCGGCTGGCTTGCCAAACCCTGGTCTCCGGTGGACCCCGACTTGGTCTTGTCACGGTCGGGTTTCGGCGCGGATGCCTTCGAGCTGATTTGCGATACGAATTGGGTGGTCATCCACCAGGCCTTTGTCCGTCGCCGGCCGGAACCCCTGTTCACTCCCTATCCGTTCTGACTCTACAGCCTCATCGCGGGACACGAATTGCCGCCTGCGTAACATCCCGTTATAATGCCGGCCATGGGTGCAGGTGCTTCCGACGATTCCTCGGGCCATCACACCGCCGTCACGTCTTCCTCCTATATTCCGGCTGATCGCGACATCGAGTTTCTCCAGCGCGACGAACTGCGCCCCTTGCGTTTGGGATTGGAGTTGCTCAAGCCGGAGTTGATTCAGGAGGAGCAGGGCATCCGCTCGACCATCGTGGTGTTCGGTAGTTCAAGGCTGCTGGAACCGTCGCTGGCCCGCCAAGCCTTGGAGCAAGCCGTGGCTGAACTGCAGGCCTTCCCGCAGGACCGAACGCTGCAGCAGCGCGTCGCCATTGCGGAACGCCGCGTCGCCCTCGCGCACTATTATGACGTCGCCCGGGAATTCGGCCGCCTCGTCTCCTCCACCTGCCAGGTCGATGGGCAGTGTGATTACGTCGTCGTCACCGGCGGGGGGCCCGGTATCATGGAGGCGGCCAACCGGGGTGCGGCGGACGTGGGCGCCAAGTCCATGGGGCTTAACATTACCCTGCCCCACGAACAATACCCCAATCCCTACATCACGCCGGAGCTCTGTTTTCAATTTCGCTACTTCGCGCTGCGCAAGATGCATTTCCTGCTGCGCGCCAGAGCCCTGGTGGTCTTCCCCGGCGGGTTCGGCACCCTCGACGAACTGTTTGAGACGCTGACCCTGCTTCAGACAGGGAAAACTCGCAACATCACGATCGTCCTCATGGGCCGAACCTTCTGGGAACGGCTCATCAACTGGCCGCTGCTGGTCGATGAGGGCCTGATCACAGTCGACGACCTCTCACTCTTCCACTTCGCCGAAACAGCCCAGCAGGCCTGGGACCTCATCAGCCGCAACCATGGAGGCCCCTCCAACCCATGAACCTCTCCTTTCACGGCGCGGTGCGATCCGTCACGGGAAGCCGCCACCTGCTGGAAATGCCCGGCGCCAACATTCTATTGGACTGCGGCCTCTTCCAGGGACAACGACAGGAAGCGGACCGGCAGAACCGTTTCCTAGGATTCGACCCGCGCTCGATCCAAGCCGTGCTGCTCTCGCACGCCCATATCGACCATTCCGGTGCCCTGCCGGTCCTGGCCAAGCACCAGTTTCGAGGACAGGTGCACGTGACGCGCGCCACGGCCGACCTTGCCGCGGTGATGTTGGAAGACTCCGCCCGCCTGCAAGAAAACGATTGCGCCTATCTGAACCGGAAAGAGAGCCGCCGCGGCAAACGCTGCCTGCAGCCGTTCTACGATACGAGCGACGCACGCGCCATCGTCCGCCGATTCGTCGGCGCACGCTATGGCGACACCATCAAGGTCACTCCGCGCGTGACGGCCTCCTTCCACGATGTCGGACATATTTTAGGGTCTGCGGCGATTCGCCTGAAGTATTCCGCACGCGGGAACAGCACCACGATCCTCTTTTCTGGCGACCTGGGACGGTCCCAGATGCCCATTCTCCGCGATCCGGCTCCGCCGCCGAGTTGTGATGTCCTGATCATCGAATCAACCTACGGCGACCGCCTCCACGAAGCAGCCGGCGAGGCCCTGACCAAGAAAGCCCAACAACTGGTCGCCCATGCCAAGGTGCACAACAGCAAGATCATCGTGCCGGCCTTCGCACTCGGACGGACGCAAGAACTGGTCATGCGCATCAAGCGACTGGTGGCCGAGGGACGGATCGACCCCCTTCCGATTTATATCGACTCCCCCTTGGCCTCGAAGGTCACCGACGTGTTCCGAAAACACCCGGAATGTTACGACGAAGAGACCTTCCGCACCTTCACCTCGGAAGGAGATCCCTTCGCCGCCCGCTACATTCGCTATGTGTCTTCGGTGGAGGAGAGCAAGCGGTTGAACAGCATGAAGGGCCCCTGCGTGATCATCGCATCCTCCGGCATGTGTGAAGGCGGCCGCGTCGTGCACCACCTCAAACATGCCATCCAGGATGAAGCGAACATCATCGCGATCGTGGGATTCCAGGCCGAACATACCCTAGGTCGCAGACTCGTCGAGGGCTGGGATATCGTGCCGATTTACGGTATTCCGACCACGCGCCGTGCCCAAGTCGTCGTCTTCAACGGGCTGTCGGCCCATGCGGACCGGAACGACCTGCTCGCCTATGTGCGGGCCATTTCCCCGGCGCCCCAGCAGGTGTTCGTGGTCCATGGAGAGGAAAAACAGGCATTGTCGCTGGGCGCGGCCATTCAAGCCGAACATCCCCACATGGCGGTGGTGGTGCCGAGCAAAGACAGCACCTACGAAATCTGATCGAATACCGGATCGAGCCATTCGCCCCGGAGGATGCCTGTAGCATGGCCAAGACGAGCAGACATTTCTTCATCACAACCACCTGCGCCATCACGCTCCTGACGCAATTCTCTTCTCCCGCCTGGAGTTTGGACCTATCGAGCGGTGTCGATTCAGGCCAGCCCAGGGTACGGGCGCGGGCTCTCGGGCTGAAGCTTGGACAGTTGCAGCCTGGTCCCATGAATGCCATCACCGACGTACCTGGCGTAAAGGTCGGGCAGGTGACGTTACTGCGAGGGGACGGTCCTCTGCAGCCGGGACAGGGGCCGGTCAGAACCGGCGTGACGGTCATCATCCCGCGAGACGATGTCTGGCACAAGAAAGTCCCGGCTGGGGCCTTCGTCTTGAACGGTACCGGCGAAATGACCGGCCTGGCCTGGGTGACGGAATCGGGGTTTCTTGAATATCCCATCGCCTTGACCAATACGCTGAACGTGCCTCGGGTGGCCAATGGCGTCATCAGCTGGATGCTCCGGCACTATCCCGGCATCGGCATCACCGATGACACCCTGACCCCCGTCGTGGCGGAATGTGACGACAGCCGTTTGAACGATATTCAAGGGCGCCATGTCTCGGAAGCCGATGTCATGCAGGCATTGGACGAGGCATCGTCGGGACCCGTGACGGAAGGGACGGTCGGAGCCGGCACCGGCATGATCTCCTATGGATTCAAGGGAGGAATCGGCACGGCTTCGCGGCGGCTCCCAGACGCGAACGGAGGATTTACGGTCGGGGTGTTGGTCAATGCCAACCATGGCCGTCGCTCCGAACTCACGATGGGCGGAGTGCCGGTGGGGCAACGGTATGAGGCAGAGCCGGCCCAGTCGAACCTACGACCGACCCAAAGCGGGGAAAGTCCCTACCTGACGCGTGAAGGGATTGCCGGAAATGCCGAAGGGTCGATCATCGTCGTCATTGCCACGGATGCGCCGTTGGACAGCCGACAACTGACCCGCCTCGGCAAGCGGGCTGCATTGGGGCTCGCTCGAACCGGCTCGACCGCTCGGCACGGCAGCGGGGATTTCATGCTGGCCTTTTCCACCGGCAATGTCATTCCTCACTATCCCGCTGAGCCGACCTTCTCGCTCACGCACCTGGCCGACACGCACCTCAATCCCCTGATCACCGCCACCGTCGAGGCCACGGAAGAAGCGGTCCTCAACGCCCTCACCGGCGCCACCACCGTCGTCGGGCGTGACGGATTTCGAGCCGAAGCCATTTCCATTCCTCGCCTGAGGGCGCTCCTTTCCGGCGGCGCTGCGCCAAACCCCTAACCCACGATCCAACCACCGGCGAGGCCGCCGGCAACTTGCTTTTGGCAGGCGTCACGGCTATTCTCCTGCTTGCCGCTCCGGCAAAGGGAGGCCTATGGCTGATTATCATATCGGAGGCAGCCTCGCGCTTCTGACGGCACTCGACAAAACAGACAAGTTCGCGACATTTTTGAAAGCGCGGATGGTGCGAGCGCTTGAAACGCAGGACCCGACCGAACTGCACTATCTGCTCGCCCAACTCGACGACTATCACTCATACATGTGGCGCTATTATAAGAAACTCGCTTCGGATCGGCCTGAACGCATGAACCCTGGTGTCTAAAGGGGACAGACCGGTCGTGATCTGACCCCAGCCAGAAACAGAGCCCTGTGATTGTCACTCCTCCATCGACCATGCGTTTCGCCTCGGCCCTCACCCGCAAGGGCGACGTGCAACAGGCGGCTGAAGAACTGATCCAGGCCATCAAGACGCAGTTGGGTCCATCCCAGATCGATTTGGCCGTTCTGTTTATCTCGGCCGACCATGTGGAACAGGCCGAAACCCTTTCCTATCAGCTTCGTCGCGCATTGGCTCCTCTGGCACTGGTCGGCTGCACCGGCGAAGGGATCATCGCCACGGGTCGCGAAGTGGAAACCGGTGCAGCGGCAACCCTCTGGGCTGCCCACTTGCCGGGAGTGACCACACAGCCCCTGCATCTCGCCTTTTCCAACCTGCACGACCAATTTTCATTGCGCGGGTGGCCGGGACCCCACGTTGCCGGCTCAGCGGCCCCGGTCTTGCTGCTCTTTGCCGATCCCTTCTCCACCCCCATGCAAGATGTGTTGCCCCTTCTGGAGGAACGTTACCCGGGAGCCGTGGCCCTCGGCGGGTTGGCGGGAGGCGGGCAGGATCTCGGCGGAAATCGACTCTTTCTCGATGACGAGGTCTATCGCGACGGCCTGGTCGGCGTCGCCTTGACGGGAAACATCTCCGTTCGCACCGTCATCTCACAAGGCTGTCGGCCCATCGGTGACCGGTTTATCGTCACCAAGGCGGAGCACAATGTCATTCAGGAGCTCGGCGGAATCCCCGCCTTGCATTGTTTGCAGACGGTCTTCGGACAACTCAGCCCGGATGAACGGGCGTTGGCGCAGCATGCCCTGCACATCGGCATCGCCATGGATGAACAACGCGCCCATTTCACGCGTGGAGACTTCCTGATCCGCAACCTGATCGGCGCAGATCAAGAGACCGGCGCCATCGTCATCGGCGACGTCGTCCAGGAAGGGCAAACCGTTCAATTTCAGGTCCGTGATGCGCAGTCCGCCGACGAGGATCTTCGCGCCTTGCTCGCCGCCTCCGGCTCCGTCGAATCATCAAAGCCCCTGGGAGCCTTGCTGTTCAGCTGTTGCGGGCGCGGGAGGGGCCTGTTCGGCTCAGCGGACCATGATGCATCGGTCCTCCAACAGCAATTGGGCTCCATTCCCGTTTCAGGTTTTTTTGCCCAGGGCGAGGTGGGCCCGGTCGGAGGAAAAAATTTTCTTCACGGCTACACGGCCAGCATCGCGATCTTTTGCGAACCGGATCGATGAGGCGGCGACGGCACCGACCACTGAGTCGCCCTCTGCCGACGAAGTTCGATGCACCTGACCAGCTATTGCACAAGGAGATGCCCATGAAGACTCGCTTCCGGCTGATGACTTACGGTATCGTGTGCTTTTTACTATTGAGCATAGGGAGACCAACCATGGCACAGAGTGAAACCACCGGCTCGAATCCTGAAGTCACCACCGAGTCCGGTTTGAAATACGTCGACCTGGTGGTGGGGACCGGTCGCGAAGCAACGGCAGGAAACCTTGCCACCGTCCACTACACCGGCTGGCTGACCAATGGGACCAAGTTCGACAGTTCTGTAGACCGGCGGGACCCCTTCTCCTTTCCGATCGGTTCCGGCAAGGTCATCAGGGGATGGGATGAAGGAGTCGTCGGGATGAAAGTCGGCGGCAAGCGGAAATTGACCATCCCCCCGCAACTGGGCTACGGCTCCCGCGGAGCCGGCGGCGTCATTCCTCCCAATGCGACCCTCATGTTCGACGTGGAATTGTTGGAGGTTCGGTAGGACTGCTGCGCCCACGTCGGTCTCACTGCACCCTCGGAACAGACTTCCTACAGATCCGATGCGACAGACACCACTGATCGACGCTCATCGTAAGGCACAGGCCAAGCTCGTGGACTTTGCCGGATGGGAAATGCCCATCCAATATACCGGCGTCGTGGACGAATACCAGACGGTCCGGCGGCAGGCCGGGCTGTTTGATGTCAGTCACATGGGGCGCATCAGCGTCACAGGACCGGGATCCCTCGCGTTCTTGCAGCGCGTCACGACGAACGATGTCTCCAAACTCTCCGTGCGCCAGTCGCAATATTCCATGGTCTGTACGCCCCAAGGCGGGATCAAAGACGACATCTTCATCTACCATGTGAAACCCTATGAATTTCTCGTCTGTGTTAACGCGTCCAACCGAGAAAAGATCGTCGCATGGCTGCAGGAGAAAGTGGCGCAGGCCCAAGGTTGCAAAGTCCACGACCATTCATCCGCCCTCGCACAACTCGCGATCCAGGGCCCGACCTCCCGTGACATCCTTACCGCAGCGGGCCTCTCTGAGTTGGCGGCGCTGAAGATTCGCCACTGCCAAGACGCGACCCTGTGCGGTCGATCGGTCCTGGTCACGCGAACCGGCTACACCGGTGAGTTGGGTTATGAATTGTATGTTCCGGCAGAGGGAGCAGCTGAGATCTGGAATCGGCTTCTTGAATCGGGCCGTCCGTATGGCGTCAAACCGGCCGGGTTGGGGGCGCGTGATTTGCTGCGGCTTGAAATGGGTTATCTCCTGTACGGAAACGACATGAATGAGGAAACGACCCCGATCGAGGCCGGGGCGGAATGGGTCGTGAAATTCGATAAGGGAGAGTTCATCGGTCGGGCCGAACTGCTCGCTCAACAATCACGCGGAGCGACCAGACGACTCGTCGCCTTTGAGCTTGTTGAAAAGGCCGTCCCGCGACATGGATTCAAGATTTTGAGTCACCGGACGCCCCATGCCGTGATCGGCGAAGTCACCAGCGGGAATTTGTCTCCCTTGCTGCAGAAAGGGATCGGGATGGGGTATGTCCCACCCGCAGCAGCTCAACCAGGCTCGTCGATCCTGATCGATATTCGAGGCAAGTCCTGTCCCGCCCTGGTCGTCAAGCCCCCGTTCTACAAGAAAGTCGCCGCTGCGTCGTAACCCATGGTCAAACCGATCTACAAAGGGAAGGTCGTCACCCTTAACGTCGATACGGTGCGCCTCCCGAACGGTCACACGATCGATCTGGAAGTCATCCGCCATCCCGGCGCCGCCGCCGTCGTCCCCCTGAAGGAAGACGGAACGGTCGTGCTGATTCGTCAGTTCAGGCACGCGGCAAACGGATTCATCTACGAAATCCCGGCCGGAAAACTGCACCCGCAGGAAGACCCGCTGGATTGTGCCGCCCGTGAGCTTGAAGAAGAGATCGGCTACAAAGCAGGCCGCTTCGAACTCCTCTCCAGCATCTTGACGGCTCCGGGCTTTGCCGACGAAGTCATCCACATCTATCTCGCGACGGGCCTGACGACGGGCACCCAGAACCTGGATCAAGATGAAGTGTTGGAAGTGGTGGAAATGCCGCTGCGTGACGCGATCTTGAAAATCGAGGATGGGACGATTCGAGACGGGAAAACGATCGTGGGGCTGCAGGCGGTCTACATACGGCAGGAACGAAACAGGTAAGCGACCCAAGAGGCCTCCCGCCGTGAGGGGGGAGACCTCTCAAGCCAGCTAGCCTCGCCAAGAGACGATAATTACTTGCCGCCCTTATCCTTCTTCTTCTCTTCGCCGAACACGGTCGGGGACAGATGTCCGCCCTTCTTCTCATCCTTCTTCTTCTCTTCACCGAAGAGGGTCTGGGAGAAGTGCCCACCCTTCTTCTCGTCCTTCTTCTTCTCCTCACCGGCGAAGGAAGGAGCGCTGAACGCGACCAACAATGCGGCCGCCATGACAGTCAACATCATCTTCTTCATACTGACTCACCTCCTGTTATGTTGAGATTGCCAACCACCGACGGCTCCTCCAAAAGCAAAGTCCTTGCCGAACGCGGAAACCGATCTAAACCATTGTTTTTCAAAAATTTGAATTGCTGCCATTCAATCGATTCTCCATATGGCCGGCATCAGCCTGTGGCAAAATAGCCTGACCACTACTAAACCGCCTCATCGCTCGGATGAAACCACCCATCAGGACACAGGAACATGGTGACTCCTGGACCTTCGCTTCCTGATCATCTCGCTCAGGACCTGCGCATCCTGTTTGTCGGCATCAATCCGGGGCTGCGCTCCGCCGCACTCGGCCACCACTACGCGGGGCCGTCGAATCGTTTCTGGACACTGCTGTACGACGCGAACCTGGTGCCAGAACGGCTGACCTATCGAGACGACTGGCGCCTGCCTGCATGGGGGTTGGGACTCACCAATCTGGTCCCCCGAGCCACGGCTGGTGCGGATGGCCTCACATCGCAGGACTACGCAGCAGGTCGTCCGACGTTGATACGGAAAGTGCGCCGGTACCGCCCGCGCGTTGTCGCCCTCCTGGGAATCACACTCTATCCCGTCCTCTTTCCCCTCGAACCGAAAGAGGCAGGCCGGAAGCCGGGCCTGCAACCGGTCACCCTGCATGGCTCCGACATCGTGCTTCTCCCCAATCCCAGCGGACGCAATGCATCCTATTCCTACCGGACCATGCTGAAAGCCTTTCGCACCTTGGCCCCCTACCTGGCTTGACGAAGCGAACAGTAACCGGTTCAGCCCACGCCTCAACATACCGATATTCTGCCGTAGCAATCAGTCGGTGATTTGCTGTACACTTCACCCCCACTTTTCATGGTATCGAACCGATTCGGTCACCTGATGAAACGAATGGGAGCAGCGGCCATCCTTGGGGTCGCCATATCGATCATCGCCCAACAGGCCTCCGCCGGTACTCCGGTTCAGCGACTCACTGCCGACGCGATGCATGAATGCGATCTCGGGCGCCGGGCTCAGGACCGTGCGGCCAGGGTTGAACATTTTGCACGAGGCCAGGCTTTCGGCGAACAAGCCGTCGAGGCGGATGAGTCTTCTGCCGCGGCCCACTTCGCACTCTTCTGTAATCTCGGCGAACAGATGCGGATCGACGGGGAACAGAGTATCGCGTCGATCCTGGGATTCCGCCGGATGATGAAGGAATTGAACCGCACCCTCGAACTGGCCCCGGACCATTTGGACGGGTTGTCGGCCAGGGGAACGTTCCTGGTTCGTTTACCGGCACTGCTGGGGGGTAACAAAGAAAAGGGGGAAATGCTCCTTCGCCAGGTGATCGATCGAGAACCGGCTGCCGTCAATGCCCGGTTGAGTTTGGCGAAAAGCTACTGCGCCGGTGGACGCCATGACGAAGCCGTCGCCATCGCAACCAAGGCACTGGACCTGGCACAGACACTTCAACGCGCCGATTTCATCCCAGAAGCCAGACAGGTCCTCTCCAGCCTACGAGCGCAAGCGGCCAAAGGGAATTAGGGAGAGAATCTCACACCGAACGCACCGTTCTTGTTCCAAAACGACGCAACCATTCGATATCGCGTCTGACTGGCATCGATTCCTGTGCCCCGCGCCTGGTCGTGGCCAAGGCGCCGGCCGCGTTGGCAAGTTCGATCGCAGTTCCGATCGGCACCCCTTCGGCGACGGCACAGGCCAGCACACCGTTAAATGCATCGCCGGCGCCGGTCGAATCGATTGTGTCAACGAGAAAGGTCGGAATTGGGACCAGTTCCTTGTCGCGACACATCAACACCCCCGCCGCGCCGCACGTCACCACGACGGTCCCGACCCCTCGCATGGCCAACACGTGGGCTGCTTCGGCGAGGTCTGCCGAACCAGCCAAGGTACAGGCTTCCCTTTCGTTCGGCGTCAAAATATCCACCAGCCGTAGGAGTTCGGACGGCAACGGACAGGCTGGAGCCGGGTTGAGAATCGTCATGAGGCCCTGCCGTTTCGCCAGCGCCAGCGCTTCCTGAACGGTATCCAGCGGAATTTCCATCTGGACCAGCAGCACACGCGCTCCGGCCATCAGCCCGATGTTTTGACGTATGTCCTCGGGAGTGAGCCGTCCATTGCTGCCGGGAACCACTGCGATTTGGTTGTCGCCCGCCTCATCGACCAAAATCATCGCGACTCCGGTGGGAGCCTGGACGTCACGCAGGACCACGACTTGAGAGAGCCCTTGTGTGGCCAACTGTCGTTCCATCACCGTTCCATTGTCATCCATCCCCAGCTTGGTGAGGAAGACGACCGCCGCTCCGGCGCAGCTCGCCGCCAGGGCCTGATTCGCCCCCTTGCCGCCGAACGATTGCGCAAAATGCTGTCCGAGCACGGTTTCGCCGCGGCAGGGCAAGCGTTCGACCGTCGCCGTGAGATCGATGTTGCTGGAGCCGACGACTAGGATCATGGGCAGAGCCGGGACCGCAAGAGATCCAACGTACGGGGCACATCCACATCGGCTGCGACAAGCATGTTCGGAACAGGCCTCTGTTCCGGCTTGAGTATCCGCCGATCGGCGATGGTCATCCCACGAGCCACCGATCCCACCTTCTCGACCGACACATGAAGCGATTCCATGGTCATCAGGGAGGGATCGATGGCAGCCAATACCGCCAGCGGATCGTGGAAATAGAAGCGCCCATGGCCCTCCACCTGTTCGGCAAAATCGAATGCCTTGCCGGTTACATCCGCCACGATGCGGCCGAGCGGATCGTGTGATTCCGCCGCCCAGGTCGCCAGGGTGCCGCGCGCAGCCCACACCTTGGTCGTCACATCGAGCGGGACGAGCGTCAACGGAAGCGACGCCTGGAACACCCGATGGGCTGCATGGGGGTCCACGTAGATATTGAACTCGGCCGCCGGCGCCACATTGCCCGGTACGCCGATCGCGCCCCCCATCACTATCACCGAATGAAATCTCTGAACCGTCAGGGGATTCACTTTCAACGCCAGGGCCACATTCGTCAGGGGCCCGAGCGTAATCAAGGTGAGTTCATCGGGGTAGCGGCGCACACAGTCATTCCACACCTCTTGGGCGGTGGACAGCAGGGGCGGCAGACGGGCCGGAGGATAACGTGGAGAACCTCCGGGGGAGAGAATCTCGTCCAAGTCACCAAGGCCATCGCCGCCGAAGACCTTCACCGCCGTGACAAGGTCTTCCTCCAGCGGCCTGGCCGCCCCCTGTCCTACCAATAATCCTGACGGCGTCTTCGCGAGGTCGAGGATGCGAAACAGATTCTTCGTCGCCTGCCCGACCGGCACATTGCCGCAGACGGTGGTCACTCCGACCACCTCCAACTCCGGCGAGGCCAAGGCCAGCAGGATTGCCAGGGCATCGTCGGCCCCTGAATCGGTATCGATGATGACTCTGGTCGGAGTTCGTCTCTGCATGCCTATGGAGTGACCGGCCCGAGATTCCTACCGATATCCTGCGCACAACGAAACCCGGTGCCATGGTTGCGCATCGTGGGGCGCGACCCGTCGCGAACCGCACCGCGCAAAAAGGCTTGCTGGTTGAGCCAAGAACCGCCACGCAGCACCTTGTACTCACCGGAAGCAGGCCCCGGTGGGTTCCGTTCCGGCGCAACCGCATAGTAGGAAGGGTCGTACCAATCGGCCACCCATTCCCACACATTCCCGGCCAGCTGTTGCACTGCCTCCGGTGTCGCGCCTTGAGGCAAGGCTTGTTCTGCAACGGTCGCGATGCCCTGTCGGCCCTTCTGAATCAGCAACATGGCGCCCTCCTCCGCCCACCAGGCCTTGGCCTCTTCAGCGGAAGAAAATTCCCGCTCTGCCCAATAGGAAGCCCCATTCGCACGGGTGCGATCCCACTCATCGCCCCAAGGGAAGACTCGCCCCTTCGTCCCCCGAGCGGCCCTTTCCCATTCCGCCTCGCTGGGCAAACGCTTGCCGGCCCAACGACAAAACGCCTCCGCGTCATGCCAGTCCACATTGACCACTGGATGATCGAGCAGCGAGGAGTCGAGATCACCCCCGGTCCACAGGTTGTACGATGGGTCACAACAATGTTCGGGAATGCGGTGGCCGGTCGCTTGGAGAAATGTGCGATACCGGCGATTGGTCACTTCTTCGCGATCCAAGCGGAAGGCGTCGAGATACAGCGTGCGCTGCGGTACCTCGTCCGGATCCCCCATACCCTGAGGAGTACCCCGCACAAACGATCCCGCCGCAATCACGGCCATCTCATCTTGATCGTGAACCAAGGCTCCCGCTCCTGATGTGGCCGACAACAGCCCCGCACCTGCCAGCACAAGCGTCGAGACCCAGCGACCGGTTCCCATCACAGACCGATCCCCTCCCCGGGAATCGGGTCTGTAAAACGGGTGGATCGTGCGAGTCGCTCCAAGACCGCCTCGAAGTTCGACGCCTCCTGGGGAGGGCCCATGAAAAAATAGAGCACACAGACATTCCCTGGGCCGAGCAATCCCAAGGCGCGGCCGACCATGTTGTCGCCCTGATAAGATCGGGCAATCGACGTCTCGGTTTCAACTTCGGATCCTGCCGGGATAAACGACAGGCCGTGGAGCAACGACAGGGGTTGACTCAACTGATCACGCAGGGACTCACGGTTCACATCGGCAAGCGGGAAGATCATCCCAAGCCCCTTCCCCTCCTCGGCGATCAGAAACGGCATCGCGGAATCCTCCGGACGACTGCCGTGCCATCGGTCTGGGACGACGAAGGACCAGTCAGTCCCTGGAATTCTCAGTCTCGTGCCGGCGCGATAGGTCATACCGGCATCGACGTCGAGCGGGCGGTCCTCCTGCTGAGGGTCGGCGACGGCGACCGACCCCGACCGGGCCCAGACGGACGGAAGAAGCATGGAGGCGAGCAGAATGCAGCAGAACAATCTTAGAAGAACTACGCACAGATGCGGCGGGCGAAAGACGGCGATTCCGTTGGAGGAGCCGCCATGCAAGCGGCCATTAGGAAGCAGCGTCCATCGGCGGACAGGTGCAAAAGAGGTTGCGGTCTCCATAGGCTTCATCGATACGGCCCACGCTCGGCCAGAACTTGTTGTCGCGGACCCACGGAGCAGGAAAGGCGGCCTGCTCGCGCGAGTAAGGCCTGGCCCAGTCGGACGCGGTGACCGCCAGAGCCGTGTGCGGGGCCTGCTTCAGCACATTGCCCGCGCGCGGTTGCCGCCCTTCGACAATATCCTGAATCTCGGCCCGGATCGCAATCAAGGCCCCGCACAACCGGTCCAATTCCTCCTTGGCTTCACTCTCCGTCGGCTCGATCATCAAGGTGCCGGCCACGGGGAAGGACACAGTGGGGGCATGGAATCCGTAATCCATGAGTCGCTTGGCCACATCCATCGCCTCCACCCCGCTGCCCCCTTTGAGTGGACGCAGGTCCAGGATGAACTCGTGCGCGACGAAACCCTGCATGCCGCTGTAGAGCACCGGGTAATATTTCTCCAGCCGTTTGGCCATGTAGTTCGCATTCAGAATCGCCACCTGGGTGGCCTTGGTCAGGCCCTCGCGCCCCATCAGGGCGATATAGACCCACGAAATCGTCAGGATACTGGGGCTGCCGTAGGGGGCGGCAGAGACCGGCCCGATCGACTGCGGTCCGCCGAGCTGCGTGACCGGATGGCCGGGCACAAAGGGCGCCAGGTGACGGGCGACACCGATCGGCCCCATGCCGGGCCCGCCGCCGCCGTGGGGAATACAGAACGTCTTGTGCAGATTCAAATGACAGACATCGGCGCCCAGATCGGCCGGCCGGCAGAGTCCGACCTGGGCATTCATGTTGGCGCCGTCCATGTAGACCTGGCCTCCGTGCGTATGCACGATCTGGCACATCCGGCGAATGCCCGCTTCAAAGACTCCATGGGTCGAAGGGTAGGTGATCATCATGGCGGCCAAGCGGTTGCGGTGTTGGGTTGCCTTCGCCTCCAGATCGGCCAGGTCCACATTGCCGCGCTGATCACAGGCTACCGGCACCACCGTCATCCCGCACATCGACGCGCTCGCAGGATTCGTCCCATGCGCCGACACAGGAATCAGGCAGACATCGCGTTGCGTCTCACCCCGATGCCGATGGTAAGCGCGAATGACCATGAGCCCGGCATATTCACCCTGCGAACCGGCATTGGGCTGCAGCGAGATGGCTGCAAATCCCGTCATGTCCGCCAACCAGGACTCCAGCTGTTGGAACAACGCCTGGTACCCCCGCGTCTGTTCGGCCGGAGCAAAGGGGTGGAGCCGTCCAAATTCCGGCCAGGTCACGGGCAGCATTTCAGCAGTCGCATTCAACTTCATCGTGCAGGAGCCCAAGGGAATCATGGAATGGACGAGCGAGAGGTCCCGCGATTGCAAACGATGGATATAGCGCACCATCTCATGCTCCGAATGGTACCGATGGAACACCGGATGCGTGAGGTAGGGGCTCGTGCGTGCGAGGGATGCGGGATACCGTCCATCCACCGATTGGACCAGTGTCTGCAGTTCTTCGGCGGAAACATGGTGTCCGACAAAGAGCGCCAACAGCTGCTGCACCTCGTCCAGGCTGCTCCACTCATCCAGCGAGAGCCCGAGACTGTGATCATCGTACCGCCGCAAATTGATCTTCTGCTGCCGTGCCCGATTCAGAATCGTATCCGCTTGCGCGCGCGAGAGCGGAACCCGCAGCGTATCGAAGACCGGCTCCAGCCCGACTTCACAGCCATGCCGCCGGAGCCCCTCGGCCAACACCATGGTGAGGCAGTGAATTCGTTCTGCGATCCGCCGCAACCCCTTCGGGCCATGGTAGATGGCGTACATGCCCGCCATGACCGCGAGCAGCACTTGCGCCGTGCAGATATTGCTCGTGGCTTTCTCACGCCTGATGTGCTGCTCCCTGGTTTGCAAGGCCAGCCGATAGGCCGTTCGGCCCGTGACATCCTTCGACACACCCACAATCCGGCCCGGCATTTGCCGGCGAAATTCTTCCTTGGTGGCAAGAAACGCGGCGTGTGGACCACCGAACCCCAGCGGCACACCGAACCGCTGACTCGACCCGACCGCCACGTCTGCGCCGAACTCGCCGGGCGGACGCAACAGCGTCAAGGCCAGCAGGTCGGTCGCCACCACTACATAGGCTCCGGTATCATGCGCACGGTTCACGAACTCGCTGTAGTCGCCCACATAGCCGTCCGTGGTTGGATACTGCAGCAACGTCCCGAAGAACTCGCCCTGGGAAAGGTCCAGCGACTTCATCGCGCCGACCTGCAAGACGATGCCCAACGGTTCCGCACGGGTCTGCACGACCGCAATCGTTTGCGGATGGCAATTCTCGGAGACGAAAAATTTCTTGCGTTCATGCCCCGCCGCTTTGGACATGGCCGCACACATCGTCATCGCCTCGGCCGCGGCGGTCGCCTCGTCGAGGAGCGACGCATTGGCGAGCGGCAACCCCGTGAGGTCTGCCACCATGGTCTGGAAGTTGACCAGCGCTTCGAGGCGGCCCTGAGCGATCTCGGCTTGATAGGGAGTGTATTGGGTATACCAGCCGGGGTTCTCCAAAATATTGCGCTGGATCACCGGCGGGGTGATGCAATCGTAGTAACCCATGCCGATAAGCGACCGCCAGACCTGGTTCTGTTCGGCTAACCCGCGTAGTTCGGCCAGCACCTGCTGTTCGCCGCGCGGAGAAGGTACCGTGAGGGATCCCTGCAGCCGAATGTCGGATGGAACGGTCGCCTCCACGAGCGCCTCCAACGACGGCAGACTCAGCACCGCCAGCATCTCCTGGATGTCCGACTCCGTCGGACCGATATGGCGGGGCACAAACGTATCGTTCGGTTCAAGAAAATTAGGCTGTGGCATGGGGGGTGAAATCCTGCTAAAAGTTGGCGCACTCGTTCATTCGAAACACCGTGAGGTAACGTACCATGCAGGCCCGACTTTTCCAAGCATCCGGCTGCAATCCCTTCACCTTGTTTTCCGGAATGTCCTGCGGTAAGAGTGAATTTGTGTGCCCTTCACCGGGCGCCGATCGCACCGGCCCAGGGCCGACAGGGCACCACCACGCATGATCACACATGACATCCTGATCGTCGGAGCGGGACTCGCGGGGATGCGGGCTGCCATCGCGGTTCCATCCGGCATCGATGTGGCGCTCCTCTCGAAGGTTCACCCGGTACGCAGCCATTCCGTTGCCGCCCAAGGCGGCATTAATGCCGCCTTGGGCGAGCAGGACTCCTGGGAAGCCCATGCCTACGACACGGCCAAGGGCGGCCTCTACCTGGGTGATCAAGACGCCATCGAAGCCATGTGCCGGGAAGCCCCGCAGGACATTTTAGAGCTTGAACGTATGGGCGTGATTTTCAGCCGAACCCCGGAAGGACGCATCGCCCAGCGGCCGTTCGGAGGTGCCGGGTTTCCGAGAACCTGTTATGCCGCGGACCGCACGGGACACGCGCTGTTACACGCCATGTACGAACAACTGCTGAAGCGCCGCTGCCTGGTGTACGAAGAATGGTACGTCACGTCGTTGTTGGTCGAAGGAGGACGCTGTTGCGGCGTGGTCGCCTGGGATCTGATCCGCGGAGGATTGCAGGCATTGCGCGCAAAGGCCGTGATCCTCGCGACCGGCGGAAGCGGCCGCGTCTTCTCCACCAGCACCAATGCCGTCATCAACACCGGCGACGGCATGGCCCTGGCGTATCGTGCGGGACTCCCGCTTGAAGACATGGAGTTCGTGCAGTTTCATCCGACCACCTTGAAAGATACCGGGATCTTGATCACGGAAGGTGCCAGGGGAGAGGGCGGCTATTTGTTGAACACGCTCGGAGAGCGGTTCATGAAACGATACGCGCCGGAGCAAATGGAGCTGGCGACCCGCTCGACGGTCTCTCTGGCCATCGGACAGGAAATTCAGGAAGGGCGGGGTGTCGACGGCTGTGTCCTGCTGGACCTGCGGCACCTCGGCCGTGCCCGCATCCTTGAACGGCTCCCGCAGATCAGGGAACTGGCGATGGAGTTCGCGGGACTCGATCCGATCGAGACTCCGATTCCCATCCGGCCCGGCGCCCATTACCAGATGGGGGGTGTCAAAGCCAATGCCTGGGGAGAGACCGACCTGCCGGGCCTGTTCGCCGCAGGAGAATGCGCCTGCGTGAGCGTGCATGGGGCAAACCGCCTGGGAGGCAATTCATTGCTCGAAACCATCGTGTTCGGACGCCGGGCCGGTACGAGGGCCGCCGAGTATGTCCGCAGCTG
This sequence comes from Nitrospira sp., assembly GCA_030123565.1. Taxonomy (NCBI): domain Bacteria; kingdom Pseudomonadati; phylum Nitrospirota; class Nitrospiria; order Nitrospirales; family Nitrospiraceae; genus Nitrospira; species Nitrospira sp. The sequence continues at coordinate 4,062,140 of CP126122.1, read as the reverse complement.
TGACCTGCCGGCCGTTCCCGAGACGGTCTTGCAACAGGAAGAACAGCGACTGAAGACCCTCCTGACCAATCCCGGCCCGGAACGGGCCTGGCAGATACGGGACGACCTCGGCAAGACCATGAGTCTCAATCTAGGTATATTCCGCACCCAGCAGTCCATGCGCGAGGCCTTGACGGCCATTCAAGCCCTGAAGGAGAGGGCGCAACGCATGTGCCTCCAGGACAAGGGACGGATCTTCAACACCGACTTGATCCAGGCCCTTGAATTGCATTGCCTGCTGGAGATCGCCGACACCATCGTCGTAAGCGCGCTCGGCAGGGAGGAAAGCCGCGGAGCCCACTATCGAGCCGACTTCCCCGCCAGAAACGACAAGGACTGGCTCCGTCACACCTTGAGCCACCGTGGTCCGGACGGCCCTTCGCTGACCTATGTCCCCGTCACCATTACTCGTTTTTCCCCCACCTGACGCTTCGATCCCAGTTCAAGGGGGACCTGTTGCCCTCCTCCGTCATCGACCGGCCCCAAGCCCATTCGGCCGGTTGCGCTCCTCCCGTTTTGCGCTATCCTTTTCAATGACCACCGATAGGTACCACTCACGAGACCGTTCTGCACAGGCCCGGGCGAAGGTCTTCAGGCATCATGGCAACCGTTCACCCAGGCACGACAACACCTGCGTCCACGATCAGCACGCCGCCGGATTCCACTCGGGCAATAGCCTGTCCTCTTTGCAAAGCCGTCACCTCTTGCACCCCCGTCCCTGACAGTCCCCTGCAGCAATTCCCCTGTCCCACCTGTGCCGGGAACTTGATCGTTCTCAACCTCGAAACCAGACCGACCGATGAGGAGGTTGTCGCCCGGTCGGACGATAACCTCGACTCGACCGACCTGTCGCGCCGAATCACGGGCATCGTCGTGGCGACGCTGACCTTCCTCCTGAACTATGCACTGCTATCCGGAACGGCCTACTGGCTGTTCACTCAAATCAAAACCACCCACGATCCCTACGATGTGGACGAACTGATATTGTCGCCCCTCATCCTCCGATCGAACGGCTGGACTCCGCTCCACCTGGCTGCCGCGCGAGGCGATCTTGCCGCCGCGACGGCGCTGCTCAGCGACGAAGACAATATCGATCGGCGCAACGGCAGGGGTCGTACTGCTTTGTACGAAGCGTCGAAGCGGGGACAGACCGAGGTGGTGGCCCTGCTGCTGCAACATGGAGCCAATCCCAATACAAAGGCGAAACAGGGGTTCACCCCTCTCCTCGCCGCCTCGGAACGAGGCCATGCAGACACGATCGCCCTGCTGCTGTCCAAGGGGGCCGATCTCAAGGCGACCTGTACCTGCGGCGATTCGGCGCTCCATCGAGCGGTCCGGCAGGGACACCTGGCCGCCGCACAAACGTTGCTTGAACAGGGTATCAACGTCAACCGGAAAACCCACGGCCAGACCGCCCTTGAGATTGCACGGCAGAGCCAGGACCGAACCCTCATCGACCTGCTTTTGGCCTACGGGGGGAAAGAATTCTCGCAGGCAAAAGCGCAGCGTGAGCAGGGCATCGCCTTCCAAAAACTCGGGCAGATCGACAAGGCGCTGTTTGCCTATGCAGCAGCCCTCAACCTGGATCCTGATTATCCCGAAGCCTACTACAGTCGCGGCACCGCCCTGATCCAAAAGGAAGCCTACGACGAAGCCCTCATCGCCTTCCAGGCTGCGATTCAACTCGATCCGACCCTCATCGACGCCTACAGCGCATCGTCGCGGATCTATGCGGAACGGCGACAGTGGGATCAGGCCATGGTCCTGTGGGACCGATTCCTCGCGCAACAGCCACAGAACGGCCGCGCCCATTTCGAACGGTCGGTCCTCAAGCGGGCCCAGGGAGACACCAAGGGCTTCATGCAGGATCTTCGACAGGCCTGCACTTTCGGACATCAACCGGCCTGCTGACCATGACCACGACGGACCTTCAGGCCGATACGAACGACCTCGCCCTCGCGGTAAACTGCCAGCAATGTGGAAGCCGTTATCGGGTACGTCATCCGCACCGGTTGAAGCACGCAGCCCGCAGCACCTGCCCTGCTTGCGGGGCACGATTCGCGATCGTCGCGCTCGCACCCACCACTCGGAACGAGGTCCCTCCCGCGACGGTCGACGCCTCCTCCGCTGAACGTGGTGCTTTTCACGGCACCGGGGGCACCCTCCTTGGCATGCACATCGTCAACACCTGCCTCACCATCGTAACGCTCGGCGCCTATCATTTTTGGGGCAAGGCCAAAATTCGTCGGTATCTGTTCAGCCAGACCGCCTTCGCAGGCGACCGTTTCGTTTACCATGGCACCGGAAAGGAGCTCTACCAAGGGTTCTTGAAGGCGATGTTGGTCTTCGGCATCCCATACTTTGCACTGAGCGCCGCCCATGCGTTTCTGGCGCTCCCACGGTGGGTTGATCTGTCGCTCCAGATGCTGGCCGGTCTGGTGCTGTTCCTCTATGTCCCGATCGCCATCGTGAATGCGCGGCGCTACCGCTGTACTCGCACCTCCTGGCGCGGCATCCGTTTCTCGTTTCGAGGGCGAACATGGGACTTCCTGAAGCTCTACGCCGGAGGCTGGTTCTTCACGGTTCTGTCCATCGGCACGTACTATCCCTATTTTCAGACCAGGCGCCAGGCGTATTTCCACTCGCACACCTACTTCGGCAACCGGCGGTTCCAGTTCACGGGCCATGGGTCCGGCCTTATGGTTCCGTTTGCCGTCACCCTCTTCCTGACCTATGTTGTCCTGAGCCTCTGCGGCCTGGCTATCGCGCTGCAACTGACCAATGCCTGGCTGACCCTGCTCTTGATTCCCTGCCTGCTCGGACCGGTGTGGATCTGGCTGCTCGCTCAAAAGCAGAAATATTTTTGGGACCACACCTGGTTCGGAGCAGCAAGGTTCTCATCCGCCGTCACCTGGCAAAAACTGTTCACGCTCTACCTCGGCAACCTCGCGCTGGTGCTCCTCACGCTTGGATTCGCCTGGCCCTGGGTGACGGTTCGGAACGCCCGGTTCTTCACCGACACCCTGTCGTTACAGGGCCCGACGGATCTCGATCTGGTCCTGCAAGACACCACCGACTCCTCGGTCACCGGCGAAGGCCTGTCGAACCTCCTCGACACCGGCTTCGATATGGATTAGGCCCCATGTCCGACGGCAGGACCGCCCACTACCTCGACGGCCGCACAGCCACGCGCTACCGCGTCACCATCACCGTCACTCCGACGACCTTGCAGATTCTCATGCCCGACGGAACCGGCAAGCAGTGGCCGTACGACCAGATCCGTCAGACCCAAGGCGCCTACGCCGGCGAACCGGTCCGGCTGGAGTTCGGACCAGAGCCGGCTGAAGCGGTCGTGCTGTCCACTCCCGACCTGTTGGCCGACATTCACAAGGCGGCGCCGACCGTTGCACAACATTTCCACAACCCGGCACGGCGGAAGATGCGCATACGTTGGACTCAGTGTGCAGCGCTGGCGGTCATCCTCATGACCGTTTGGTTATATCGGTGGGGGATCCCGGGCATCGCCTCCGCGGCCACGCCCTATGTGCCGGTGGCCTGGGAAGAAACCCTTGGCCGAAAGGTTGTCGAACACCTCGCGCCTGCATCACGGCAATGCCGCGATCCTGACCGACTGCGAAAACTCGATCGGGTCCTGCAGGCCCTCGTGGCGACTCGTCCGACTTCGCCCTATCAGATCACGCTCTCGGTCGTCGATGATCCTGCTGTCAACGCCTTTGCCGCACCGGGAGGTCAGGTGGTGATGCTCCGCGGTCTGCTGGAACGGACCGACAGCCCAGAACAATTGGCCGGCGTCTTGGCGCATGAACTTCAGCATGTCTATCAGCGCCATACGACGAAGGCGATTCTGGAACAGACGGCCGCAACCGTTCTCCTGGCTGCCGTCTCCGGTGATGTTTCGGGAGGACTCGCCTGGGGACTCGAAGGGGCCCGCACGCTGGGCTCGTTGCACTATACCCGCACGCATGAAACGGAGGCCGATCTTGAGGGGCTGCACATGATGCAGGCCGCCCGCCTCGATCCCACCGCCATGATTCTGTTCTATGGAGTGCTGCAGAAGGACCTGCAGGACCAGGCCGGCCCTCCCGATTTTCTCTCCACCCATCCGGACATGGGTGAGCGTCTGGCCGCGCTCGTCGCCTTGGCTGGCCCTCCGCCGCCGGACGCCCGCACGCTCCTTCCAGGAGAAGATTGGAAAGACATTCGCACCCTCTGCCGCCTCCGATCCCACGAACGCTCCCTGCCGGTCTCCCTCGATCTCCCCTAGCTGCGCACTCACCGGGTCACAGATTCGGCAGCCTCTGGTATAATCCTCGAACCTGCGAACTCCCTATATGCGCGTCCTGGTCGTCGAAGATGAAACCAAGGTGGGCTCCTTCATCAAGCGGGCCCTGGAGGAGGAGAGCTACGCCGTCGACCTCTGCGAAGACGGTGCGCAGGGACTCGACATGGCGCTGAGCGGCAGTTACGACCTCATCATGATCGACCTCATGTTGCCCAGTCTGCCGGGGCTGGAAGTGCTCACCAGGCTTCGCAAGGAAAAGATTCAGACCCCCGTGCTGATCCTGACGGCGCAATCGAAGGTGGACCAGCGGGTGAAGGGGCTCGATGCCGGGGCGGACGACTACCTGACCAAACCCTTCGCCATCGACGAATTGCTCGCGCGTGTGAGGGCCCTGCTGCGGCGCGGACCGGCCGAATCGCCCGGCGTCCTCCAGGTCGACGATCTGGTCCTCAATCCGGCTACGCGTGAAGTCACGCGCGGAGGACAACGCATCGACCTCACGGTGAAGGAGTACGCGCTCCTGGAATATTTCATGCGCCACGCAGGCCGGGTCCTGACCCGCCCGATGATTTCCGACCATGTGTGGAATCAGGATTTCGATACCTTCACCAACGTGATCGACGTCTATGTGAATTACCTGCGGAACAAGATCGATCGCGGACGGGCCCGGAAATTGATCCACACGATTCGAGGGAGTGGGTACATGCTTAAGGTGGACTGATGCCGCTGCGAGTCCGGCTCACCCTCTGGTACGGGACGGCCCTGGCCCTCATCCTGCTGACGTTTTCCGTGGTGCTCTACACCATCACGGCCCGCAGCCTCCGCGAGCAACTCGATGAATCGTTGGAAGAAACCGCATCGGCCGCCGTGCGTTCCCTGGAGACCCGCGGCTTCCTGCCGTTGATCGACGAAGACGAACTCCTGCGACAATTTCCCGAGCTGACCCGCATCGACAAGTTTTTCCAGATCTTCAGCCCCTCCGGCACGATCACGATCCGCTCGCCCAATATCCGGCAACATGACGTGCCGTTGAGCCGGCACGCATTGGAAGTCGCCTTTACCGGCAGCACCATCTTCGAGTCGGCCCGCTATCCCAACGAACCGCCCCTCCGCCTGGTGTCCGTACCCATCATCTACCGCGGGTCCCTGCTCTACATCGTGCAAGTCGGCACGACCCTGGAAGGGGTGGAGGAAACCCTGCGCCGCTTCCTGCTGGTGCTGCTGGTCATGGCTCCGATCGCGCTGGTCGTCTCGCTGGCCGGAGGCTGGTTCCTGGCCGGACGAGCCCTGCGCCCCGTCGATTCCATCACCCTGGCGGCGCAGCGTATCGCCGCCGGCGACCTGACGCAACGCCTGACCTCGGAACGTTCCTCGGATGAAATCGGACGCCTCACCGACACGTTCAACAACATGATCGCGCGGCTGGAAACCTCCTTCGCGCAAATCCGGCAATTCAGCAGCGATGCCTCGCATGAACTACGGACCCCGCTGACGGTCATGAAGGGCGAGAGTGAACTGGTGCTGCGCCGGCCCCGTCCCGTCGAAGACTACATCGCCGTCCTGGAAAGCAACCTCGAAGAGATCGATCGGATGTCGCGCATCGTGGAGGAACTCCTGTTCCTGTCGCGGGCCGATTTGGGCCAAATCAAAACGGAGTGTGAGCCGGTTCGACTGGAGGCGCTGGTGGAGGATATTCAGCGCCAGGCCTGCCTCCTCGGTCAGGAGCGAGAGGTGGAGGTGGTGATGGGCACGATCGAGCCGGCGACGGTCCGAGGCGACGAACTCCGCCTGCGTGAACTCATCCTGAACATCGTCGACAATGCCGTGAAATATTCCCATGCGCAGGGCAAGGTGGAAATCGATCTGCGCGTGGAAGGCGCCACCGTTCGTCTCGCGGTGCGCGACCACGGCATCGGCATTCCTCGGGAGGCCCACAAACAGATCTTCGACCGTTTTTTCCGGACCGACGACGCGCGCGCCCACACCAAGAAAGGCACCGGTCTCGGCCTGGCCATTTGCGCCTGGATTGCCGAAGCCCACCATGGACACATCGAGGTCCAGAGCGAAGTGGGCCAGGGATCGACCTTCACCATCGTGCTGCCGTTGGCTGCGCCCGCAGCTTAACCACTTCTAATCACAGGCTAATAGGTTTCTCATCCCTGATTGCTACCCTCCAGGTGAACGTCACGCGCAGGCACTCTCCCGCGCGCCAAGTCAACGTCATGTAGGAGGAGACCAGTATGAAACGACCAATTCAATCCGTCGGCACACTCGCCGGTATCGCAGTCCTGGGGGCGACTCTGGTATGGAGTTATGCCTCCCTCACCACCTCGCACGCCTCGAATCCATCACCAACGGCCGAGGAACGTCCGATCGCGACGGCCGGCTCCTTGCCGGCGACAGGGTTTGCGGATGTGGCCAAGGCCGTCACCCCGGCCGTGGTCAACATCACCACGAGCGGCAGCGAAGAGGTTTCCGATTCAGCCGGACCCCGCGGGCGGGGAGAGGACTTTTTCGGTTCGCCCTTCGGGCCGCGTCGATTCGGGCCACCGATGGAACCCCGTGAACGTCGCGGCGGGCAGGGATCGGGGGTGATCGTTTCCCCGGACGGGTATGTGCTGACCAACAACCATGTGATCGACGGGGCGAAAACGGTCACCGTCACACTTCCGGACAAGCGGGAGTTCAAAGGACGCATCGTCGGCAGCGACCCCAAGAGCGATCTCGCGGTCGTCAAGATCGACGGCAGCCGACTTCCGACCGTCGCCTGGGGTGACTCCAGCCGCCTCCAGGTCGGAGAATATGTCCTGGCGGTCGGCAATCCCTTCGGGTTGAATTCCACCGTCACCCTGGGGATTGTCAGTGCCCTGGGCCGTGGACACATGGGGATTACGCAGTATGAAGATTTCATCCAGACCGATGCCGCCATCAATCCGGGGAACAGCGGCGGGGCCCTCGTCAATACCAGAGGTGAACTGATCGGCATCAATACGGCGATCTTTTCTCAAACCGGCGGGTATCAAGGCGTCGGTTTTGCCGTGTCGTCCGGCATGGGCAGGCCTATCTACGAGAGCCTGGTCAAGACCGGCAAGGTCGTGCGCGGCTATCTCGGCATCGGCATCCAGGACCTGAACCAAGACCTGGCCAAGTCCTTCAATGTGAAGGGCAACCACGGCGCCGTCGTAACCGATGTGAAGGAAGAGGGACCGGCGGAGAAGGCAGGCCTCAAACAGGGCGACGTCATCACCTCGTTTCAGGGAACTCCGATTGAGGACGCCGTGACGCTCCAACGGGCTGTCACGCGCAGCGCCGTCGGCAGCAAGGCCACGGTGAAGGTGATGCGCGACGGACAGGAGAAGGACCTGTCGGTGACCATCGGCGAACTTCCCGACAACCAGCAGGTTGCCAAGGCGGAAACCGCTCCATCGGACCAACCGCTGGCGGGACTCGCCGTACAGGAGCTCGACCGTGAGACGGCGCAGGAACTGGGCATCAAGGGAAAGCTGCAGGGGGTGGTCGTGACCAGCGTGGAGCCGGAGAGCGAAGCAGAGCGGGCCGGTTTGATGCCGGGTGACGTCATCCGGGAAATCAATCGCAAGCCGGTCACGTCGATGAAGGACTATGATCGAGCGGCGTCGGACTTGAAGAAGGGGCAAAACGTGCTGGTCTTGATCAACCGGCGGGGCGCGTCGTTGTATCTCAGCGCCAAGGTGTAACGAAGAAGGAGCAGGTTGCCGTTGAGCGAACGCTTAGCGGTAGCCTGCTCCGGTCTTCTTGGGCATGAGTAACGATGGTGCGGCTGAAGATGGAGTCCCTTGGTGGCCCACCGGCTGGGCAATCAGATCGTACCCCGCTACATCGGTGACCGTCACCGAGACAAACTCGCCGGGCTTGGCAGCCCCACGATCGCAATAGACCACTCCGTCAATTTCGGGGGCCAGCCCTTCGTGCCTCGCTTCGAGCAACCGGTCCGATTCCTCGGAGAGTCCATCCACGAGCACCTCAAACGTGCGACCCAGGTAGTCGCGATTCTTCGCGGCCGAGATCGACTCCTGCAAGGCCAGCAACTCATTCCGCCGCTCCTCCATCACCGCGCGCTCCACCTTGCGATCGAGATCGACGGCGGAGGTGCCCTCCTCATCGGAATAGAGAAACACCGCGACGCGGTCGAACTCCATATCGAGCATGAACTGCCTGAGCTCCTCGAACATGGCGTCTGTCTCGCCGGGAAAGCCCACGATAAACGCCGTCCTGAAAAACAGGCCGGGAATCTTGTTGCGGATGCGCTCGACCAGTTTGGTCAGGTGCTTGCGATCACCCAGCCGATGCATCCGCTTCAACATCGCATCGCTGATGTGCTGCAGCGGCATGTCGAGGTACTTCGTGATGCGTTCCTCCCCGGCATAGAGTTCCAGCAACTCATCGGTCACCTGTTGCGGATAGAGGTAGAAGGGCCTGATCCAGCGCACATCGTTTACCGTGACCAGCTCGCGCAGCAGCGTTGTGAGCCCCTGCCTCAATCCAAGGTCCACCCCGTAGTTGATCGTGTCCTGGGAAATCAGGTTGAGTTCCTTCACGCCTTCCTCGGCCAACCGGCGCGCCTCGGCCACGATCGATTCGATCGGGCGGCTCCGCTGCTTGCCCCGCATGATTGGAATGGCGCAGAAGGCACAGTTCCGGTTGCAGCCCTCGGCGATTTTCAGATAGGCGCTGTGCGGGGTCCCAAGCCGGATACGCGGCGTCTCGGCGTCATAGAGATAGGGCGGCTGACCCAGCCATAGCCGCTGTTGACGCACCTTCGGGGCCAGCAGGCTGCGACAGATCTCCGCGATGCGCCCGAATTCGCCCGTCCCGACCACCCCGTCCAGTTCGGGCAATTCCTTCAACAACTCGCCCTGATACCGCTGGGCCAAACAGCCGGCCGCGATCAACAGGCGGCAGGAGCCGGACTTTTTCAGACGCCCATGTTCGATGATGCTGTTGATCGACTCCTGCTTCGCCTCTTCGATGAAGCCGCAGGTGTTGATGATGACGACCTCGGCGGCGCGCGCGTCACCGGTGAGTTGGAAGCCTCCGGCCACCAGGGTGCCCAACATCACCTCGGAATCCACCTGGTTCTTGGAACAACCCAGGTTCACGAAACCGATGGTGGGTTTGTCGCGCTTGGCGCGTGACGGTGTAATCAATGATGAAGCCATAACCGGGTAGTCTACGAGACGGTCGAAAAGGCTGTCAAACCCGCCATCTTGCTATTCCGTCCGAAGCTATCCTAGATTGAATCCATGATCCGCACGTTTCAAGGCATCAAACCGACCATCCCCCAGTCCTGCTTCATCGAGGAAACCGCGGTCGTCATCGGGGATGTCGTCATGGGCGAAGAGGCCAGCGCCTGGTTCCATGCGGTCATTCGCGGCGACGTGAACTATATTCGCATCGGGCACCGGACGAACGTGCAGGACCTCTGCATGTTGCATGTCACGCACGACACCCATCCGCTCATCATCGGCGACGATGTGACCATCGGCCACAACGTGGTGCTGCATGGCTGCACCATTCACAACCGTGTGCTGGTCGGAATGGGTTCCATCATCATGGACGGCGCGGTCATCGGCGAAGACTCCGTGGTCGGCGCCGGCGCCTTGATCACGGAAGGCACCATCGTTCCGCCCAAGAGCCTCATCCTGGGCTCACCGGCCAAGGTGAAACGCCCCGTCACGGAACAGGAACTCGCCTGGATCCGCGAATCGGCGCAGAACTATGTGCGGTACTCGCGTCAATACCTGTCGGGGCCCGACAAAACTCGCCCCGGCTTCTGGGTCTGACCTCACCGTACAGCCGCGCACACAGCCGCATGTTTCGCCCTTTACCCGATCCGCACCAGACAGATAGGATCGCCCACCGTCGGCGAGGTGAAGGTCCGTCGGTCGATACGATAGGGGATTCCCTTTCGGTGGCACCACTCGGCAATCCACACCGCCTCTTCGACCGTCGTCGTCACCAATCCCGGTACCAATAATCGACTGAGACAGCGTTCGACCAACGTCGCGACTGTACGTTGCTGAGGCAAGAATTTTCGCGCATCGAATGTGACAGGGTTGGCGCGGCCGTAGGACAGGGCCGACAGCTCCGGAAACCGTTCCGGGTCATTCAGCACACTGACCAGCCACAGGTGATCGACTCGGTCCTTTACGGAACCGGCGTCGCGGTGGTGAAAACGAATCGGAAGTCCGGCGCAGGCACGGTTGAGGACCAGCACTTCCTGCCTTCGTAGATTGCAAGCCACCACGCGCCGTCCCAGATCCAAACATTCCATGGCGATGGGCGGAATCTCCGCCACGCCGGCCCCTACATAGATGCTGGCGCCGCCAGGCGTGAGTCGAGGCGCAAGGGCATCGGCCAATGTGATGCCGAGTCGCCGGCAGAGTCCGCGTTTCGCCTTCCAGAATTCGTCCCCGCCTTCGTCGCAATAGATGGCCCCTAGTGCGGAATAGTCGAGACGGCGAAACACCTCGGCGATGAGACGCCGCGTGGAGTTGCGGATGTGTCCGGCTTCCATAGCCGATTTATCGCATAGGACCCTGCGAGAAAGCGATCAGTGATTGTCTCGCTTGCCCTGGTTACCTTCAGAACTATACAATGCAGGCCATGCTGAGGAGGGTTCCCGCCCGACACCAGAATTTCGATGTCCGTGAGATGCCGTCCTATGGGATTGCCGAAGCAGCCCATTACCTGCGCATTCCTCGGACCACCATTCGGGACTGGGTGACAGGCCGCTACTACCGGGGCATCGGGGGCCGCCGTTTTTCGAAACCAATCGTTGCGTTGGCAGATCAGAAGAAGAAATCGTTGTCCTTCATGAATCTGATCGAAGTTCATGTGCTGGATGCGATCCGCCGCGAACACAATATCCCATTGGAAAAAGTTCGAATGGCCGTCACCTATCTGTCCAGACAATTTCCATCCAAACACCCTTTGGCGGACCGGGAGTTCGAAACGGACGGCATTGATCTCTTCATCCAGAAATTCGAACAGCTCATCAACATCTCGCAAGCCGGACAGCTGGCGATGAGAGAGGTGCTGCAGACCCATCTGCGACGCATCGAGCGGGATGTGGCCGGCATCCCCGTCAGGCTCTACCCCTTCACCCGTAAACGAGACTCGGAAGAAGAACCCAAAGCGGTCGTGATCGATCCGCAGGTCTCCTTCGGTCGACCCGTCTTGACGGGCACCGGCATTCCGACCGCCGTTATCGCGGAGCGGTATAAGGCAGGCGAGTCAATGGACGCGCTCGCAGACGATTATGGACGCCAGCGATCCGAAATCGAAGAAGCCATCAGGTGCGAACTCGCCCTCGAAGCAGCCTGAGCCTCCCGTCTTTTTCCTCGACCGCTCTCTTGGAAAGAAACGAATCGCAGCCACGCTCCGACAGGCGGGAGCCATCGTCCACGTCCATGACGATTATTTCCCACCCGACGCCAAAGACGAGGACTGGTAAACGCAAGTCGGGCAGAACGGGTGGATCGTTCTCACCAAAGACCATCGCATCCGGTACCGGAATCTAGAGCGGACCGCATTGATGCACGCCGGAGTCGCGGCATTCATCCTGACCGCCGGGGATCTTCAAGGCGAAGAAATGGCGCGCATCTTCGTGGAAGCCCTCCCGGCCATCACCAGGTTTCTCACAAAACATAAGAAACCCTTCATCGCCAAAGTCGGTCGAAACGGCTCCATCTCGATGCTGTGTCATTAAACTTGCATCCGGCCAGGCCGAGATCGATTCATACTTCGCCTTGAAACGCACGGTGGAGGAGAGAATGAAATAGGTCATCGAGCCTGCGGCGGGAGGCGGCTTGTTGGAATTCCATCGCGCGGATTTCGGACACGCGGGCGGCGAAATCGCGCTGGAGTGTGAGAGATGGTACGGGAACGGGCAGGCCTCGCAACTGCGTCATATTGATGCTGGCCAGGTTGGTAGTTCGCTTTGCGCAACCAAGAAAATACCTTTTCGCCACTGGTGTCTGAAGAAACTTCTCGAAGTAGACGGGAAGCAGCTTCGAGTAGTCGACACGGACCCGAAAAACATGGTTCTGATGAATGCAGTTCGGGATCTCACGTTCCCAGAGAGCGCCTCGCCCTAACTTGTCAAAATCGCCTCCTTCAGTAAGAAGCACATCTCCGTTTTTCAAGGTCAGTTCTTTAACTTCAGACGGCAGGGCCTCGATAGTCTTGATTTCTGCTAGATCAAGGTATCCAGCTTGAACGTTGGCCACTCGGATATATGGAACTGTGACCGGCTTTTGTCCGTTGAAGCGTCTCCCTTTGGCAACGCCAGAAACGACTTCGGCAACCTCCGATAGCGGCCGTATGTTATGCGCTATGTGTCCAGCATCTCCGAAAATGTCATGGAAGAGGGCGGGGATCAGGTCAGCGGTGCGGCGGTTGGCTTGGGTTCGCAGCTTCCGCAACTCGTCCGCTTCATCCAGCAGCTTCACCAAGCGCTCCTGCTCAGCCAGCGGGGGAATGGGAATCTTGAGATTCTGATAGTCGGCAATGGTCAATCCTTTCACAGTCGCGCCAACGCCGGCCTTTTCAAAGTATTCCGCGTTCGAGAGAAGAAAGAGCAATAGATATCGAGGCAACAAGTTGTTATCTCGCGGCGTCAATGCCTTCAAGTCCTGGTTAATGGCAACAGGCTTCTGATTGACAGCGACTTTTCCCAGGCCGACGCGAGAAGCAATGATCACCGTGCCTCCGGGAATGAGATTCGAGGCTGAGTTGGCGAGTCCCTCGGCTGTGATGTGTTCGAGAGTTGTTCCAAGCGACTGGTTCTGCAAGTCCTTCACTGATGCCCAAGGAATTTCGCCACCCCAATAATCGGGACGGTCGCGACGTGGTGTGCCGCCGCCTATGAAGTCAACCAATTCACCCAGCGGTTTTGTCGGCCAGCGTATCATTTCGTTCCGCTCGGTTTCGGCCCCTCACCCTGTCCCTCTCCCCTCAAAGGGGCGAGGGCATTCATGAGGGCATTGCCACGCTGGATGATCTCGTATTCCAGCTTGAGCACCTCATCAAGAATATCTTTCGGCTTGTCGTGGTTGGCTGCTTCGACCGTGACTGGTTTGTAGCGGCCCGCTGCGAGGCTCCAGTCGTTCTCCCGAATCTTCTCGATCGACACACGGTAGCTGTTCGGACCTTCCTCCCGCTTCTCCCACTTGGCCAGCAGGTCGGGAATGTCATTGGCCTCGATCTGCGTCCGTTTGTCGTCGAGGCTGTAGCCGTCGGCGGTGAGGTCGTAGAACCAAACGAACCGGCCATCAGCGCTCAGCTTTCGGCTATCAGCTTTTTCAAAGATCAGAGCCGCAGTGCTGACGCCGGAATAGGGCTTGAACACGCCGGAAGGCATGTTGACCACAGCTTGCAAGTCGCAGTCGGTCAACAGCAGCTCACGAACCTTGCGCGCGGCCTTGTTGCCGCCGAAGAGCACCCCGGCCGGGACAATGACCCCGGCCCGTCCGCCCGGCGTGAGGTGATCGATGAACCACTTGACGAAGAGCAGTTCGGTATCGCGGGTGGGCAGGTTGATGTCGGCGAGAATGCTCTCTTTCTGAATTTTCCCGGCGAAGGGCGGATTGGCCAGAATCACGTCGAAGGATTCGCCATAGTGCCGGCTGTCGGTCAGCGGGTTGTAGAGTTCGATGTGGGCCCGGGCCAGCGCGTGCAGGTAGAGGTTCAAGATGGCAATCTTCACCATGTTGGCGTCGTTGTCGTAGCCGGTAAAGGCCCGCTCTTCGAGGAACTTCCATTGCCGCGGTTCCAGCTTTTGGCCGTCCACGATACCTTTGGCGAGTGAGGCTTTACTCGTGTGGTTCCTGAGAATGTGCTGATAGGCGGCGATGAGAAACCCGGCGGTGCCGCAGGCCGGATCGCAAATGCGGCGGCCCGGCTGGGGGTCCACGAGAGATACGATCATTTGAATGATATGGCGCGGGGTTCTGAACTGCCCATTGGTGCCGGAGAGGGCGAGTTTGCTGAGCAGATATTCATACATGTCGCCCTTGAGGTCGTGGCCGTCGTGCGCAGTGAGGTCCATCTCTTGGATGGCCTGGATGACGGCGCGGAGAGTCGGGCGGTCGTAGATTTTCAGCGTGGCGCGGTTGAACAGGAGCTTACCGGTCTCGCTCAGTCCCGGCAGTTCATATAGGCTTTCGATGGCGGCTCGAACTGCGTCGAACAGCTGATCGCCCGTCAGGGTGACGAAATTACCCCAGGCATAGCGCGAAAACTTTCCGCCGAACCGCCTGGTATATTTCTTATCCAGCCGCGCGAGCCGTTCGTCGTCCTCCGTGAGCAGGCGGAGGAAAAGCAAATAGGAAATCTGCTCGATGGAATCCATCGGGTTGTTAACCCCTCCGGACCAGAGGATGTCCATGAGCTGATCGACTTTTTGCCGCAGCCCGGAGGAGTGAAAATTGCCGTTGCTTGAGATTGCCGCTGTACCGTTGGCCATCGCTCAGGTTCCCAGCATGGATTGGCGAAAAAGCGAGGTGTTCCGCAGGGCGTTGAAGACCTGGTCCCGTTCCGTGAACCGTTCCAGCGCGGCCAGCCCGCCGAGGGCAGCGAACTGACTGGTGGTGAAGAGGGTCATGTCGCCGTCCAGGAATCTTCGTCGGGCCTCAGCATCGTCGGCAATGAGGCCGGCGGTCGCCGCCAACCACTTCTGTTCGCTGAACCGCAGATTGAACTGCACGGCGAGACTTTCCACTGTGTCTTCAATGATCTGGTCGCGGGTCGGCAGCGGCTTCTTGCCCAATGCGCCATACACGAAAGTCGGGATCGGGGCCGGGATGCCATAGGCCTTCACCAGCTTGTCGGAAGAGTAAAACATCTCGGGATTGTGGAAGAAGCGTTTCTCCATCAGATCTTCCACCTGGTCGTCATCCTCGGCTTCCACCGCGCCTTTGAATTCTCGATCGGCCTCGTAGAAGGTTTTCACGTCCCGCTCGTACGAGCCCCGGAATGTCATCACGTCCACCTTCTCGCCGTTCGGCCCGACGATGCGGACTTCCTCCGAGACGACGAGATCACGTCCGGTCCAGACAGGAATCTCGTGTTTGGTCGATTGTTCTCGCTCACCCCCCGCCGCCTCGGCGGCCAAGCTATGGCCCTGCGATGATCCGGTCATATACACGCCCTGCCCGTCTGCCTTACGAGCCGGCGAAGGCTCTTTGAGTGGGATCGTATAGTCGTATTGCTCCTCGAAGTATTCGGCGACGCCGCAGAAGTCGAGCATGAAGAAGTGCTGTTTTTCGTACTCGGTGTTCCCGATGCGGAAGGTGAAACGCCTGGTGCCGCGTCCTTTGATCTGGATGTATTCCGTCGGCGAGAACACGGGCCGCGCCAATACGATATTCAACAAGTCGCGGCAGTTGTACCCGGTCGAGAGCATGTCCACTGACACCGCGACTCGCTCGGATCGCTTGCGATCACGAAACGCCTTTGCGATATCGGAGGCCTCTGGAATGCGGGAGGTAATGGTAACCGCAATTCCAGGTTGCAACTCGTTCAGCATCTTGGTCAGTGCGGTCGCGTGGGTCTGATTGACGGCAAAGACGATCGAGCGTCCCAGCTTGCCCTCCGGATCTTTCTGAGCGTGTTCGAAAAACTTTTCGCAGATGAGTCGATTGCGTGCAGGAGTGAAGATCTTTCGTTCCAGGTCGCTGATCTTGTAGTTCTCCTCCCGTTCATCGATGGTGACCGCCCAGCCTTTATCCGATAGTGCCTGGGTGGTGATGTCGGACTTAATATTGAAGATCTTGGGCAGGCAGAGAAACGGGCCTTCCGGGTCTTTCACCGCATCCACGATGTCGTAGCGAAACGTCGGCCGTCCGGGCTCGCACCCGAAGTAGTGATAGGTATCTCTCAATTGCCGCGCTTCCAGCCTTTTGGGATTCTCCTCAACGAGTTGTTCGATGTTGATGTTTTTTAAATACGCCTTAGGCGTAGCTGTCAGTCCTATGCGGGTCGCCTGGAAAAAATGCACCACCTCCCGTGCATCTCCATAAATGGATCGGTGCGCCTCATCGTTCACGACCAAGTCAAAATGAAACGGTGTAAATTCGGTGCGGAACCGCCGGTCCACCAGGAGTGATTGGATGGTGGCCACGACGATGCTCGAACCCAGCAGCTCCATCGGCTTGCGCCGAGCGGTCTTGAAAATGACGGGCTTGTACTCGCGCAACACCACATTGAATTCTTCCATTGTCTGCTTGGCCAATTCGATGCGATCGACGATAAACAAGACGCGCTCGGCATTGCGCGTGACAAGAAATCGTCTGATGAGTGCCGCACAGAGCAGCGTCTTCCCCGTGCCGGTAGCCATTTCCAGCAAGAATTTTCGACGCCCCTTGCCGTCGAATTGCTTGGCGATCTCATCAAGTGCCTTGATTTGATACCCACGGACTGTGATGTCTTGGTTCAGGGGTCGGAGGTAATCGGGTCCGATGACCTCGCTGCCGAGCGGCTGCGGAGGCTGGAGATTTTTGAGGCGCAGCCGCTCGAGATCGGTCGGAGACGGAAGCCGTTCGATGCGATAGGCATCGCGTTGATCGGCGCGGGTATAATTCCAGAAATAGTGCATCGTTCCGTTCGAAAGAAGAACGAATGGAGCTTTGAGATTTTCCGCATAGCCGCGAGCCTGTTCTTTGGCATCGTAGGGGTCCAGGTCGGGACGTTTTGCTTCTAAGGCGCAGAGCGGCCCATGTGGCCCGTTCAGAACATAGTCTGCGCGCCCGCTCGAACCATGCGATTCAAAGCAGACCTGTCTGGAATCGAGTAGATTCCATCCACTATCCTTCAACGCCTGATCGATAAGAACTCGAGAGAAAGCTTCCGGCTGGGTTGGCATCCTGCAAACCGTATGAAATGGTCTCTTGGCCGGAGTCTAGTCAATTTGGTGGGTGAATGCTATGCGAAAGGATGACTCGCCAACTCAGTCACCACCGCCGCGAGACCGTTCACAACTTGCCCCATGAAGTCGAGGTTCAAGGTATCGAGCTGGTCGGTCGGCTGATGGTAATGAGGGTTCCTGAAATTCGCCGTATCGGTCAACATCACTGCTGGAAATCCCTGTTCCCAGAACGCCGCATGGTCGCTTCGTCTGGTATCCGGCAACAATTCGCCGTTGCCTGGCACCACCAACGGCACCACCGCAACATGCGACCGCATCGCCTGTTCGACCGCCACGGTGAGTGACTGTGAAGCCTGGTTGCCGACGACGGCCAGGAAGTTGCCGACCGTGGGAACGGCCAGCGGCACGCCGGGCGGGGTCTGCTGGGTCCCTTCTTCCGACCGCGCATAGCCGACACATTCCAGGATGATCGCTCCGGCGATTGTCTCCTGCTGCTGTCGCAGCATGGTCGCATAGGCGGTACTCCCCAACAGGCCCTGCTCCTCAAGACAGAAGGCGACGAATCGAAGCGGTCGTTCGAATGACGAGTCCTTCATGACCTGGGCCGTTTCCAACAACACCGCCAGCGCGCTTGCATTGTCGTCGGCCCCAGGCGAGCCGGAAACCGTATCGTAATGAGCCCCGATCAGCAACGGTGGAAGATGAGAAACCGCAGAAGTCGCCTCCTGCGTGGCCACGACATTGCGAGCGGTTCCGTTCGAGGACTCGAAGGAATGGCTGGTCACCCGGTAGCCCATGGACGCGAACTGCGCAGCCAGATAGTCTTCGACGGCGAGGAGGTGTGACGGCGCCGTCACCGGATGCCGCTCGCCGACCAGTGCCTGCAGGTGGGTGAGAAGCCGTGGGGTCACGGGTTATGCAACGATCTCGGTCCCGATGCCCTTGTGGGTAAAGATTTCCAACAGAATGGCGTGGGGCACCCGGCCATCGATGATGTGCGCCTTACCCACGCCGTCGGCCAGCGCATCCAGACAAGCATGGACCTTCGGCAGCATTCCCTCGCTGATGGTGCCGCGCTTGACCATGCGCTGCACGTCCTTGCGGGAGACCGTCGAGAGGTGTCGCCCATTGGCGTCGCGGATGCCCTTCACATCGGTCAACATCACGAGTTTTTCCGCCTTCAGCGCCGCGGCGATGGCTCCGGCCACCAGGTCGGCGTTGATATTGTACGTATTGCCCTCTCGATCGGTCCCGATCGGCGCGATGACCGGAATGTAGTTGTCTTCCTGGAGTTTCAAGAGGAGCGTGGGATCGATCGACTTCACGTCACCGACGAAACCGAAATCGGCATCGGTTTCGCCGGCATCGATATCCTTTTCGATGCTCTCCGCCCAGGCCTTCGCCGTCAAGGGCTTGGTCAACATCAACCCGCCGTCCTTGCCGCTGAGCCCGACCGCCTGTCCGCCGTGCCGGTTCAGGAGATCGACGATTTCCATATTGATCCGGCCGGCCAGCACCATCTCCACGATCTCCATCGTGGCGGCATCAGTCACCCGCACCCCATGGCGAAATTTCGCCTCCATGCCCAACCGATCCAACATCTGGTCGATTTGAGGACCGCCGCCGTGCACGATGACCGGATTCAACCCGACGTATTTCAACAGGACGACGTTCTGCGCGAACCGCGCCTTGAGCGAGGCATCGGTCATCGCATGCCCCCCGTATTTGATCACGACGGTCTTGCCCTTGAAAGTGCGGATGTACGGCAAGGCCTCGATGAGCACGTCGGCTTTCTTGATCAGTTTGTTCATCGTTCGCTCCTCGCTCTCGCCGGCCTGCCGCTCACAAAATATACCGACTCAGGTCTTGATCCTTCACGATGTTCTGCAGACGTTCCCGCACATAGGCCGCATCCACGACGACGGTCTTCTCGCGCATCTCCGGTCCGTCGAACGACACCTGTTCGAGCAACCGCTCCATGATCGTAAAGAGACGCCGGGCCCCGATATTTTCCGTGCGCTCGTTGACCTGCACCGCGGTCGCCGCGATCTCCGCCAACCCCTCATCCGTAAATTCGACCGTGAGGCCCTCCGTCGCCATCAACGCGTGATATTGGCGGACCAGTGACCCGCGCGGCTCGGTCAGGATGCGTACGAAATCTTCTTTAGTGAGGGGCGCCAGCTCGACGCGGATGGGAAAGCGCCCCTGGAGTTCGGGAATCAAATCCGACGGTTTGGCGACATGAAACGCGCCGGCGGCGATGAAGAGAATATGGTCCGTCTGGACGGCGCCATGTTTGGTGCTGACGGTGGAGCCTTCCACGATCGGCAGCAGGTCTCGCTGCACCCCTTCACGCGATACATCCGGCCCCATCGTGCGCTCGCGACCGGCGATCTTGTCGATCTCGTCCAGAAAAACAATGCCGGTCTGCTCGACCTTCGTGATGGCTTCCCGGACCACCTCGTCCATGTCGATGAGTTTCTGTGCCTCTTCCTGGGTGAGGTGTTTCAGCGCCTCAGGCACCTTCATCAGCCGCTTCTTTTTCTTCCCTTGAAACATGCCGCCCAGCATGTCGCGCAAATTTCCTTCCAGTTCCTCCATGCCTCCCGCGTTGGAAATCAGCCCCAACGGCAACGCCCGTTCCTTCACCTCCACTTCCACGGATCGCTGATCCAGCTTGCCTTCCCGCAGTTGCAGTCGGAGTTTGGATCTGGTGGCATCGGGCGATTCCGCCGCCTCCGGAGCGTCGGTGCGCTGCGTCGCGTAATCGAATCCGGTCGGAGCGGAACGCGGGGACGCGCCGGGCAGCAGGAGATCGAGGAGCCGTTCCTCCCCGAGCCGCGAGGCCTTCTCTTGGACATCCTCCAGATGTTTCGTCTTCACCAGATTGATCGCCAGCTCGGTCAGGTCGCGAATGATCGATTCCACATCCCGCCCGACATAGCCGACCTCGGTGAATTTCGAGGCCTCGACCTTGATGAACGGCGCCTCGGCGAGCTTCGCCAGCCGCCTGGCGATTTCCGTCTTCCCCACGCCGGTCGGCCCGATCATGATGATGTTCTTCGGCATCACCTCATCACGCAACTCGGGAGCGAGTTGCTGGCGGCGCCAGCGATTACGGAGCGCAATCGCCACCATGCGCTTGGCATCCTGCTGGCCGATCACATACCGATCCAGCGCTTCGACGATCTGCCGGGGCGTCAAACTGTTCACGTTGAGCGGGCGGGGCGTGGGGTCGGTCGTCATGGCGGCTGATCCTAACGTGAGAGCGATTCGATGACAATCTGTTGGTTGGTATAAATGTCGATCCCGCCGGCGATCGTCAGCGATTCCCTGACCACGTGCTCGGCGGCCAGTTCGGAATGTCCCAGCAAGGCCCGCGCGGCGGCCAATGCATAGGGGCCTCCGGATCCGATCGCCAGGATGCCGTCTTCCGGCTCGACTACATCTCCCGTTCCGGAAATAATGAAGGAGTGGTCGAGATCGGCGACGGCCAACAGCGCCTCCAGCCGCCGCAATACGCGAT
This sequence comes from Nitrospira sp., assembly GCA_030123565.1. Lineage (NCBI taxonomy): Bacteria > Pseudomonadati > Nitrospirota > Nitrospiria > Nitrospirales > Nitrospiraceae > Nitrospira > Nitrospira sp. The sequence continues at coordinate 4,041,365 of CP126122.1, read as the reverse complement.
CGGTCCGCCAATCTTTCGCCAGTTCCACGGCGGCCCTGGTCAGGTTGCCGCGATACTCCGCCAACTTGGCCTCGAACTTTTCGAACAGGGTGAAGGCGTCTGCCGTCGCCCCGGCAAAGCCTGCCAGCACGGCATCTCCATGCATGCGCCGCATTTTCTTGGCGTTGTGCTTCATCACCGTGGTGCCGACCGTGACCTGCCCGTCGCAGCCCATCGTCACCTGGCTGCCTCGCCTCACACAGAGCACCGTCGTGGATCGAATTTTCATGTCGAACCCTTCTGCTTGGAAACCCCCTTGGCCTCCATCGCGCTCACTGCACGGGGATGGGTGCGGTCGTACAGTGCGAGTAGTTGGTCCGTCGCCAGGTGGGTGTATTTTTGCGTGGTACTGAGCGAGGCATGCCCCAACATTTCCTGGATCGCCCGCAAGTCGGCCCCTCCATCCAGCAGATGCGTCGCGAACGAATGGCGCAGGGTATGGGGGTGAATCGTCCCGCCGGTCAGCCGGCGGGAATATTTGGCCACGATGCGCGCAATGGTCCTGGTGGTCAATCGCCCGCCACGGCTGTTGCGGAAAACGGCCGTCGTTCCTAACAGTCGATGAGAGGAAGGATCCGCCACATTCGGAACCTGCGCATGGTAGGCGTCAATGGCGTCGAGGGCCAGGCTGCCGAGTGGAACGATGCGTTCCTTGCCTCCCTTGCCTCGCACCAGCACGACCCCTTCGCTGCGACTGATGTCGTCGCAATTCATGCCGACCAATTCGCTGACCCGCGCCCCCGTCGAATAGAGGGTTTCCAGGATCGCCCGATCGCGCAAGGAGCCCCGCCCCTGACCGATGGGAAATTCCATCAAGGCTCCGGCATCCTCCTTCGTGAGGACGGAGGGAAGATGTTTGGGCAATTTCGGCGCCCGCACCTCCTCCGCCGGGTTGACCGTCAGTTGACCGGCGCGAACCAGGTACCGGAAGAAGCTGCGCAGACAGGCCAGTTTCCTCGCCAAGGAAGGCTTCTTGTCGCCCTCACGATCGCGGGCGGCGAGGAACTCACGGATCAACGCCGGCTCCACCGATTCGGGAACCAACGGCCCGCGATGCTTCAGGGACTCCTGGGCGAAGGCCTGGAACTGCGCCAAGTCTGACCTATAGGCACGAATCGTTTGGGGTGAGGCGCCCTGCTGAACGGCCAAGGCTTCTAAGAAAGCCCGGATTGCACGATCCATGCGTCAAAATCCTCAACGGCTCGTTGTTGGATGAGACGCCGCTTCTGCTCCTTGTCGCGCGTCTTGGCCGGGACCGGTGGGAACAGGCCGAAATTCGTATTCATCGGCTGAAAGTGCGCCGGATCGCTCTTGGTGATATGCGCCATCAGACAACCATGGGCGCTGGTCGGCGGCGGGGTCACGAGAGGCTCACCGGTCAGGCTTCGAGCGGCATTGATGCCGGCCAGCCCCCCCATGGCGGCGGATTCCGTGTAGCCTTCCACACCGACCAATTGCCCCGCAAAGAAGACGGTCCCTCGAGACTTGAGTTGCAACGTGTCGCGCAGGAGTTGCGGCGAATTGATGAACGTATTGCGATGCAGGCTGCCGAATCGCAGGAACTCGGCCTGTTCCAACCCCGGAATCATGCGAAAGACCCGGCGCTGCTCCGGGTAAGTCAGCTTGGTCTGGAACCCGACCATGTTGTAGCAGGTCCCATGCACATTCTCCGTGCGCAATTGGACCACTGCATAGGGACGCAGGCCTGTCTTCGGATGTTCCAACCCAACGGGCTTCAGCGGCCCGAACTGCATGGTCTCCCGACCCCGCTCGGCCATGACCTCGATCGGAATGCAACTTTCGAAATAGGCGATCTTTTCAAATTCTTTCGGCTGAACCTTCTCCGCCGCCAGCATCGCCTCGTACAAGGCATGATAGGCCGCTTCATCCAATGGACAATTCAGGTAGTCATCGCCCCCCTTGCCGTACCGCGAGGCTCGATAGACGATGTCCATGTTGATGGAATCGGCATCGATGATGGGAGAAATCGCGTCAAAGAAATACAGATGCCGTTCGTGCGTCAGGTCGCTGATGGCCTTCGACAACTTCTCGGAGGTCAAGGGGCCTGTCGCAACGATGCTGACGGCATCCTGCGGGATCTCCGTCACCTCTTCGCGAAGGATCCGAATATTGGGATGGCCTTCCAATGCCTGCGTGATGGCACGGGCGAACTGCCCGCGATCCACCGCCAACGCCGAGCCGGCCGGCACGCGCGCTTGCTCCGCCGCGCGAATGATCAGGGAATTCAAGCGGCGCATCTCACCCTTCAAAATACCGGGGGCGTTGAGGGGGTCGGCCGACCCGAGGGAATTCGAGCACACTAATTCCGCCAAATCCCCGGTCTTATGGGCCTTGGTCATCTCTTTCGGTCGCATTTCGTAGAGGGTCACCTTGGCCCCACGATTGGCCGCTTGCCAGGCCGCTTCCGAGCCAGCCAAGCCGCCGCCGATGATCACAATGTCTTCACGCATGGATGGGAAGCCTTTGAAATGTGGAAGGAAGCCCATTGTAAGAATCGTCTTTTCTCGATGTCAAGAAACGGCCGGCCCAGCCGAGAGAAATCACTCGGCAGCGCGACACATTGAAGAACGGCGACCGGGCGCAAGGATACAGGAAACCCCATGGGTTTGTTGCTCCGTTTCGCAGGACCATGGTAGACTCTGGCCGCGTGGGCGATTAGCTCAGGGGGAGAGCGCTTCCTTCACACGGAAGAGGCCACTGGTTCGATACCAGTATCGCCCACCATCCTTCCAAACCCTCGACAGCACCTTTCCATTTCTATAACACCTCCCTACTCTCTCATCCTCTGCAAGGCCGGAGGCAACCCTCGACTGGACAGAATAGACACCCTGCGCTAGACTTTTCTCACGAGGAACAGGCTTCGTCTTTTCGAATGTTCCTACAGAAGAAAGAGAGGAATTGTATGCGCGGGACTGTGGCAACGATCATATTGGGACTTGTGATGACGACCGGCTGTTCGAGCGCCAATCAAGCGACCATGCAAGATCAAACCTACAATGCGCCGCTCAGCATTTATAGTGCGATGGACAGTACCTCGCTGGTCTATTCCGATCCTGCCGCTGCGGCGCAGGCCAACGACAACCCTTACCGCTGGATGGGATTCATCCTTCACCCGGTCGGTCAGGTCGTTGACTACACCGTGAACCGCCCGCTGTATGCCATCGGCCGTCACGCCCCCTATCTCTTCGGGTATACCGCCGAAGACTCCATGATCGATTCGCAGCGTCGATAATCTCGTCCGATGCCTCACCGGCCAGGACAACTCCGGCCGGTGAGGGAGGACCTTCTCCTTCCTGCCCTCCACACACTGCCATTCGCATCTGATTCGCCGTTTAAGGTATGCTCAGCCCCATTCGCTACCTTGGAATGGGACCTGGAATTCAGACCATGCATCGTCGGCGATCCCTGCTGTCCGTACTCTGCACCCTCTGCCTACTGTGGGCCGGCTGTGAGACTCCGCCGCCGCCACGCCCACCGCTGCCGCCCTCGGAAAGCGACCTCGACCTGCTGAGGGCCACAAAACTCTGCGATTCACGCGCAACTTTCCTTGAGAAGCACCCCTCGGTCGTTCCCAGCACCCAAGCGTGGGGCAGCGGCGAGGAACTTCGAATCCCGCCGGAGCAGAGTCTCTCCAAGGGTGAGGAGTCGTACTTCTTCGACGAGGACGGCACATTGGTCGGGACATTGTTCGTCTTTCGCTCCGGGCTCGATCTCGCACCCTATAAAACGCTCCGCTATACCCTTTCCCAGCTCAAACCAAGCCTGGAGTTCTACCTGACGGTCGCGCAACTGGCCGATCGACAAAATATGGAGACCAGCCTCCTCTACGACACGGGGGACGAAAAAACCACGACCCGGTATCTTGTGCTGGGCGACCGATCCGCTCCGCGCCTCCTCGAAGCCTCCTTTACGATCGATCCCTACGTGAAACTGTTTTCTCCCTACCGCAAAGAATTTCTTGACCGCCTCCGCCAGACCGGTCAGCAACCAGGCGGACAACACCTCGACAGGCAGGGGGCGGAAGACAAGGAGCCGTTTTCATCCCTTCAACAGTTCGCCCGCGGCCAGACGGCGCAGCTTGCCTATTGCGGGACCAAGAACGATAAGGTCGCGCTCGATGCATATCAGAAGGCAGCGACCAGCGGCTTCACGAACAAGGTCTGGCAGGCCGAGTTGCACCATCGATTGGGCGTGTCATGGGAAGCCGCCGGCAACCTGGAGAAGGCCAAGGCTGAAATGCTGCAATCGCTCACGCTGCGTCCCAACACACCCGAAGTCGTGAACAACCTGGGCGCCGTCTACGCCAAACTCGGCGACAGGAAGAACGCGCTCGCGTCGTTCGAGAAAGCCGTGTCGCTGCGCCCCAACTATGCCAGGGCGCGGTTCAACCTGGCCGAAACGATCGAACGTGACAATCCCCGTCGCGCCATCACCGAATACGAAACCTACCTGGCGATCGTTGAGGGAGATCCGGAAGAGGAGGATCGCTCGGCCTTGGCCAAGAAACGTGTGAAAGAGCTGAAACACTAGGACGGGTAGACGGCAGAAACAGTGGGATCAACGGCGAGACTTCTCTTCTTCTTCCTGATTTGTCTTGCACTCGATACAGAGCGTGGTGACCGGACGAGCTTTCAGGCGCTTGTAGGGGATATCGCCGTTGCAGCGCTCGCAAATGCCGTAGGTCTGTGTTGCGAGGCGATTCAGCGCTTCGTCGATCTTTTTGAGCAGTTTCCGTTCCCGCTCTCGAATACGAAAAGAAAAGTGTTGGTCTGCCTCGGCTGAAGCCTGGTCGCTCACGTCCGGAAAAATTTCCAAACCGGTCGGATTCGTCAACACCACTCCGGCTTCCGCCAAAATTGCCGCGCGTTGGCCCTCAAGGTCCCGCAAGATGTCGGGATATTTCACCCCATTCGGCTTGGCGGGCTTCCGTCGCTCTGTCGTGGTCTTCTTCGCAGGAGTCTTCATCGACTACTCGATCTCACCCCAGACCGTACAAGGAAATTTCACTATACCAGTCTCAAATGAAGGGGGTCAATGATTCTCCTCCGATACGCCCTCGCAGGACCGCGGCCGACGTTCCCGCTCTGATCTCCCCTTGAAACCTGATGCTTGCTTCAGAGATCCCGCCTGCCTTCGATCGACTTCACAAGGGTGACTTCGTCCGCGTACTCGATGTCCATTCCGACGGGAATTCCATAGGCAATCCGAGAGACCCGCACGTGGTGCGGCTTCAGCAACCTGGTCAAATAGATGGCGGTCGCTTCGCCCTCGATGGTGGGGTTGGTGGCGACGATGACCTCTTCCACTCCTCCCGCCTTGACCCGGTCGAGCAATTCCTCGGCACGAATGTCCGAGGGCCCGACGCCATCCAGAGGCGACAGGGTCCCGAGCAGGACGTGATACAGGCCTCGATACCCCCCGGCCCGTTCGATGGCATAGAGCGTGCTCGGTTCCTCGACCACGAGGATCTTGCTCCGATCCCGCTTTTGGTCCCGGCAGAACTCGCAGAGTTCCCCTTCGGCGATATTGCGGCATTGGCGACAAAACGACAACCCGTCCTTCACGGCCTGAATCGCCTCGGCCAAGCGCAAAGCATCGTCCCGTTCCGCCTTCAACAAATGAAAGGCCAGCCGCTGCGCGCTTTTTTGCCCGATGCCGGGCAATCGCACGAGTTCTCGCACCAGCTTCGCCAACAGTCCTTGCTGATCAACACTCATGCTGTACATCCACCGGTAGCTCCACCGGGCCGCCCAGCCGGAGCGATCGACCAGCCGGCGTCAAAAGAGGCCGGGAATCTTCATCCCGCCGGTCACGGCCTTCATTTCCTCAGCCATCATCTCGCGCGACTTTTTCAGCGCATCGTTGCCGGCGGCGACCACCAAATCCTGCAGCATATCGACATCGCCGGCCTTCACGACCTCCGGATCGATCTTCACGCTCAACAGGTCCATGGCTCCATTGACCGTCACCGTCACGATCCCGCCGCCTGCGGTTCCTGACACGGTCTTGGCCGCCGCCTGTTCCTGAACCTTGGCCATCTGTTCCTGCATGGCCTGAGCCTGTTTCAAAATGTTGGACATGTTTCCAAACGGATTCTTCATTCCTGCACCTCCTGCACCGGAGCGGTCGTCCGAACCTCCGCCAGGTCTCCGCCGAACATCTCCAGGGCTTGTTTGACCAGGGGATGAGCCTTGGCCCGCTGGGTCAAGATCAGGCGTTGCTCTTGCTCCTTCGCAACCCGCAGCTGCTTCATCGTGGGGGCGCTCCCCGGTTCCTGTTCCGCGACCTCGACGATTCTGATTCGTAACGGACAACCATAGAGCCGTTCCCCAAGCGTCGCCAACGCTCGAAGATTGTCTTCCTTTTCCAGCATCGATCGCGCTGTAGTCGCTTGCTTGGCAAACCCCAACGTGATCAACGACCCTTCCATCCCGACCAACCGTCCCATTTCAAGAAACGGCGCGATATTCGGATGATTCGCCGTCACTGCCTCTTGGAATTGCTCCCAGTTCACGTCTACTGCAGCAGGCGATACCTCGGAAGGGGACGTCGCCTCACGTTCCTGCCGAACCGGCTCAGATGGAAGCGGGGCGATCGACGGAGGCACCGTCCGGGGCGCTGGAATCTTGCCAGGGGCGGCTGCTTCAGGAGGGCGAACGACTGATGGAGCCCTTGCCGGCCCGCCGCTCACGGCAGGGGCCTTCTTCCCGGCCTCTTGGTTTCCCTTGGGGCTGTCGCCCCTCATCGCACCCGGTTGCGCCGGCCGGTCAGGCGACTGCGAAGAGGCTTGCGATTGGGCGCTCCCTCGGCCGGTGGAGGCAGCTGCACCCGGTTGAGAAGCCAGGCCGATCGATGCCGCCGGACCATCGGAAGCTCGCAAGAGGCGGGTGGCTCGCACCGCCGCCGTTTCCAACACAAATCGCGGATGGACGCTCGTCCGCAAACTGTCTTCTGCCGCCGCACAGAGCCGAAACAATTCTTGTAGTTGCTCGACGGTGAACCGCTGCGCATCGTCGGCCAGCTGAGTCAGATCTTCTTCCGACGCCTCGATGAGCCCGCGCAATTCCGGTCCTGACGGCACCACCGCCGCCACCAGCATGTTCCGCACATACTCCACCAGGTCGGCGCAGTAGGCGCGCAGATCATGGCCTTGATCCAACAACCCGGCGATCACCTGCAATGCCTTGGGACTATCCTGTTCGATCACCGCCTCGACCATGGCCCGCACCCGCTCCTGAGGCACCGCGCCCAGCAGGGTTTCGAGATCCTGATGGCGAATCGCCTTGCCGCCGAACGCAATGATTTGATCCAGCAGACTGAGCCCATCCCGCATGCTGCCTTCGCTGGCGCGCGCCAGGGCCATCAGACTGCGGTCCTCGATGGTCAGCCCGTCTTGCTCTGCGACATGGCGAAGCCGCCGCGCAATCTCGGCTTTGGAGATGCGGCGGAAGTTGTAATGTTGGCAGCGCGAAAGGATGGTGGCGGGAATCTTATGAATTTCCGTCGTCGCGAAGATGAACACAACGTGAGCGGGAGGCTCCTCCAGCGTCTTCAACAACGCATTGAACGCCGAGTTGGAGAGCATGTGCACTTCGTCGATGATGTAGACCCGATACTGCCCCCGGAATGGAGTGAATTTGACGTTCTCGCGAATTTCGCGGACATCGTCGACGCCGGTGTTCGACGCCCCGTCGATCTCGACCACATCGACCGACGTCCCCTGCGTAATCTCCACACAATTCGCACAGGTGTTGCAGGGCGTTCCCGTCGGTCCCTGTTCGCAATTGAGCGCCTTGGCCAAGATCCGCGCCACCGTCGTCTTGCCGACGCCGCGCGTGCCGGAGAACAGAAAGGCGTGGGCGATCCGTTTCGTGGCGATCGAGTTCATCAACGTCTGCACGACGTGGCCCTGCCCGATCACATCATCGAACGTCCCCGGCCGGTATTTGCGGGCTGAGACCTGATAATCCAACGTCGCGGTGCTCCCAATGATGAATTAGGAATGAGAAGTGAGGAATTTCTGTTCGTCCGCGTCCGTCAATTCAACATTCCACATTCATCATTTCTCATTTTGAAGTTAGCGGGGCCAGGTGATCCTGCGGCACACAGAACGGACCGCTTACCGTTGCTTCCTTCCGGACCTGGCGGGGTTCACAGGGTTCTGTTGCACAGGGCCCGGCCCCTATCACAAGAGGGTCTTCTCCGCTCGCCAAGAATCATCGGATGGCTCGCGGTCGAGCAAGCTCTGTTTGGCGGAGAGGGTGGGATTCGAACCCACGGTCCCGTTGCCGGGACGCATGCTTTCCAAGCATGTCGATTCGTCCACTCTCGCACCTCTCCGCGATCGGACGACTTCATCGCACGACTTCAAGGGACGGCATCTTATCACGCAGGTTTTTGAGCGGCAAGGCAAGCTCTTTGGAACGCAAGCAGTCGCCGCACGGCCATTGACCCACCTTGCGCGCATTCCTATACTGCGGAACCATCTTCAGCGGAGGGACGCGATGAAAATCCTGATCGGGATCGGTGTGGTCATCCTGTTGCTCATCATCCTGATCGTCGCCTTGCCGTTCCTCATCGATCTGAACAGGTATCAGGACCGGTACCGCCCGTTGATCGAAGAGGCGCTGAACCGCAAAGTCGAACTCAAGGACATCCGCCTCACCATCTGGCCGCGCATCGGCGCCCGTATCGGCGGATTTCTCGTCCAGGACGATCCGGCCTTCCGCTCCGGCCCCTTCGCCTCCCTGTCCTCACTGGATGTCGGCGTGAAACTTCTTCCACTGCTTGGGGGCAAGGTCGATGTGGAGGAGATCACCCTGCGCGACCCGGTCATCACTGTCCTGAAAAACGCCCAGGGCCAATTGAACGTCTCCACTCTCGGCTCAAAAGCTCCGGCTCCACCAGTTCCCTCGAAACCGGAGGCGCCAGGACAGCCGGCCGGCAGTCCGCTCCAAGCCCTGGCGCTCTTTGCCGTGGATCGGGTATCGATCGACGGAGGAAAATTGACCTATCGCGACGAGTCCACCCAGAAACCGACCGAATACACCGTCAACGACCTCGAGTTTCTGCTCACCTCGGTCCACCTCGGGGAGAACCCCATCGTGCACCTAGGGGCGACAGTACAGCCCCATAACCTTCCGGTGCGACTCGATGGGACGTTCGGACCGCTCGTGGAAACCCTCGACATCAAATCGTTCACCTTCAACCTCGGCGCGGGCAAGATCGCAGTGAACCTCAAGGGTCGCGCCGTAGGCGGAAGTCTGGACGCCACCCTCACCGCGCTACAGATCGACTCGGCCGATCTGCCCGTGAAGCTCCCATTGACGAAGCCGGTCCAGGTGAAGGACCTGCACCTCAGCCTCCATGCCCCATACCCACTGCAGCCCGACAGCCCTCCCGCCAACCAGGTCGATGTAACCGATCTTGGCCTGACTGTGGTGATGGGCGGCTCCGCCGTCAATGTGAAAGGCACCGCGGCCAAAGGCACGGCGAATCTGACGGCTGCGTCGGCCGGCATCAATTCATCGGACCTGCCGGTTGCAGTCGCCCTCACCAAACCGGTCGAGCTGAAAGACCTGCATGTGAGCCTGCGCACCAAGTATCCGCCCAAGGAAGGAGCCGCGCCCCTTGAACTGGCGGAGGTCCCGGACCTTGGGCTGATCGTGTCCATGGGCAGCTCGCGTCTCGATGTGAAGGGGTCGGTCCTGGGCGGGCTGGCCAAGGTCACGGTCGGCTCAAAACTCGTCAACACCGCCGACCTTCCTGTCGCACTTCCGCTGAAAAAGCCGGTGGAGATCAAGGACCTCCAGGCCACGGCGGAGATGAAGGGGCAGGAGGCGCGCCTCAACAATCTGTCGCTCCAACTCTTCGGCGGATTCCTGCGCACGCAAGGGACCCTCGGCCTCGGAACCCCGGCGCCGCCCTTCAGCGGCAAGGTTTCTCTGCAAGGCCTCCAACTCGGACCGGCCCTCCAGGCCGTCGGCACCGACCAGGTTTCCATCAGCGGCACGGCCGGAGCAGAGCTGGCGTTGGCCGGACGCGGATTCACCCAGCCCGACCTCGTGAAGGCACTCGCCGGAACCGGTCGCGTGGCGGTGAAGGATGGCAAGATCGAAGGGATCAATCTGCTCCAGGAGGTGGCCACGTTGCTCAAGGTGGTCGGGGTCTCGCTGGAGAACGTCAAGACCACGGCCTTTTCTACGATCGAAAGCGAGTTCGCCATCAAGCAGGGGCTGATCGCCGTCCAACGGCTCCTCATGGACAGCCATGATTTTCAGGCGACGGGCGGCGGCACGATCGGCCTCGATCAGTCCCTCAACATGAAACTGAACCTGACCCTCTCCCAAGCCTTAAGCCAGAAAATTGCCGCGGGGTCGCCGATCGCCAAGGTCGCCATGTCCGGTGGCCGCCTCTCGCTCCCGTTGCTCATTACCGGGAGCACACAATCCCCCGCCTACGGGCTCGACACCAAAATGTTTGCCGGAAAGGTGCAGGAGCAGGTCAAGGAAAAGGTCAAGGGCGCCATCGGGGACATCCTGAAGGGTTCCGCGAAACCGGATGATCTCAAACAACAGGGCAAGGACCTGCTGAAGGGGTTGCTCGGACGGTAACAGCCACGGGAGGCACCATGTCGTTGGCGAACCTGGTCACTCAATATATCGTGCAGTACGGCTTCCGGATCATGGGAGCCGTCGTCGTCTTCATTGTCGCCCTGTTCGCCGCCAAATCGGTCGGCCGGCTCTTCGAACGATGGCTCAATCAGCAGGATCTCGAGCCGCCCCTGCGCCTCCTGTTCCTGCGTCTCGTCAAGGCCCTGGTGGTCATCCTGGGTCTCCTCATCGCGCTGGATCAGCTCGGCCTGCAAATCGCCCCGCTGATCGCAGGACTCGGGGTGGCAGGACTCGGCGTGGGCCTCGCCCTGCAAGGCGTCTTGAGCAATGTGGTAGCCGGTCTGTCGATTATCTTCACGAAACCCTACCGGGTCGGGGAACATGTGGCGCTGCTGGGCGTCCACGGCGACGTCGCGAAGATCGATATCTTCACCACCACCCTCCTGCATCCGGACCGTTCCCGCATCGTCATTCCCAATCGAAAAGTCGTCGGCGAAATCCTCCACAATTTTGGATCGGTGCGGCAACTCGATTTGTCCGTCGGCGTGTCCTATCGGACCGATATCCCGAAGACCCTGCGGATTCTTCGCGAACTCCTGGAGCGGCATCCGCAGGTCCTGAGAGAGCCGGCGCCGGTGGTCGGGGTCGTGAGTTTTGGGGATTCCGCCGTCATGATTTCCGTTCGTCCCTGGGTGGCGGTCGCTCACGTCGGTTCTGCTCAAGCGGAAATCAATCAGGCGATTCTCGAACAGTTCCGGCAAGAGGGTATCGACATCCCCTTCCCACAGCAGGAAGTGCGCTTGCTGACCCAAACCTGATCGCGGCTGCCCGCTTGTCGTACTACGTACGACAGCCTACCCGACCCCTGTTTTCTTGTTGCTGTCCACAAGAAGGTGCTATCATCCATCGCTTTCCAAGCTTACCCCACTCTGTTGAGGGAGATTGGTCATGAGCAGCTCCGCGAATCTCAGTCACGGTCAACAGGCCGGAGACAGCCTCGCCGAACAGGTCGCCGACGCATCTCCCATCGAAGGTTCTTCCGAGGGAAAGAACCTCGACAAGATCCGCGACATCCTCTTTGGGGCTCAAGTACGCGACCACGAGCGACGATTCACCAGACTCGAAGCGCAACTGTTGGCGGAAGCCGCCCAGTTGCGGAACGATCTCAAGCAACGGTTTGACCAGCTGGAGCAACACATTCGGACAGAAGTCGAAACCCTGACCGCCCATCTGGCCAACGAGCAGCACACCCGCGCCACGAGCGTCGACCAGGTGACCAAGGAGTTGGAGTCATTGACAGGAGTCCTCCAGTCCAGTACCGCCCAACTGGAAGACCAGAGCGAGCAGGCCCATCGAAAGCTTCGAACCGACCTGCAGTCGGAAGCGACCGCACTCCGGGAAGACTTCGGTCACAAACATGCGGAACTTTCTGCGGCAGTCGAAACGGCCGTTCAGCGCCTGTCCGCTCAAAAAACCGATCGAGCCTCCCTTGCCGCGCTGTTTCAGGCACTCTCACAGAGGCTCTCGGATGACGATTCCGCGTCGAATCGATAACGTCGCCCGGAGCCTCGCCCGTCACGAACCTCCCGGCAGGCTCCGCTTCAAAGCCATGCACCGGACAGCCTGAATCCGGAAACAGGATGGCACGCTCGCCTCAAGACCAGACGCCTTCAGGAGGGGACGATTATTCGGAGCTGCGCAGTCTTCTGCTGGCTCCCGAACAATCACGTCTGGAACGGTTGCAGGAACAGGTCGAACGTATCGACCTCACGGCGCGGAACCTCAGTCGAGTCCTGCCGGATGCGATCGAGCTGCGCGGCGAGGGGGACACACAACTCACGCAGGCCCTCACCCCCCACGTGTCGGATGCACTGAGCCGGTCCGTCAGAAAACGGCCGCACATGATTGCGGAGGCCATCGCCCCGATCATGATGCCGGCCATCCGCCAAGCCATCGCCAACGCGCTCCGCAGCATGGTGCAGTCCCTCAATCAAACCGTCGAACACAGCCTGTCCATTCGAAGCCTGCGGTGGCGCTTCGAATCGTTCCGTACCGGCAAGCCGTTTGCCGAAATCGTGTTGCTCCACACGCTCCTCTACCGAATCGAGCAGGTGTTCCTCATCCACAAGGATTCCGGTCTGCTCCTCGCCCATGCAGCCGGCGAGTCGGTGGCCGTGCAGGACCAGACGCTCGTCTCCGGCATGTTGTCCGCCATTCGCAGCTTCGTGCAGGATTCCTTCGGCGCCGCTCCCGGCGAATCCTTGAACACCCTGCAGGTCGGCGAGCTCACGGTCTGGATCGAACAGGGATCGGCGGCCATCCTCGCCGCCGTCATTCGCGGGACTCCTCCGGAATCCCTGCGCCTGCACCTGCAGGAGACATTGGATCGCCTGCACAGGGAACGCCAGGAGGCGCTGGCAGCCTTCGTCGGCGATGCGTCGTCCTTTACCGGCGCGAAACCGCTCCTGGAGGATTGTTTACAGGCACAATTTGAGTCGCGCGCACGAACGATGTCTCCTCTCGTTTGGATGCTTCTCGTGGGGCTCCTGTCTGGTGCGGCCATTTGGGGATTCTCGGCCTATCGGGAACGAGAGCAGTGGCAGGCGTACCTGGATCGGATCAGGAGCGAACCGGGTCTCGTCGTGACCTCGACTGGAACCGAAGGGGGTCGCTGGAGAGTCAACGGTCTCCGGGATCCACTGGCCGCCGATCCTGCCTCGCTGCTTCAAGAAAGCGGCTTGCGTCCCGACCGAGTCGTCGGCTCCTGGAGTCCCTACTATGCCCTCGATCCGGACCTCGTACTGAAACGAGCCAGAATCTTGCTGGCTCCTCCAGCCGGTCTGCAGTTGGCGATGGACTCTTCTCGACTCGTCGCCGACGGTGTGGCGCTTGTGGAATGGTTGCAGCAGAGCCGCGCCCTGGCACGGTTGATACCCGGCGTGAGCCTGTACGATGACCGCGGCGCGATCTCTCAAACCCTGACCCAACTGACACAAGAAGTGACAGGCGCCTGGATCCTGTTCGAGTCAGGAGTCGGCGCGCCGCTTTCCACCGATCAACTCCGTGAAGTTCGGCATCTGGCGGAAGTTCTCCGTCGCGTGGACGGTCTGGCGCGGATGGTCGATACCTCGGTGCTGGTTCACATCACCGGCCAAGCCGATGCCCTCGGCCAATCTGAAACGAACCAACGGCTGAGCGAGGCCCGAGCCCAGGCTGTGCTCGACGCCCTGCGCCCCGGCGACTTCGGCAGGGTGAAGTTCCGTGCCGATGGCATCGGCACAGTTTCGGCCCTCTCTCGACATTCGACGACGAATGACGCCCTGGACCGCCGGGTCTCCTTTCAGATCACCGTCGCCCCGTTCCCCTGAGGCAGTCGCAGATGCTCGATCGGAAAATTTGCATGTTGGGCGCCTTCGCGGTGGGGAAAACCAGTCTCGTCCAACGGTTCGTCACCAGCCTCTTCTCGGAACAGTACCAGACGACCATCGGCGTCAAGGTCGATAAGAAGACGGTAGCGGTGGGCGACCGATCGGTCAACTTGGTGATCTGGGACCTCTATGGCGAGGATGATTTCCAAAAGCTTCGCCTGTCGTATCTACGGGGCTCCTCCGGATACCTCCTCGTGATCGATGGGATGCGGCGAGACACCTTGGAGGTCGCTCTGCACCTGCAGCGGACAGCCACCGACGTCCTTGGCCCAGTCCCCTTTGTCGTCATCGTCAACAAATCAGACCTCTCGACAGAATGGGAGGTGGAGGAGCGAGATTTAGCTGAACTGACACAGCGCGGATGGATGGTGATTACGGCAAGCGCCAAGACCGGCCAGGGCGTGGAGCAGGCCTTTGCCGCGCTCACCCATGCCCTTGCCAAGGAGCGAGGAACCGTCTAACGTTCAGCCGTTGCCATGGCCCATCAGGTCCCAGACCCTCAACCGGCATCGTTCTTCGCCGACCTGTTCAAGTCATTCCAGGTCGCCATCCTCGAACAGGAGGGAGGGAGTCGCTTTCGCCCCATCGGACAGCCCCCAGCCTGGTTCCTGAGCCTGTATCCCCAGGTGGCCCGGACAGGCCACGTGACGATCGGGGCGGAATCCCCCATGCTCCATAACTTTCTGACGGATGCTGCAGAGACCTGGTGTCGGGAAGAGGGAGCCACAGCCCGGTCGGGGTTCTGGACGGAAGAGGATTCGTCCGGCCATTCGTGGCATCTGGAAGCCACAGCCCTTCGCCATGGGCATCACAACCTCCTGCTGCTGCAACAGGGTGTCGCCGAGTACGACCAGCAGAGGACGTTGCTCCAAGCAGCGCGAGAACAGATGCTGCACCGGCATGACGAGCACCGACGCCACCGGCGGACGCAACAGGAACTCACCACCAAGCTGGAAGAAACGGAATTGGTCAAGGACGACGTGCTCGCAATCCTGCAGCACCTCGGCCTGGCGATTCTGCTGATCGACGAAGGAGGCAGGGTCCGATTCCTCAGCCGCGGGGCTGCCCGCCTGCTGGACCTTCCTGAACCAGCCCCGCACCTCCTGTCCTGGGATAGGCTCTTGCATATGGCCAAAACCGATCGTCTGGCCTTGCAGACCAAGATACAAACCCCCGACGCGCGTCGTGAGCGGATCTCCTGCTCGATCGAGGCCCCGGGCGGTCGCCGACTCTGGCTCGATATAGAGGTCCAGGACGATCCGCGGGATGGGAAAACGAAACTGCTCCTGTTGCACGACCGCACCGAAGTTCATCAACTCCGACGTCTGCTGGAAGAGAAGGCGCGGTTCCACGACCTTATCGGAAAAAGCCCCGGCATGGTCCGGGTCTACCAGCAAATTCAGGACCTCGCCGGGGTGGACGCGACCGTCCTGATCGATGGAGACACCGGAACGGGAAAGGAACTGGTGGCGCGCGCGCTCCACAATGCCAGTTCCCGGCGAGATGGGCCGTTTATCGCCGCCAATTGTGCCGGCTTGACGGATTCCCTTCTGGGAAGCCAACTGTTCGGGCATAGGAAGGGGGCCTTCACCGGCGCGATCGACGACCACCAAGGCCTGTTCGAAGCGGCCCACGGTGGAACCCTGTTCCTGGACGAAATCGGCGACATTCCCCACCATGTGCAAACCAGCCTCCTGCGAGTGCTGCAGGAAAAAGAGGTGACCAGGCTGGGAGAAACCCGTCCCAGGAAGGTGAACGTGCGGGTATTGGCCGCAACCCACCACGATTTGAACCAGGATGTTGCAAAAGGCGCCTTTCGAGCCGATCTGTTCTACCGAATCCGAGTCGCCCGGATTCACCTCCCCTCGCTACGTGAGCGGAAGGAAGATATCCCGCTGCTCGCGACCAAATTTCTGAGCGACGCACAGACCGCCATGGGAAAAGCGGTCGGCCGGACGAGTCCCGCCGCTCTGGCCATGCTGCTCGACTATCACTGGCCGGGCAATGTCCGTGAACTCAAAAGCGCCATCGAGTGTGCGATCATCCACTGTACCGGCGACACCCTTGAACCGGACGACCTCCCGATCGAGATCCGCAACGAGAGACCGTTCAGTACTTCACCGATCCCAGAACTTCCAACCGATGAGCGAAGTCGCATCCTCGCCGCCCTTCGGCATGCGCACGGAAATCGCACTGAAGCAGCCCGCGCTCTGGGTATGAGCCGGGCGACCTTTTATCGACGCCTCACCAACCTCGACCTGCCCACCGATTAGTCCTTGCGATTCACCGGCTCCCTGGTTGTGACGACTGTCTCTTCATGACACAGCCTGAGACAAGGGCCGTGTCTCATCGACGCGAGGCCTCTCCGGATATCGGATTGATGCGTACCCTAACTCCTCGACAAACCAGGCCCCATGCTCTGCCGATGGAAGCGGCATGTTCTTTGTAAAAGGATTCTCTCGTAAGAAAAGTTCACGAAGGAGACCTCCATGGGCACATTGGTACCGTGCACAACAGAACGTCCTGCGGAACCGACGGCGCGGGAGCGAGAAATCCTCGACCTCATCTGGGCCGGGCTCACCACCCAGGAAATCGCACCCCGGCTGGGCATCACCACCAAGACCGTCGAATCCCATCGCTCCAACCTCATGAGAAAATTCCGCGTATCCAACATGGCCCAACTGCTGCGCGTCGCGCTCTTAAAAGGAATCCTGCGGGTGAACCCATCCCCGAGGGCAAACAAGCCGCCGCGGAGATTCGACTCAGCGAGGTGATCCATGGTCGACGATACACAGACCGGCATTTCCCTCCCTGGCGGCGTCTCATTTTGCCCCACTCCGCCCCCGTGGATCTCCACCGTGGATCGGACCACCACACCGGTCGCTCATCATTCCCGCTACTGATAAAGCTGTGCATACCATCATGTACGTAGGGCGATCGAAAGCGGCTGCCGGTGCCGCTTTACCAGGCCGGAAGGTCGGAAACCGGCGCGGACCAAAACGGAAGAAAAGAAGTCCTTGCGCTCACTGAGAGTTGATCTCGTACGCAGAATCATTTATACAACCACGGAATTTTCGTGCACGCACCCACATTCACACCGTTCGGAAAGTTGCAAAGGAGCCAGAAACCCGAATGAAGCGACCACTGATCTCGATGATCTCGATGATCTCCATGATCCTTCTCGTCCTGCTGCATGCGGGAGTTCACGCGGCCGATGCGCCGGCGGCGCCAGACGCGGCGCCGGCACCGGACATCGTGACCCTGAAAGACGGCAGCGTGATTTATGGACGCGTCCTCGGCATGATCGCGGGCGAACTCCACATCAAGACCGCTTTCGGGGTCGGTGACGACATCGTCAAGGTCATGTGGCCGAACATCGCGCAGATCGTCGTGAGTCACCCTGTGCCGTTCAGTCTCAAGGAAGGCACGGTGATCGTCGGCACCGCCGAGGCCGGCGAGCCCGGTATGGTGCTGCTCAAGGCTGCGCCGACCGGAACCCCGATGGCGGTCCCCCTCGATTCGGTCATCGGCGTGAATCAGCCGTCGGTCATCTATACGGGCAGTTTGCAAGCCGGCTTTTCCCAGGCCTCCGGGAACAGCCACCTTCGGAACGCGAGTCTGATCGGAGAATTCGCGGCTCGCGGTGAATCGTTGCGGCTCACAATCCTGGGCCGTTACGTATACGGCGACGACCGCGGAAACCTGCTCGTCCGCAACAGCCGGGGCACCATCAAGCTTGACTTCTTTCTGACGAAACGGTTGTATTGGTTCGCCTCCTCCTATTTCGAACAGGATACGTTCCAAGACCTCAAACTGCGAACCGCACTCGCGACAGGTCCAGGCTACCAGTTTCTTGATCGCGGCGACCTTTCCGGCATCTTCAAGGATATGACCCTCTATGCCGAAGCCGGCGCGGCCTATTTCAACGAGGATTTCAAAATCGCGGCGGACAAAACCAGCACCCGCGGACGCTGGGCCGTGAAATGGAACTGGCCGCTCTGGGGCGGGGACCAGGTTTCGTTGTACCACTTTCAGGAAGGCTTTCAGTCCATTGCCAATTCGAATGATCTCTACATCACGGCTGACTCCGGGTTGCGATTCAAGATCTTCGGCGGCTTGGTGAGCGGGTTTCAATGGACGCTGCGGTACAACAAAAACCCGCCGCGAGGCATTTCGGATACGGACAACCTGTACCTCATCACACTCGGCTACAGTTTCGACACCAGCCGCAAACAGTAGGGCGGAAGGCGGGCAGGGCACTTAATCTGTTCGAGCAAGGAGGAGACACGATGAGCATGCTGGGTGAGTTCAAAGAATTTGCCGTGAAGGGCAACGTGCTCGACATGGCCGTGGGGGTCATCATCGGCGGCGCGTTCGGGAAAATCGTGTCGTCCGTCGTCAGCGATATTTTGATGCCTCCCCTCGGCCTCCTGCTGGGCAAGGTCGACTTCTCGAGTCTGTTTATCCCCTTGACCGAGGAGGCCAAGGGGAAATCGTTGGCGGCGGCCAAAGCCGCCGGAGCAGCCACCATCAACTACGGCGTCTTCCTGCAAACCGTGCTCGATTTTACGATTCTCGCCTTCGTGATTTTCATGGTGGTCAAGCAAATGAACCGTTTCAAAAAAGAAGCCCCTCCCGGACCGCTTCCCGCCCCGCCCAAGGAAGAAGTGTTGCTCACGGAAATTCGGGATCTCTTGAAGAATCAACGCCGTTGACCTACTCGTTCGCATCGGTGATCGAGGCCGTCAGAAACCTACCGACGGCCTCGATGTTATGTAAGGAGGATCGCATGAAAGACGTTCGTATCGTTCCCATGGTACTGACTGCGCTGCTTGCCGCAGCCTGTGCGGCGCCCCATGCGCCCAACGACTCGGCCAGCAGGGCCCTGAATGAAATGAAGGCGGTCGCACGGCCGATTCCGCCGAAGCCGGATCCGCGAGAAGGCACCATCGCCGACCTGCAGCGCCAGAACGCTGAGCGTGACGCGGAACTGGACCGGCTTCGCTCCTCCTTGACGGGGGATCTCGACCGGGCCAAGACCCGCATCGGCGAACTTGAATCTCAGATCGGCCAGCGCGATCGCGAATTATCCTCGCTTCGCAGCGCGGCGGGCGACAAGGATCGGTTGGCCGGCCAACTGTCCGACACCGAACGCCAGCTCTCAGCCAAAGACAGCGAACTCGCCGCGTTGCGGACGAGTGCCGGAGACAAGGACCGCCTCGCTGCGGAGTTGGCCGCGTTACAAGGGCAACTGTCTTCGAAAGATCAGGAACTTGCCGCCCTCAAGGGCAGCGCCGGCGATCGAGATCGTCTCTCTTCCGAACTCGCATCGGCGAAACAACGCATTGCCGACCTCGAACGTCAATTGGAGCTCAGGGATCACGAGCTGGCGGCATTGAAAGGCGCCGCGGGCGAACGGGAAAAACTCGTGGCCGACCTGGCGGCGGCCAAACAACGGGCCGCAGACCTGGACAGCGAACTCGCGCGAAGAGACCAGGAAATGGCCGGCCTGAAAGGCGCCCTTGATCAACAGAAGACCACCCTCGCGCAGGCCAAAGACGACCTGTCGAAACTCCTCCAGGCCGAAGTCGCGAAGGGCAACGTGACCATGAAACAGCTGGGCGACCAGCTCACCCTCGGCCTGGCCACGACGCTGCTCTTCGATTCCGGCGAAGCGACGCTCAAGCCGGGAGGGGTGGACGTCCTGCACCGCATCGGCGGCGTACTGAAGCAATATCCCGACCGTACGATCCATGTGGCAGGCCACACGGACAACGTGCCGATCCGGGGAGCCTTGGCCAAAAAGTTCCCGACCAATTTGGAACTTTCCCAAGCGCGCGCCGAAAGCGCGCGGCAAGCGCTGACCGACGGCGGCATGGCCGTGGAAAAGATTGAAGCCCTGGGTCATGCCGACAGTCGGCCGATCGCCAGCAATTCGACGGCCGAAGGACGGCAAAAAAATCGCCGGGTCGAAATCGTCGTCAAGCACTAACGAGCGGGGGGCCGCGAGCCCAGACCTTGCATCTGCCTCAAGAACAGGCTAGAGTGCCCGCCATGTTCTTGGGGCAGGCATTGTTCTAACCAGAGTCGCTAGGCACGCATTGCTCAAACCGGCTGATCGACATCCGTCGGCGTCGCCCCGATCGTCCCCTCCCGTTGACCCCTTCGACTTCTCCCGGACGACGGTCGGCCCCGTGCGGCCCGCGCCACCTTCCCCCCTTTGCCAGGGAGAGACCTTATGAGACGAGCTACATGGACGCTCATTGTTCTCGGTTCCCTTGCCGCAGGATGTGAAACCACCCCTCGGGTTCAGTCCATCGCATCGAACCCATCACCGGTGGAGACGAAACTCCTGGCCCTTCAACAGGAGCGGGAGCAGTTGCTGGTCACGTTGGGGGAATTCCATGACCGCAATCGCGACCTCGAAAGCAAGCTGGCGGATCGCGAGATCCAACCGGTCGCTGCGTCCTATGACCAAATACTGAGCGCCAAAGAAGCCGAACTCGCCGACCTGAGGAAACTCACCCCTGAACGTGACAGACTCTCCGGACAATTGGCTGCGGCGACCAACGAATTGAATCAGGCGCGTCAACGCGTCGCGACGCTCGAACAACAGATCGCGTCGCGAGAAAAAGACCTCGCCGACCTGAGGAAGCTCGCCCCGGAACGCGATAGACTCACCGGGCAACTGATTGCCACGACCGGCGAATTGAACCAGGCACGTCAGCGCATCACGACCCTCGAACAACAGATCGCTTCGCGAGAAAAGGACCTGGCAGCCCTCCAGACCCATGCGACAGTCGTCGCCAATCTTGAGGGAGCCAGGCGGCGGATTACGGAGCTGGAAACACAGGTCGCCCGTCAAGACAACGACCTTCGCACCCTTCGCGCCGGAACCACTGAGCGGGACAGCCTCACGGCCCAGCTGCAAACCGCCACCGCAACGATCGGATCCTTGAAAACCCGCGTCGCTGCGCTCGATCAACAGCTCAGGGAACGAGAACAGGCGTTTGACACGACTCGCTCTCGGCTCATGGAACGGGAAAAAGAACGGAGCAAGTTGGTTCCCCAATACAACGCCATGGTCGCGGAAGTCTATCAGGCGAGGCATCGCATCGCAGCCCTCGAACAGCAGGTGAACGAAAAGACCGGAGCACTACTCGCACGACAAAAAGGCGGCCAGTTCGCCAACGCACAACGGGGCGGGGACTCCACCAATCAACGCCTCGCTCCTGCCGAACAACCGCCTGCGAACAGCGGCTCGGGAGCCGAATCGCAGCGAGTGCCCCCCGCCGTCCGCGCGACAGTCTCGTCCGAGTCTGGCACACACCCTAGAGACCTCGGCCAGCCCAAACCGTCGCCCGGCGAGGTGGCAGGACAGGCCTCCCCTGAGAAGCCTACCGCAACCGGAAAAGATGATGGACGCAACGGCATTCCGACACAAGGACCGACCTCCCAATCGGATACTCGAAAGGGAAGCGTCGCCGCCATGAAGGAGGAACTCCTCAAAGTGCTGCCGGGCGACGCGGAACACAGGGCCATCACCGTCAAACAGGACGGAAACCGGTTGACCGTTGCGTTGGGAGCCAGCTGGCTGTTCACACCAGGTGATGCCGCGCTGACGCCGGAAGGTATGACCACGCTGAAGCGGATCGGCACGCTGTTGGGACAGCTCTCGGACAAGTTCGTACAGGTGGCAGGACATACGGATAATCAAGCGATCAACAAAGCGCTGCAGAAAACCTTCCCGGACAACAAAGCGCTCTCCTGGGCACGTGCAGAAAATGCCCGCCGGGCATTGATCAACGGCGGAATGCCGGCCGACAGGACCAAGGCCGTGGGCCTGGCCGACTCGAAGCCAGTCGCTTCAAACGCCACCGAACAGGGCCGCCAGAAAAACCGCCGACTGGAACTGGTCATCGTCCAAGGCCCCGCCGTCGCCGCGGCGCCCCCTGAAACAACCCGTAACAGTGCGCAGCTCGCAGCGTTCGGCCCCTCTCACTAGACCCGGCTCTCGGCTGGAAGCCTGCACAGGTGGCGGCTCCGGCCCGTATCGTTGCCGGTCGCTCTTACAGTCGGCAAGGAGGGCTCTGCACGCTCGACGCGATGCCGTCACCAGGAACCGTGGCCAGAATCTTATAGTGGCCGAGCCCCAGTTCCTTCCCGTAAGCCTGTCCCACAAGCACATCCTGCACATGCTGATGGTCGGAGGCCCGAAAGTAGGATCGCCCTTCCTTCAGACCGTCGAACTCATGCCCTTCCAGAGCCTTGATGAGCGCATGGGCCTCTGTAGTGCCGGCTCGCTGGATGGCTTCAAGAATCTGCGTCATGGCGGCATAGCCAAGATAGCAGCGTGAGGTCGGTGTGTGGTTGTACTTCTCGACCACGCCCTGAATGAACCGTTTGGATCCGTCGGTGTTGATCTTCGGGTCCCAAATCAGCCCCCAGATGCCGGCATTGTCGGCATAACCGAGGGGACGGCCAATTTGTTCACCCGCGATCATTCCACCCACGCCGATCTTCTCCTTCGTCAATTCCAATTTCGTGTAGGCCTTCAAGGCATGAACCAAGTCCCACCCATAGAGATTGAGTACAATGAGAGTCGGATGCTTGTCCCTTGCCGCTGTCAGCGCCGAGGTGAACTCCGTCGAATCGAAGGGCATCACTGTCTCACCCACAAATTCCACCCCGTGAGCCTGACCGGCCGTGACCATAGCTTGGGACATGGCTTTGCCGTCCAATGTGCCGGTCGTCACCATGTACCAGCGGGTGCCGTAAGCCTTCACCAGATGTGGAACGACCGCCTGTGACATCATAGAGGCATTCGGCATGAACACGAAGGTGTGTGAGTTGCACGCGGCTCCGGTCAATTCAGGAAGATGGGCGCCCGTCACCATGAACAGCTTGTCTTCCTTCTGTGCGAGGGCGCTGACGGTCAAGGCACAGTCACCATTGAAGGTACCCATGAGCACATCGACACGGTCTTCCTTAATGAACTTGGTCGCGACCTTCAGCGCCGTGTCCGGATTGGATGCATCGTCCGCTTCTACGATCACGACCTGCCGACCCAACACACCGCCGCGTTTATTGAAAAGATCCACCGCCACATTGGCCCCATGGACATCATGGATAGACGAGGTCTTATAGGGGCTCGATAGCGGATCGAGGATACCGATCTTGATCGGCTCTGCGGCGTAGGCCGCCGATCTTTGGCGAGGTAATCCGAGCAGGTACTCACCCACATCGCTGAAGAGCAATGCACCGCCGGTCATGGCCGACCACTGCAAGAAACGCCTTCGCGAGACAGGCTGCATAGTCCTCCCCCTTCGTTGTCATTCGCCCGACCTACGTACCGCTCATCGGGTCGTGCGTTCGGTCACTTCAAAGCACGAGCGTGTTCTCTTACCAGAGTCGCCCCTGCTTTCACAGCGCGAAGTTCCGCCTCGAGCTCGTCGATCCGCGCCCTCAACGGACCGGCAAGTTCTTCGATCTCTGCCGGCGTGTACCGTGGCGTGATATGCTTTGTACAGTTCCAGTCGAACGACACAACATCAATAAAGACCACACGTTCCACGCGAGCGGTCATACTTGGATCCGGCATCTGCGCTACAAGCTCAGGATGGGCTCGAGCATCCTCTAGACGGGCATGGCCGAGCAGCTTCAACCGCTCGCGCTTCGGGTAATTCATCAGGAACAGTGCGACCCAGTCATTGAAAGAGAGGTTCCCCGTAGTGAGTAATTGCCGATTCCCCCTATAGTCGGCGAACGCGAGGGTCGTCGAATTCAGAACCCGTAGAAATCCGGCTGGCCCGCCACGATGCTGAATGTAGGGCCAGCCATTTTCGCTCACCGTGCCCAAATAAAAGCTGTCACGAGCAGCAATGAATTCTGTTTCCGCCGCGCCCAATGAATCACTCGCTGGGACATCCCCAATTTTGAAGGCCTGCCCATAGTATGCGGACTGCGTCCGGCGCACTGATTCGGTGAATGTAAGAGCAAGATATGTCATCGTCATTATTTCCCCTCCATACCTCAAAACCCGACCGTCTGCCATCCTTCTGCAAGGTACCGGCGAAGACTCAGGAGGAGCCCAGCCGTCCCAGCTGGCGCACGATCCTTCACCATCGGAACACCGCATGATTGCAGACCCTCCTTGGCACCGAAGACCTCCGCGCACCCGCATGATCCCCCCTGAACCACATCGCGAACTGAATTGTAGAGACCGCTAGCCGGATGCGATATCTTTGAGAGTTCGGCCGGCCACCGCGTGCCGGTGCCATTGAAGACCACCACGACCTGATCCCCCTTTTGCTTACATTCGGATGCCAGGGCAAGCGCATTACACACCAGCTCGAGTGCCTCTTCAGAGCCGTGTTTTGGATCAGATACGATGATGATAGCAGTTTTCATGGATTCTCCCTCCTCGACGTTTGAAATGCCGACCTAGGACTCGTGCATGCAAGCATGCAGCGCCATGTATCACCGCAAAGGAGATGCCACTCGCATAATGTAACGGCCTGTAGAGTCAACGTATGGAAATCTTGGCGCATTGACTGCTGTACGCGGTTTGAGGGCTCGCAGGGTGCGGGCAGGCATGCTACGACATATCGTAGCTCCACGAAATCTCGTAGTGATGGAAGGCAGGGTTAGCTCGTGCGACGAGGCTTCTTGATCCCCATTTTCTTCATGCGGGATCGCAACGTATTGGGATGGAGCCCGACGCGAACTGCAGCCTCTTGATCACCTTCCACGACCCAGTCAGTGTCGCTGAGCACTTGGATGAGAAAGGCCCTTTCAACATCTACAAGAGTTCCTGTAAATGTCGACCCACCGACCGGCATGTGCAGGAACGACTCGTCGATCCGGAGCAAGGATCCCTGAGAGAGAATCACAGCCCGCTCAATCACGTGTTCCAACTCGCGTACATTCCCGGGCCATGCATATTGCGTGAGCCGTTCCATGGTACGCTGCGAGACATCCTCTAATTTCTTACCGAACTTCTTCCCGAACTTATCGGCGTAGAACCGGACAAGCAAGGGAATATCCGAGGGTCTTGCACGCAACGGCGGCACCTCAATGGGAGAGACATCCAGGCGATAGAGCAGGTCGTCTCGAAAGCTCCCTGCCTGTACCGCCTGCCGTAAGTCGCGGTTGGTGGCGGCGATCACTCGCACATCCACTTTGGTCGGCTTCTGGCTGCCCACCCGGTCGAATTCCCGTTCTTGCAGCACGCGGAGCAGTTTCACCTGTGCCTCAGCCGCCAACTCGCCGATTTCGTCGAGAAAGATCGTCCCCCCCTCCGCCAATTCAAATCGGCCGATACGTTTGGACCACGCCCCGGAGAAGGATCCTTTCTCGTGGCCGAACAGTTCGCTCTCGACAAGCTCTGCAGGAATGGCAGCACAGTTCACCTTGACAAGGGCACGTGCCCTACGGGGACTGAGATTATGGATAGCTCGCGCAATCAGCTCCTTTCCCGTTCCAGTCTCGCCGAGGATCAGCACAGTCGAATCGATCGGTGCCACCTGTTCCACCTTGCGAAACACGGTCTTCATGACCGGGCTATCGCCGATAATCTGCTCAAAATTGTGGTGAAGTCCGAGCTCTTCTCTTAAATAGAGATTTTCGGCCTGGAGCCGGTTTTTGAGCCGTTCCACTTCTTCGAAGAGCTGCGCGTTTTTAATGGCGATCGCCGCTTCGTGAGCAAAGACGACCATGCGCCCGAATTCCTCGTCGCTCAGCGGCCGCCGCCCGAACATCGCAAGGCCCCCCAGGAGTTCGCCGCGGAAAATCAGCGGAAAGCCGGCAAACGAACAGAGTCGGTTCTCTCGCATCCACTCCTTATTCGGCAATCGATCGTCGCCCAACACGTCGTTTGTATAGAGCGCTCCCCAACCCTGCGCGATCTTGCCGATCTTGAGCGCTCCGAGTGGAATACGCCAATACTCGCCGTTCAGGTTGGTATACATACCGGCGCTGGCAACCAGATGCAGACAACGTACGCGGTTCGTACAATCCGCGGATTTATAGCAATGCCCGCAGAGGTCCGCCGGACCCAAGAACCAGATCCTCGCGAAGGCAGCGTCGATTTCATGAACCAAACCTTGGGTGATGGTCGTCAATACGACTTGAAGGTCTAGGCTGGAAACCATCTGGAGGGCAATATGCTCGAAAACGGCGCGCGAGCCCTGGGAAGACGGGGAGGGAGATGAGGCGCTCATGTCGTACTCCAAGCCGGCGACCGCCGACCTGGAGCACGATAGGGAGCGACCCGGAGATTGTCAATCGCAGGTCAGCTGTACTGATCTTCCGTATACACCTGCTTGATCGACCAGAACACGGCTTCCTTGAGCTTTTTAATCTGGGGATCTGGGGGGTCCTTCCGAATCTTCTGCAACTTCCTGTCCAGGGCGAACAGCGGCTCGACCGATCGCCGATCCGGTACCCGTCCCAAGGCCCATGCGATTTCCGTTTGTACGGCGATATCGATACCCGGCGCATCCAACATTTCGAGCAACGGAGGGACCACCGTCGGATCGCTATGGATATTGCCGAGATCGCCCAACCCCTTTGCCGCGGCGGCCTGCAATTCCGGTTGCTTCGAGTGTTTCAAGATATCGACGAGCAAGGGAATTCCGTCCTTCCCCATGTTGCCCAACGCCACCGCCGCTTGCCCGGCCAGATCCTTGTCCTTGAGCGCCTCCTTCAGACGAGGCAGCGCCTCATCCGCCACCATCTCACCCAACAGGGAAATGATCTTGAGCTTACGCAACTGGGTGGTTCCCGGAGAGTCCAGAAGTTTCAGCAGCCGGTCCGGCTGCCCCCATTCGGCCGTCAACAGCAATGGAAACTCGTACTTTACCAGCTCATCGCGCAATGCACCCATCGCATACACACCGGGTTCACTGGCATGGGCCGATTGGGCGGCTTGAGCGGCATCTTCGAATTCCGTGCGGACCTCCTTCTGCCACTTGATCTTCATTCCTCCCAGAACGTAGGTCAGCTGGCAGGCCGGCCCTTTCCACAAACGAGAGGGAGCATCCGGCAGGTCATTGTCACCTCCCGCGGAGGCGGTGCCTTCCCAGGTCTTGCGCTGCTCGCATTTCACTCGTAACACGACATCGTGAGCGTGGGCGGGGTCCGACGTGACCACGTAACCCAACTCGCCCATCCGTCGCATGACGACGTCCTTGATCGCTTCGGCATTGCCGGCGCCCTTATCGGTCAAGGCGATGGCCTCAACAAGAACGGTCTGGATACGCGCCAATTGCGCTTTTTGTTCCTCGGTAAAATAGTCCCGATAGGCCCAACCGGAGGAGAACGACCCCAGAAAGAGAACGAACAGAGCCGTGGCGGCGATCGAATGAATCCGTTTCATGGATGATTCCTCCCTCACCAAAAGCAGGCGTATGCGGGCAACCAAGACACGACCGGATCGATTGATCATTATACTGCTCATTGACATCGAGACACTACCCACGGCTCTCGGTCACCCAGAGTGGTGAGCATGAACGGCCACCTACCCCTATCCACCCCGTAGGTGCTTCATGAATGGACGCTCTCTGCATCGGAACGGAGGACGTGACGGCGGGCAGGCCCTGCCTGCGTATGGGTTGACAGGTATCCTCGTTCGACGGTACAAAATGCCATTATCCAACGGGTCTTCCCACACGCAGACACGGTTCGCATGCCTCACCATCGGGCAAATGGTGCTCGGCGTCGCGCGAGAGTGGCGGAACTGGCAGACGCGCGGGTCTTAGGAGCCCGTGGGTAACCGTGGGGGTTCAAGTCCCCCCTCTCGCACCAGCTGAAAGGCCCTAAGTGACGCCAACAATTTTTCGTACGCGGAGGACGCGAGCAGACCTATGAAAATGGAAATGACCGAACTCGGCCCCATGAAGCGGGCTCTCAAGATCGAAGTTCCGGCGGACGAAGTCAATCTCCGCTTCGTCCAAGCCTACTCTGAATTGAACCGACAGGTTCATATCCCAGGTTTCCGTCCAGGCAAGGCCCCGCTGCAGTTATTGGAAAAGCGCTATGCAAAGACCGTCGAAGAAGACGTCATTCGCAGTCTGGTCCCCGATTATTACGATCGGGCCATCCGCCAAGCAGGCATCGTCCCGGTACTGGTGGAAATCCCGCCGTTGGAACGGGTCAAAGTCAAGAAAGACACACCCTTCAGTTTTACGGCAACGGTCGAAATCAAGCCGACGATCGAACTGCGCGACTACAAGGCTCCGAACCCGATCTCGCTCAAGCAGGACCAACGCACCGTCACAGACGAACAGGTTCAGAAAGCGATCGAGGTGCTCCGTGAGCAGATGGCTCAATTGCATCCAGCTCCCGCAGGAACGGCCTTGGCTGAGGGGGACTATGCCGTACTAGACGTTGAGGGGACATTGGATGGCAGGCCGCTAGAGGGGACGACAAAAGAGGGGCACCTGCACAAAATGGGTTCGCATGCGTCGATTCTGGGTGTCGACATCGAAGCTCACCTCCTCGGCAAAAAGGAAGGCGAGACGGTTACAGTCCCGCAAGCCTATCCTGCCACACACCCCGATGCACGTGTCGCCGGCAAGACCGTGACGTTCCGCTGCACGATCAAGTCGGTGAAGCAGCGACGCCTTCCTGACCTGGACGACGAATTCGCGAAGGACTGTGGTCCCTACCAATCCCTACAGGAAATTCGGGACAAGCTGCGCGCTGAAATGGAACGGGCTCTCAAGAAGGATATCGAGGCTTCCTATAAAGAGACGATCTTGAAGCGTCTGGCAGAAACCCACCATTTCGACCTTCCTGGCACGTTGGTTGAGCGGGAATTGTCGGCCATGGTTCGGCAACAACTGCAGTCTTCTCAACGCAGATCAGGCGAAGATCCTGACGGTTCGACCGCCGCACCTCGGACGGAGGACACCGCCAAACTCCAGGAGGAGTATCGCCCGGAGGCTGAACGGCGCGTGAAGGTCGGACTCATCCTTGAAGCGCTTGCCGCGAAGGAAGGCATCACAGTCACGAATGACGATCTCAACAACGAAATTGCGAGACTCGCCGCCGAGGTCAAACTCTCCGTCGACGAAATTCGCCGCATGATTCAGGCCGGAGGACAAGACACCCTGGATGACCTTCGAGCCAGAATCTTGGCCGACAAGGCGTTGGATTTTGTCTATCGCCACGCAATGATTCAGGGCTAGCGGAATCGCTACACGGCCTCGCCGTACAGGAGATTCCCCTGCGGAGGTCGCCCAGTCCAAGGTGCACGAGTATGATAGACTAAGGAGTTTCCAGCCGTAAGACCTCTAGCGGAAAGGATTCAGTTGAATGCTAGTTCCGATTGTCATCGAACAAACGAACCGTGGTGAACGCGCCTATGACATCTACTCGCGCCTTCTCAAAGATCGCATCATCTTTCTCGGGGCACCGATCGACGACGTATTTGCAAACCTGATTATCGCGCAATTGTTGTTTCTGGAAGCTGAGGACCCTGAAAAGGATATCAATCTGTATATCAATTCACCCGGCGGAAGCGTGACGGCCGGACTCGGCATCTACGATACCATGCAATACGTCAAACCCCCCATTACCACGATCTGCTTGGGTCAAGCCGCCAGCATGGGAGCATTCCTTCTGACGGCCGGCACCAAGGGCAAGCGCTATGCGTTGCCCAACGCTCGCGTCATGATCCATCAGCCGATGGGAGGGTTCCAGGGCCAGGCAACCGAGATCGATATTCATGCGCGGGAAATACTGAAGATCCGTGAGCGCCTGAACGAAATCATGGCCAAACACACCGGCCAACCTCTCGATAAAATCGCACAAGATACCGAGCGGGACTACTTCATGTCGGGCGAGGAAGCCAAACGTTATGGTCTGATCGATGAAGTCATCACACGTCCCCTGAAGAGCCTCAAGCCCGTCGGGTCGACGGATTCAGGGAAGGACGGCGGCAAGAGCTAGTTGACCTTGGTGTACAGGAGGCAGCATGGCCAAGCAAGAAAAGATTGATCGGCACCTGCGTTGTTCATTCTGCGGGAAAAGCCGAGACGAAGTGCGCAAGCTCATCGCCGGTCCGACAGTCTATATTTGCGACGAATGCGTCAACCTTTGCAACGACATCATTGCGGAGGATTGGGAAGAGGCCAAAGAGGAAATATCCTCCAAACTGAAGAAACCTGCCGAAATCAAACACCACCTCGATCAGTATGTCGTCGGGCAGGACCGCGCCAAGAGAATTCTCTCCGTCGCCGTTCACAATCACTACAAACGAATTTCTTCCAAAGAGAAGGACGTCGACGACGTCGAACTTCAAAAAGGCAACATCCTGATGGTCGGGCCTACCGGTACAGGCAAGACCTTGCTGGCTCAAACTTTGGCTAAGTTCCTGGACGTACCCTTCACCCTTGCCGATGCCACCACCCTCACCGAAGCAGGCTATGTCGGAGAAGATGTTGAAAACATCATCCTCAAGCTCCTGCAAGCGGCGGATTACGACGTCGAGCGGGCCGAACGCGGGATCGTGTACATCGACGAAATCGACAAGATCAGCAGAAAAAGCGACAGCCCGTCCATCACACGGGACGTCTCGGGTGAAGGCGTTCAGCAGGCGCTCCTCAAGCTCATCGAGGGTACGGTCGCAAACGTCCCTCCTCAAGGAGGACGCAAGCATCCGCATCAGGAATTCATTCAGGTGAACACCTCGAATATTCTCTTCATTTGCGGCGGCGCGTTCGTCGGGTTGGAACACATTATCGAACAACGCCTCAACCGAAAATCGATGGGTTTCGGAGCCGACGTTCGCGGCCGCAACGATATTCGATTGGGAGAATTGTTGCCGCATGTCCAACCGGAAGACCTTTTGAAATACGGCTTGATCCCTGAATTCATCGGCCGTCTACCGGTCGTCGCCACCCTCGATGAGCTCGATGAGAAGGCACTGATCCGCATTCTCACCGAGCCCAGAAACGCCCTCACCAAACAGTATGAAAAGCTGCTTTCATTCGAAAAAGTGAAGTTGCGGTTTACCGAAGGGGCCTTGAGCGCCATCGCACGAAAGGCATTTACGCAAAAAACCGGTGCGCGCGGGCTACGCGCGATTCTCGAAGAGGCCATGCTCGACGTGATGTACGACGCCCCGTCTCAGAAGCAGATCAAGGAAGTCGTGATCACCGAAGACTCGATCAGCGGCAAGCACGCTCCGATCCGCATCTTCGAGCAAGACAAGGACGTAAAAAGCGCCTAATCGCCAATCGGCCCTCTTTGCTCGTCTGATCAACCATTGTGCGAGGGGGGGCGTGCGCCCCCTCATTTCGTCTTCGCGTGTTCCCCCACCATTTATCATCCCAGGTCGAAATCCCCCCCAACGCAGGTTTTTGTCGACAAGACGAATCTGTGCGCTATACTTGCATAAAGGTGCCGGCTGACCAGAACGTAGCCTGAGTCTAAGGACTGCGCGCGTGAAATTCCCGGTCGTATCCAGCAACAGACACAAGGGCAAGACGATCGAAGTCGATGCTGCCAAGGAAATAATCACCCTGGTCGGCATCAACGGCGAGCCTATGGGGAGCTTGGCCTGGGACTTCCTCGTCGATCAGATCCTGACCTATCGGAAGCCCCCACAATCACGTGAGGCCCGCTCGGAGCCCCGCATCTCACTCTCCATCCGGGTCAAGTACAATACGCCGGAAGGCACCCAATTCGAGAGCCGAGCGGGCGGAATCGGCGGCGGCGGGCTGTTCATCGAAAGCGCCACTCCGTTGGCTGTCGGAACAAAGCTCACGATGGAGTTTACGCTGCCTGAGAATCCCAGCGAATGGCTTTCGGCGAGGGGGGTCATCGCCTGGGTCTGCCCGAAAGCCGACCAATACACATTTAGCCCTGGAATGGGAGTACGCTTTATCGATATCGCCCCGGAGGCACGGAATCGAGTCCTGAGCCTGGTCCATTCGGTCAAAGGTGTTCCGCAGAACGACTCACCATAACCGCCCACGAGACGGCGCTTCGATTCCAGTGCAGGACATGCCATAAGCGCCTGAACGATCTGAGTCCGAGATGAAATTTCCCGTCACCGCCACCCGCGAGCATCAAGGAAAGACCCTCGGCATCGATTGCGACCAAGAAACGGTGTCCCTTTTCGATGAAAGGGGACAACGCCTTGGCGTACTTGGCTGGGGCGCATTGATCGAGCACATGCTCTCAATCGATGAAGACACCCGTTTCGCGCATAGCCGTGCCCATCCACGAGCCCCGCTCGCCATCAAGGTCCATTGCGTCACCCCCGACGGCAGACACTTCGACAGCCTCACTGGCGGCATCGGCGGCGGCGGAATGTTTATCGAAAGCGGTGCTCCGCTGCCACCCGGCACAGAATTGAAAGTAGAATTTGCCTTGCCGGACCGACCGGGAGAGAAATTTGAAACCCGTGCGAAGGTCGCCTGGACGCGCTCAAAACCGGAACGATACCTACTGTTTCCAGGAATGGGTGTCCAATTTACGGAGATCGATCAGGACGCACAGAAGCGGCTCATCGACCTCGTCACTGCCCTGAACCGGACTCGTGCGATTGCCTGATCTGTTGCATCGCCCACCGTGCCCACCCACGGACTGCCACAACTGAATCTGTGTCAGCAACCGCTGCCAGATCGGCCATGACGCGTTCATCACCGATTTTTCCGAGTCGAAATGCCGCCTCAGACCGTACGCCGGCGGCCGCATCCTTTCGCACGAGCGACAGCAGATGCGGAACCGCACGCATATCCCCGGTCTCTCCTAGAGCCGCTGCGATTCCCTGACGGACTATCGGGTCTGAATCGCGAAGAGCACCCACCAGATCGGTCGAAAATGAGACCCTATCCAATCCCACCAAAGCGCGGCTCGCAGCCGCACGACCAAAACCTTCTGCATGGCGAAGCACCCGGAGAATCCGTTGCTCATGTGCCGGCGATGCTTCAATCTCACCGAGCGCCACGGCGGAAGCCTCCCGGACCGCCTCTGCCGAATCGGCCAAACGACCTACGAGCGCCGTCCCGCTTTCTCCGTCACCCAATCGGCCCAACGAGAGGGCGGCAGCCGTCCGCACACGAGCGTCTTGATCGTTGAGTGCGGAAAGCAGCCCGGAATTCGCCGAGGCATGGCCGATTTTCCCCAAGGCTTCCACCGCAGTGCGTCGCATGTTCGGGTCTGGATCGGCAAGCAATTCCCCCAGCCGCGCAGCCATCACATCCGGCGCTGCCGGCGGCGCATCGACATAGCACCCCGCCAGCATGGACGAGGACAGGAGCCAAAAGAAGAGGTGGAGTGAAAACCTCGACGGCACGATGTGGACAGGCCTCGTATGGATAGGGGTTCCCGGCCTATAGGCTAGGCAGGTTTTGCGGGAGGATCTTCGTCCAGCACTGGCGCCTGCTTGGCTGCCTCGATCGACTGTTCCAACTCTTTCTGCGCCGAATCCATCTCCGCCCTGATCGTTCGCATTTCAGGATCGATCGAGCCCCGCACATCGGCCACCGCTTGCCGGAAGGTCCGTACAACATCCCCCAGTCCCTCTCCCAAGTTTTGCATGTCCTGGGGGGACACGCCGGCCGCCTGAGGTTGTGCGGCCTTCGCGCGCAAGGCAGCTTGGGCTGCCTGGACCCGAGCCACGGCATCCTTATTGACAATGGCGGACGGCCGTTTCGCAACCGGTTTGCTCTGGGCGCCGGCAGGAAGCGGCGGGTACTGTGCCCTCATCACTGGCGAAGGAGCCGCCATGCGGTCCTCCATCGTCGGAGGTTGATGACCATGGGCTGTGACCGATCCCGTTGTCGCCTGGCCCTGTACGCCGGTGGCGACCCGAGGCTTGATCGGTTGGGCCGTTTGCGGCCCCTGAGGCCCTGCTGCCGCCATCAGAGCCGCTGTGGTGCCGGGAGTCAATTCAGGGCCCGGTTTGTATGGAGCAGTGGCTTGCGGAGCAGGTGCAGCCGACGGAACCGTTGACGGCTGAGCTGCCTGGGCAATCTCTGCCACTGGTTGTGCCTGAGTTTGAGCAGGAACCGCATCACCCTGTTCAGTGATGGCTTCCGGAGGTGGGATGTCGTTCACTTCCTTCTTAAATCCCCTGAGGGCCTTGCCCACGCCTTCGCCGATTTGCGGAAGTTTTCCCGCCCCAAAAATGATCAACACGATAACCAGGATAATAATCAATTCGGAGAATCCCATGGTGCCAAACATGTTCGATATCCTTCCTCGGCAAGATGGGCCACTCACCGCCGAAATGCCGCCCATGCGCTCCGACATACCACGATAGCCGCCCGATGCAAAGGGTGTCAAGAAAGGCCGACGAGCCTATACCATCCAGAAAGAGGTTCCAGCTGAAGTTACCCCCGTTTTTGGACAGGTCGTGATGCCAAGATGGTGGTAGAACGACCCACTCAAAAACCGGGAGAGACACATGGCCCAGAAGCGGAAGACACATACGGAGGCGTTCAAAGCGCGGGTGGCGGTGGAGGCGATCAAAGGGGTGCGGACGCTGAGTGAATTGAGTGCGGCCCACGGCGTTCATCCGACGGTGATTGCTCACTGGAAGCGGCAGTTACTGGACGGGGCACCGGAGGTGTTTCGGCGGGGGCTGGGGGGCCCGGGCCGAAGCGAGGAGGTGGTGACGGCGCCGCTGTACCAGGAAATCGGCCGCCTGAAGATGGAACTGGAGTGGCTCAAAAAAAGCTCTGAGCGTGTCGCTGGCGGACCGACGCGGCTGGTTGCACGCGGAGTGCACGACGGTGTCGATGGTACAACGGTGTGCGTTGGTGGGCGTGGCCCGCTCGACGCACTATTATGAGCCGGTGCCCGAGCGCGAAGAGAACCTGATGCTGATGCGGTTGATCGACGAACTGTTCTTGAAGCGCCCATTTTATGGGGTCCCGCGAATGACAGATTGGTTGCGAACCCTGGGCCATGGGGTCAACCACAAGCGCGTCGCCCGCCTGATGCGCCTCATGAATCTGCAGGCGGTGGTACCGGGCCCGCACACCAGCCAGCCGCATCCCGCACATGCGGTGTACCCGTATTTGCTGCGGGATCTGGTGGTGGACCGGCCCAACTACGTGTGGTGTGCGGATATCACGTATGTGCCGATGCGGCGCGGATTCTTGTATCTGGTGGCCGTGCTGGACTGGTACAGTCGGTACGTGTTGGCCTGGGCGTTGTCAAACACACTGGAGGCGCGGTTCTGCCTGGAGGCCGTGGACCAGGCGCTGGCGAGCGGCCAGCCCACGATCTTCAACACGGACCAAGGCGCGCAATTTACCGGCGCGGCCTTCACGGGGCGACTGGCCGAGGCCAAGATCTGGATCAGCATGGCCGGGCGCGGCCGGGCGCTGGACAACGTCTTTGTGGAGCGGCTCTGGCGGAGTGTGAAGTACGAGGAGGTCTATCTACGGGACTACGCCGACGGAACGGAGGCCTGGCAGGGGTTGCATCGTTACTTTGCGTTCTATAACACAGCACGACGACACCAGAGCCTCGGCCGACGGACTCCGGCGGAGGTGCATTTCGAGTGAACCAGGGGGCGACTCCGGTATGGACCGACAGACGATCGCCTCCTATAACCGATCCTGGAGCGTCGTCGGGAGCCGGCACGTGGTTAAAAATCGCGCCCGCGGGGTTCTCTGCTGGCTTTTGCAGAACGCAACAGCGGGAAAAGAATCCCGCATGAAAGGAGGAGGAGACAAGACCAAGCTCCATGAGCTTATTGTCGGAGAACATCTGTCCAAACAATGGGGGGAACCTCAAGCATCTACGAGGCAGGAATGGAGATCGCGACAAGGTCGGTCTGGACCGGTTGCCCGTACACCACCGCCTCTTTCTGGGAGAGATACACATCCAGTTCGCTGCGGATGCCGAATTCTCCCGGCAAGTAGATCCCCGGCTCAATCGAGAAACAGGTGCCGGGCAATAACCGGCGGGCATCCTGCGTTTCCAGGTTGTCGATGTTGGCCCCGTTGCCGTGCACCTCTTCGCCGATCGAGTGACCGGTCCGGTGTACAAAATACTCTCCATAGCCCGCGTCCCGGATCACCTGCCTGCAGACATCGTCCACCTCCCACCCGTAGGGGAACGTGCCGGACCGGACGCGGCTTTGCACGAATGTCACGGCTGTATCCCGCGCCAGCCGGACCACCTGGAACACCTCCTGATGCCGGGATGGCACAGGCTGCCCGATGAATCCGGTCCAGGTGATGTCCGCATAGACCGCTCCGGGGTCTGGCTGTTTGGCCCACAGGTCGATCAAGACCAAGTCGCCCCGCCTGATGGGAGCCGACCCCTTGGAGGTCGGCGCATAGTGAGGGTCTGCACTATGGGCATTCACCGCGGCAATCGGCGGACTTGAGGTCACCAGGCCATGAGTCTGCATCCGGGAAAGAATATATTGCTGCAGTCCGTACTCAGTGAGATCACGACCCCCGGCAAGCGAACTCCCGACAAACGCAAACGCCTCGTCCACAATCGCCCGCAACCCTTCGGCCGCCACCTGATGAGAAGCCAGTTGCGCCTCATCCCACACCGCTTCGAATTGCTGCACCAAATCGGCGGAGGTCACCACCTCCACGCCCAGACTGCGCACAAGCTCGATCGTACCGGCATCCACGCGCGACAGGTACGGAACGGCATTCATCGGTGAATATTGCATGGCAATCCGCTTGGCGGACTGGAGGAAGGAGCCGAGTGCCGACTGTTGTTCTCGCCAGGACACATACGACCGTACTTCCCCCGGCAAGCCATCCAAGACATGGAGCTCGATACGATGTTGCAACTTGACCGGCATGCCCTGTGCCGGAACCCAGTAGTACCAGCGCCTCGTCACATGCAGCGACTGGTCCAGCAACAGCACTCGGTAGGCAATGGGATCGAGATGACGAAAGTCATAGAATAGCCAGCCATCGAGCCCTGGCTGATCTCGAATGGCCTGCTGAATGCGGCCCACCCTTGCATTGTACCGAACCGACGCGTCCATGGCCGCCATCATAGCGTCATTTCCGGAGCGATACCACCGTGCAATCACGCTGTCTTCCACGTGTCGCCCAATGGTACAATCAAGACCCGTTGCCTATGATCATCCCCCCTCCATCAGATCTTGCCCATTACCGCGTGACCTTTTTTTTTGGGCCGGAAGCGGTCGAGCATCGGCCGGATCACCTGCGATGCGTCTTCAATGTGAAGAAACGGAGCTGGAAAGGCGGCGTACAAGTCGCAGTGGATGTCGCCCGGAACCACCTCACAGAGATCCGTGAACGGATCGGCTATCAAGCCTCGCTCGGGGAGATCCTGCAGAGCGTCGGGCAGGAAGATCGAGACGACCTGATGCGCCGAACCGACGACCTGTTCGTCCAAGCTCTTTGCGCCTGCAAGCTCAACTTGGCCCTGCGGGCAGGGCTGGAACAAGATAATCAGATCATCGCCGCGGAGGCGTTCAGCGCTGAGCTGGATCGCCTCATCGACGAAGAGCCAGACCGGATCATCGACCGAATCCGCCTGGAGCTCGATCTAGGAGAGGTATCCGACGTCTAATCGAAAAGGCACGTTCACCGCAGAAGCGGAAGGGGTTTGAAAATGGGGGTGAATTTGTTATAACCACCAAAGATCAATCGCAATCGTACAGGGCCCATCGGCATTCATTTTCTTTATACGAAATCGGAACTTCAGCACGAAGGAGGCGCCCAACGTGAATGTCTCTGCCAACATGTCCACCAAAAGACGACACAGCCTCTGGTCGAACGCCATCGTCCTGAGCCTGGTCATGACCTGTTCTTTGGCCATCCTCGTCGCGCCTCTTTCCGCGCAAGAGTCCAACGTGCCAGTCTCGTCGAATGATGCCAGTCCATCTGGTGTGGGGATTCAAGCAGGATCGGCCCTGGCGACCATTCTTTACTTCCCCCTCAAATTGGCCTTCGCAATCGGAGGAGGGGTGGTCGGCGGATTGGCCTATGGTTTCTCGGGAGGCAGTGAACAAACGGCAAAGAATATTTGGATTCCCAGCATGTACGGCACCTACATCATCACACCGGAACACCTCAAGGGCGATAAGCCCATTCGTTTCCTCGGCGTCCCGGCTGAGCCGGCACGGGACTCCGCCGAGTATCCTGCGCAGGAACCGGCACCGCTCCCCCTGGAACCGATCCGCTAGCATGAAACCCGTCATCGGAGTCACGCCCGACTTCAATGCCGGCGATCGTCAGGAATGGGGCGGCAAAGAGCCCACCTATTTTCTACGGGCTCGGTACGTCCGTGCCGTCGAGGAACTCGGCGGCGTGCCGTTGATTTTACCGCTCGTCGCAGACCGTGTCTCGCGTCGGCGCCTTCTCCAGGAAGTCGACGGACTGCTCTTGACCGGCAGCGGACCGGATTTGGCCCCGGCCCTGTATGGAGAGCGGCAGCGATACAAGTTTCCGATCGTGGCCGAGCGGCGCTCCGACTTCGAGTTGGACTTGGTCCGCCTGGCCCTACGCCACGACATCCCGACCCTCGCCATCTGCGGAGGCATGCAAGCCATGAACGTCGCCTGTGGGGGAAGCCTCTATCAGGATATTCCCGCCCAGGTGAACGAGGCGTTGCAACACCGGCAGCCTACAACGGCGACCCATCTGTCCCACAGCGTGTCGATCGCCACCGGCAGTCTTCTGAGCCGTATCGTCAAACGTGCCCGCATGCGGGTGAATAGCTCCCATCACCAATCGGTGAAAAGAGTCGGGCGCGCCCTCATTGCCAGTGCCACCGCTCCCGACGGGATCGTCGAGGCGATCGAACACCCTGAGCACCGATTCTTCTTGGGCTTGCAATGGCACCCTGAATTCCTGTTCGAGCGTCACCTGCTGCACCGGCGACTCTTCCAGGCTTTCTTGCGCGCAGCCTCCCGTCGACCGTAACCCTATGCTCCACCTGCTATACTTGGGGAGCAACCATGACTGGATGCTCGTCCGGCCATGACAGCGGAAATGGACGTGATGCCACAGGAAGAGAGGGCGCTGAGTGAGCAATCCGCTGTTTCGCATCAAATCCATCGAACGAATCCTCGCTGATTCCGACGCTCCAGAACATCGCCTGAAACGGACCCTGACGGCCTGGGACCTGACCGGGCTCGGCATCGGAGCCATTATCGGCACCGGAATCTTCGTACTGATCGGCACGGCGATCGTCGGCGATGCGCACCGGCCAGGAGCGGGACCGGGGATCGTTCTGTCCTTCATTCTGTCGGGCATCACCTGTGCCCTCGCCGCCCTCTGCTACGCCGAATTCGCCGCGATGATTCCTGTGGCCGGCAGCGCCTACACCTATTCCTATGCGACGCTCGGAGAGTTTCTGGCCTGGCTGACGGGCTGGAATTTGATCCTGGAATATGGCGTCGCCTGCGTGGCGGTCGCCATCGGGTGGTCCGGCTATTTCAACAACATCCTGAAACTCTGCGGCATCGAACTCCCATACTGGGCCACCCATGCCCCCGGTACGGATGGAGGTATCGCGAATCTCCCTGCCGCGATCATCGTTCTCCTGGTCACTGGTATCTTGGTCGTCGGGGTGAAGGAAAGTGCACGGGCGACCTGTACCATCGTCCTCATCAAGCTGGCCGTGATTGCGTTTTTTATCACCGTCGGCGCCTCGTCGATCGACAGGGCCAATTGGTCGCCGTTCATGCCCTTCGGCTTTGCCGGTGTGGGCGCAGCCGCCGCCATCGTCTTCTTCGCCTATATCGGGTTCGACGCCGTGTCCACCACGGCGGAGGAGGCCAAAAACCCTCAACGGGATTTACCCATCGGAATTTTCGCGTCGTTGGGGATTTGCACGCTGCTGTATATCTCCGTAGCCGCAGTCCTGACCGGTTTGGTGCCCTACTCAAAGATCGACATCCACGCACCGGTGGCCGAAGCGTTGCGAGTGGCAGGATTTCAATGGGGGGCCGCCATCGTGGCGACCGGAGCGGTGGCCGGCATCACCAGCGTCCTGGTCGTGATGATGCTCGGCCAG
Organism: Nitrospira sp.; assembly: GCA_030123565.1. Classification (NCBI taxonomy): domain Bacteria; kingdom Pseudomonadati; phylum Nitrospirota; class Nitrospiria; order Nitrospirales; family Nitrospiraceae; genus Nitrospira; species Nitrospira sp. Next base: position 4,001,275 of record CP126122.1, on the reverse strand, counting down.
ATTCGCGTCTTTTTCGCCATGTCCAGAGACGGACTCCTCGGCCCTTGGCTCTCAGCGGTCCACCCGACCTTTCGGACACCCCACCATGCGACCTACCTGACCGGTGTGGCGGTCGCCGTCATGGCCGCGCTCATTCCGATCGGCGAAGCGGCCGACATGACGAACATCGGCACCCTCTTCGCCTTTGTGCTGGTTTGCGCCGGCATCATTGTGCTTCGGTACACCAAGCCGAACCACCATCGCCCCTTCCGCATCCCCTTCATGCCTGTCGTTCCCATCTTGGGAATATTGGCCTGCCTGGGCCTGATGTATTTCCTCCCCTGGATGACCTGGGCCCGGTTCTTCGGGTGGACCATCATCGGCATCCTGGTCTATGCGACCTATGGCGTTCGCCATAGCAAACTGGCCGCGCGGCAAGCCGAAGAACAGGCCTCGATCCCCCAACCGGCGCAATCGATCGACTGAGACAACGAGAAATATGGAATGAAGGTTAGGAAGACGATTCGGTCGGAGCGACCGGATCGGCCTTGGGGGCAACCGATGCAGGGGCTGCAGTCTGAGGAGCGGCCGGCTTCGTAGCCGCCGCAGGCGAAGGAGAAGCAGGTGCGGCAGGCGTGGCACCGGTCGCTGGAGCAGCTGCCCCTGATGCGGGAGCAGCCGCAGGTTTAGGAGGAGCGGCTGGCTTGGGTGGAGCGGGCTTCTCCGGTTTAATCCCTCCCTCCCAGGAGGGACCAGAATACATATCGGCGGCCAGTCCTTTGCCCTTCCATTTTTCTTCGAAATCCGCGGCGGCTTTGTTCGGCGTCTCGCCAGACCCCACCACGTCATTCCATGGATAAGCCCGCGGTCCGATCTGGCACCCTGCTTCCGTGCGTTTCAAATACAACGCAATGGGGTTCCCTCGATAGGGCCCGAGGTAGATATGCACCGATCCCACATATTCGAGCAATGTGGCCACCCTGCCTCCAAAAGGAGGTGCATGATGCCATAAGAGGCCGGAAGAGGGCAAGAACGACCTGTCGATTCCCTGCTGTTCCATGCTAACAGGACGAGGTTACGCCGAGGTAGGGTGCTGAGGAGTGGGGCGCTTGCGGAGGAGATAGACGGCCCAAATGAGCACGATGATGACGGTCACGTTCAGGCCGACATCCATCAGGTACTGCTGAAAGAGCTCCTGTCTGGTCTCACGCGCCGCCAGTTCAAGCTGGTGAGACAATTCCGCACTGGCCGTCAGTACCCTTCTCGTACAGGCGATGATACCGACCGCCAGGTAGGGCTCCAACTCCAGCACCTCCGTTTGGAGAAACCGCACGACCGTCCGAAACAATTCCAGGAGAATGATCACCAGGAGAAGATCATTCAACAACTTGAGCCCGGCGGGCAACAGACCGACCTGCACCGGCCGCAGCAGGAAGGCATACCAGGCGTGGGCGAAAATCACCATGCCCAAGACAAGCAGACTGAACCCGGCTGCGACGTACCCCAACCGGTCCAACTGGTCCATAAACCTGAGCAGCGACTGCATGGTGGCTGCTCGGCGTGACCGCTCCATCGAGCCGGGGGAGACAGACGGTTGCATCAAGCCTGTCCTGCCGGACCGGTAGGAATCGGGGATTCTCCCGGCGGTTGACCGAATTTCAAATCGTGGACCGCACCGGCCGTGATGGTATGGCCGCAACAATCGATCCCTTGAAGCCCGGCTCCCCCGTCGAGCACCATAACGCGCAGTTCGCAGGAGTCAGGAAACTGTCGTTTTTCTTCCAACATGGCCCCAGGCAACAACGTCCCTTTCTTACGGCCTCTCGACGGGAGGATATCAGGCACCAGATCCTCCTCGGTCAACTCGTGGCCGCAACAGAAGATCTTCCGGAATCCCTCACCGCCGCCCGCAAACTTGATCACGAGACCGCAAGAATCGGGGAACCGTTTTCGTTCGTCCAAGATATCGCCTTTTTTAATCGCCATGTTGCCTCACTGTGAGGGACCGATCACGCGATCCGGTAGTGAATCAGATCGCCGGATGAAAATCCAGCGGAACATCCGGACTCAGACATGTGTCACAGGGGAATCATGAGCCGGTGTCGGCTGGTTGGCATCGACTGATTGAGGTTTGGGGAGGCGCCCATAGGACTTCCGCAACGAATCGAGGAGGGCCTTGTGCGAACGGCACCCGACGATCATCCGTGCCTCGGAAATCATCACCGGCTTATAGGGTTGGAGATAACGCGCCTTCAACCGAGCGACCCGAGCCAACGACTGCTCCAGCCTGTCTTGGGTGATCCGACCGTCGTTCACGGCATGCTCCATCGCCTGCATGGCCGTCGCGACCCGCTCCTCGTCCTTGCAGATCAACAGGACATCGCAGCCGGCCACAAACGCGCGGACAGCCGCCTCGCCGATCCCGTCGTGATCGATGATGGCATGCATCTCCAGGTCGTCGGTGAAGAGGACCCCCTCGTAGCGAAACTCCTCGCGCAGCAGGCGCTGCATCACCGCCGGCGACAACGTCGCCGGAGCGGCCGGGTCCAAGGTCCGATAGAGGACATGGGCCGTCATCAGGCTCGCCACGCCATGGCGAATCGCCTGTTGAAACGGGGGAAACTCTACGTCACGTAATCGTTGAAGCCCTGCATCGACCACCGGCAGTTCCTTATGGGAATCCGTCGCCGTGTCTCCATGGCCCGGGAAGTGTTTGCCGCAGGCGACCACCTTATTGTCCTGCAATCCTGCAATGGTGGCCAAGCCCATCTCAGCCACGATATCGGGCGTGGCCCCGAACGATCGATCGCCTATCACGGGATTGTCGAGGTTGCTGTTCACATCGAGCACGGGGGCCATGTTCATGTTGATCCCGACGGCCCGCAACTCTTTCGCAACGGTGGCAGCGGCAGAATAGGCCAGTTCATAGGAGTTGCACCGCCCCAGCTGCTCGCAGGGGGGGAAAATCGTAAACTCGCCCGGCAAGCGCGACACCCGGCCGCCTTCTTGATCGATCGCAATGAGCAGCGGGGAACCGGGCGACAGTTTCTGCAATCCGTTGGTGAGGTCGACGATCTGCTGAACCGATTCGAGGTTGCGCTTAAAAAAAATGACCCCGCCGGGCTGATGCGCTTTCAGAAACGAAGCCAGGTCCTTCGTGACCGTGGTCCCGGTAAAGCCCATCATGAAGAGTTGGCCGATCTGTTCGCGCAATGTCATAACATTCCCATCTGTTGATCTGTTGCTTGACTGACGGTTTGAGTTCCGTTCGCTCAAACATCAGATCAATCCATCAACAGATTCCGTTCATTTCAACGTGCGATCGATCAGGAATTGAATGAGCAGCCGCGTCCCGATCCCGGTCGGTCCCTTGGGGAGATAGGCCCGTTCGCGTTCGCTCCAATCGGTACTGGCAATATCGAGGTGGACCCATGGGCAGTCGCCGACGAACTTGCTCAGGAACAGGGCGGCGGTGATCATGCCTCCGCCCCGACCGCCGATATTCCGCATGTCGGCCACGTCGCTGCGCAGTTGCTCGAAATATTCTTCCCACAGGGGCATCTCCCAGACACGTTCACCGGCCTGCAGCCCGGCTTTCCGAACCTGCCCTTTCAACTGGTCGTTGTTGCCGAACATCCCGATGGCGAATTGACCCAGCGCCACCACACAGGCGCCGGTCAAGGTCGCGATATCGATCAACACCGCCGGTTTGTAGCGGGTGGCATAGGCCAGTCCGTCGGCCAGAATCAACCGCCCCTCGGCATCGGTGTTCTGCACTTCGACGGTTTTGCCGGAGAGGGTGGTGACGATATCGCCGGGCTTCATGGCTCGCCCACCCGGCATGTTTTCAGCCACCGGCAAGATACTGATCAAATGCAGCGGCAACTTCAGTCTCGCTGCCGCCCGCATCGTCGCCAAGACCTCGGCGCCGCCCGTCATATCGGCCTTCATATGCTCCATGTTCTCAGCCGGTTTGAGCGAGATGCCGCCGGTGTCGAACGTGATCGTTTTGCCGACCAGCACGACCGGTCGCTCCGCCTTCTTCGCCTTCGCGCTCTGATATTCAAGGATGATGAACTTCGGCGGTTCGTGGCTGCCCCTGGCCACACCGAGCAGCGCACCCATCCCGAGCCGTTCCATGTCTTTTTGTTCGAGGACCTTCAGCCGCACACCCGATTCTTTCGCCACGGCCCTGGCTTCATGGACGATGCGGGTCGGCGTCATCACGTTGGACGGATGGTTGCACAGGTCGCGGACGAGGACCGTGGCCTCGGCGGTAGCCACCCCGCGCCGGATGCCTTCGGTCATCTGGGCAAGTTGCGACCGCTGCAACGTGTACAGTGTCAGACGCTCGACATCGACCGGCTTGCTCCCGTTGTCGCTGCGATAGGCCGTGAATTGATAGTTGCCGAGCACGGCCCCCTCGACCAAGGCCTGGGCCACATCCAGAACGGAACTCTCATGAGGCAGCGTTTCCGGCATCACCACGGCGAACGAACGCACCTTGGCCTGGCGCACACGTTTGACCGCGGAGCCCAGCGCTTGACGGAACGCATCGAGCCGCAGGTCCTTTTCCTTCCCCAACCCTGCCAACAACAGCCGTTTCGCCTTGGCCTTGCCTTGCGTATGGAGCAGCAATGCCTCGCCGAGTTTGCCTTCGAATTCTCCGCGCTTGATCAATTCGGCAAGCTGTCCCCCGAGTTGTGCATCGACGGCGGCTGCTTCTCGCGTGAGCCCAGATTCACCTTCGCAACGGAACAACACCAGCACCTCAGCTGCCTCGTTTTCCGCCTGTCCCACCAGCCCCTGAACCTGCATCATCTTCATTCGAATGAACTCCTTGTCTCCACGAAACCGGTCAACCGTTCGCAGGAGACTTTTTATTCGGGCCCCTTGACCAATGGTTCTCGACATCCCCTATACCCCACGCATAGAAGGTGCCCAAATGTACTTGTGCATTTGCAGCTGAAACCGCACCGGCAGCCTGTCGGCCAACACCCACTCCGCCAATTGCCGTGGATCCATCTCGTCGAAGACGGGACTGAACAACACGGTGCAGCGCGTCGAAAGATCCCGGCGACAGACCACCTCCCGCGCCCATTCATAGTCGACTCGATCTTTGATCACGAACTTCGCTTCATCCTTCGAGGAGAGCCGGTCGAGGTTCGGCCAATGCATCCGGTCGGTCATCCCGCTGCCCGGGCACTTGACATCCAAAATCACCTGCACCCGGAGATCCACAGCGGCCGTATCGATCGCCCCACTGGTTTCCAGAAGCACCTCGAATCCGTCATTACAGAGCCGGGTCAGCAGCGCCGGCGAGCCGGGCTGACTAAGCGGTTCCCCTCCGGTCACCTCCACCAGGCGACAATCGAAGGCCCGGACCTGCTCCACGATCTCGTCCATCGTCATATCACGCCCACCGTAAAAGGCATAGGCCGTGTCGCACCAGGTGCAGCGGAGCGGACAACCGGTCAAGCGGATGAAGGCGCAGGGGCGACCGGCATGGGTGGACTCACCCTGGATGCTGTGAAAAATTTCCGTCACCTTGATCATGTGGATTGATTCAGCGGATCAGTGAGTCACCGTTGCGATGACCGGTCGGCTCATTTCCATGTGGTCACGGGCCATCCATGCCGTCGCGCGATAGAGGCCATGCCGCGAATGGGATTCACCACCAACGGATGGCCCACCATTTGGAGAATCTCGACATCGCCGGGGCTGTCGCCATAGGCAAACGATTGCGACAGATCGATGCGGGATTGTCGCGTCAACCGGACGATCAACTCTCGCTTACCCGGTCCATAGGGAAGCGGAGCGCAGACCGAGCCGGTAAACCGGTCATGCCGCTGTTCCAGTTTGGCCGCCAACACGGTCGGCACCTCCAGCAACGTCGCAAGCGGGGCCATGAGAAAGTCCAGTGAACCGGTCACCAGCACGATGTGATGCCCGGCCCGCCGATGTTCGTCCATGCGAGACAGCCCTTGCGCCGAGAGACGAGGAAAAATCTCGGCGCGACAGAATTCCTCTGCCATCGACTCTACCTCGACCGCGGGCTTTCCCGCCAGGTAGAGTTTCCGCTCCCGTAGCGGTTGCAACGAAACGGGAGGCGCGTGACGAAGCACCCACCCCACACTCTCCCGAAACTCACGCCATCCGACCAAGCCACGCCTCCACAGAAAGCGAAAAAACCGGACTTCACTCGCCTGTCCAGGCAGTAGCGTGTTATCGACGTCGAAGAGCGCCGCGATGTCCGTCTGCCGACTCGTACGCGAACTCTGTGGGATTGAGAGGGAGGTCATCTCGGAATTTGGTCCGCCGTTTTTTTGTGGGCGGAGAGGTGTGTGTCGTGCCCGCGCAACACGCACCAGATTCTACCGGACAACTAGTTGATTGACAAGCATTTTGGACCACTTCTATAATGCGCTTCCTCTGAAGCCTGTCGCAGATGCGCGTGAGAACGTTCGTGATCACCGACCTCGGCGAGGAGGCGGCTCGCTTCATGTATCGGCAGAGACGAATTCGGTCGCCGAAGTGGTGGAATGGCAGACACGCACGTTTGAGGGGCGTGTGGCGCAAGCCGTGCGGGTTCAAGTCCCGCCTTCGGCACCAACTCCATACCAGTATGATTCGAGCGGGCATATCGATTGCCCGTGTCGGACGTATGGGATCGAATCGGCACGCTCGGCCATCTCCCCAGACACTCTTCATCAGCCCGTAGTCCACTTCACTTGAAGGGCAATCGATTCCCGTGATCCGGCAGCCGCTGAATTGGGATCAACGGAACCAACCAGAGGTTGCAGTCTGTTGCCGGTCCATCGCCACTGCCTTCCGGAACCGTTCGACAACTCCACCTCACGTACGGCTCTCTCCACATCACATTAGTGTTGCCGTCCGGGTGAGATGAGCTCCGCCCGGTCCTATCCAGCCAGATACGTACAAATGGCCCTATCATCATAGGGCCAAATTACCTTGCTGAATATCAATCAGCCCTAACGACCTTGTTCGGCTTAGTGGTATGATTTGAACCCTGCATCTCTATTCATTACGTAATGAGTGCGCACTCGATCACGGACGGACAACCGACTACAATAGTCTACTCAGTGCATTCGCCCACTCGTTTCGAGAAGAGTTTCATTCCGAGGGTCCAGTGCGTTCGTCCTATAGAATGGGGTAGTGCGTGAGCTCGGTCGGATTGACGGATGCTTTCTCCCCCCGCGAAAGAAGCCACCGCCCTCGAAGCTCTTGTCCGGACTCTTTCCGGTCACGCTTCCATCGGTATCTTTCTGACGGACCCTCAGGGCCGCACGTTATATCTCAACGAACAGTTTCGCCGCATGGCCGGCCTTGCCGACTCACAGGCGACAGGAAACCACTGGCTCACCGTCCTCTCGCCCGAAGATCACGATCCCATCCGTGCCGAATGGTCTCAGGCCGCGACCGAGGGTCGAAGTTTTTCTCGCGAGTTTCACTTCAACCGAGCCGACGGATCGATATGCCGGGTTAAGGTGGAAGCCTTTCCCTTACGTACCGAAACAGGAGCTTCGACCGGATATGTGGGAATGGTCCGCGAAGTCACCCCGCGACAACCGGCACTGGAGGCCCTGCAGGTGAGCGAGGAATGGTACCGCAGCCTGATTCAGCTGTCGCCCCATGCGATCCTCGCCTACTCTGCCGGCACAATCCTCTTCATCAATGAAGCCGGGATCCGACTGTTCGGAATCACCGCGGCACAGGGTATCGCAGGCCGACCGCTGTCGGAGTTCTTCCCGAAAGAATTCTTCGAAGAGCAGTCCTCGCCGGCCCTCGCGACAGCACCGAAACCTGCGACGCCGATGGAACGACGTTTTACACGGCCCGACGGGACCATCATCGACGTGGAGGTGGTCGCAACCCCTGTCAGCTTCGACGGGCAACCGGCCGTCCAGGTGATGGTCACCGACATCACGGCACAGAAAGAGACCGCTGCTCGATTACACCACGCCAAAAAAATGGAAGCCGTTGCGACACTGGCCGGCGGCATCGCCCACGAATTGAACAATTGCCTGACCGCCATCCTGGGATTCTCGGACCTCGCCCTCCCCTCATTAGTGCCGGACAGCCGTGTCCATGGACATGTCCAGCAAGTCATCCTCGCATCGAAGCGGGCCAGAGATCTTGTCATGCAAATGCTCGTGTTCGGTCGCCAGGCAGAAAGCACCAAGCAACCGATTTCCCTGGATATCCTCCTGAAAGAAACCCTTCGGATCCTGAGGGGAAGGTTGCCGGACAACATCAGCGTCCGCGAATGGATCCATGGCGCGACCAAGCCTGTGTTTGCCGATCCGACCCAGATCCACCACGTGTGCGTCAGTCTGCTGGCTCACTGCGAACAGGCCATGAAAGCGACCGGCGGAATCTTGGAAGTGCGCCTCGACAATATCCGTCTGGGCACCACGGGGAGCGGCCAAGCCCTCCCGCTCGCCCCGGGGCAATACGTGCGCCTCACGGTCTCGGATCCCGGCGAAGGCCTGGGCCGCGACAGGCAGGCTCGGCTGTTCGATCCGTTCTTCACCGCCACCTCAGCGGAACATGGAGCCGGAACGGGACTGGCCGGCGTGCAGAGCATCGTGAGTGAACATGGAGGCACCCTCCACGCAACCAGTACGGTCGGTCAGGGGACCACCATAGAAGTCTACCTGCCCGCGATGCTCCACCCCAATTCGGTGATCGTCACCGAGCCTATCCAGGAAGGACCGGCCGGCCCTGCGGGACTGAAGGAATCCCTTGCCGAGCTAGACAAGGAACGGTAAATTTATAGTAGCGGTGCAACGGCATCGCCTGCATCGGAGAACTCACATCGGTCGTTTCATCGACACAACACCCCATCAGCCTGAATCTCAGCCAACAGGACTCTTAGGAGGAACCATATGCCATCGGTTTTAATCGTGGATGACGAAGAGGCCATCCGCCGGCTCATTCGTGAAACCCTTGAACAGGCTGGCTATCACGTCCACGAGGCGTCCGACGGCAAGGAGGGGTTGGCTCGTTACCGCCAATCGCCGGCGGACCTGGTCATCATGGATATTCTCATGCCGGACCAGGACGGTCTCGAGAGCATCCTGACGCTCCGTCGGGAATTTCCGAAGGCCAGGATCGTGGCCATCACGGGCGGAAGCGACATGATCGGCATCCTCAACTTCCTGGACGTGGCCCGCATGCTCGGGGCTCGCCGCACGCTCCAGAAACCCTTCGAGATGAAACAGCTCCTGGATGCCGTCCAAGCCGAGATTGCCGGCTGACCGGCGGCTCCCCTTCTCCTCTCCCTCATTCTCCTGAGCACCACGTTGACTTCCGGTCGACCGATCCGCACACTAGCGCCCGCATCGTGTTCCCTTTCATTGGAACGATTTGGTCATCATGACGTGGTGGACTCCGCAATTACACGCGCTGCTGGGCGGAATCGTTGTCGCCATCGGGGCATTCGTGATGTGGGAGCAGGCCGATCCGATCTGGACGCTGGTCTTCGCCGCGGCTGCGATCGCGTTTCTCTGGTGGAAGGGAAGGACCATCGGAGCCGTCTGGGCCTGGGCCACCTTGGGGCTCGGCATTGAAAGCATGGCCTGGCCGATCGCGACTATGGTTCAAATACGGTCGGGAGGGGGCCAGCCGACCGAGGAACAGATGGGCACGATTCTGAACGCCGTGCTCTTCGGTCTCTTCTCATCGGTCTTCTGGGTTACGTTCGCCTTTGGACTCTTCAAGCGCGTGCGGGAAGGGGAAGCGCCACCGCCCGGAAGAGAGTCTGCGCCCGTCCGGCCCAAAAAGAAACGGGCCGGTGCCTGAATCACCTCAGGTCATGGCAACGGGTTCGACATCGATATCGAACCGGAGTCCCCCCTGCCGCGACTCCCTTTCAAGAATCTCACGTGTCCGTACGACCATCTCACTTCCCGCCTCGACCGAGATCGATTTGACCAGAATCTGCCGACAATACCGGCCCCTGGCCAAGGCATAGGGCGAAGGAGACGGTCCAAGGATGATGATCTCCCCTTTATGACGAGCGACCTCCGTCCGTAACAACGTCGCCCAGCGATCGGCTGCCCGGGCCACCGCCGGTTCGACCGTCCCAGACACGTCGAGCCGGACGAGATGCGTAGAGGGCGGGTACTGCAACATCTGCCGAAACGACAGTTCTTGTTCGAGAAACACCGACTCATCACCGTGGGCAAGGGCCACCATCGCAGGATGGTCCGTGAAGCGAGTCTGCACCAGAACCGCTCCTCCGGCATGAGCGGGCTTGGCCAACTCAACCGCATCGACCAGGCCATGATATGTCCGTTCCGCCGAGCGAAAGTCCGGGATATGCAAACCGGCATCCGCATCCGGCACCGCGACGAACGAGGCCTGTCGCGGAAGACTCAATCGGAACAACATCTGCGTTCCAACCACGATGTCGATCTCGCCGGCGGCAAGCAGATGCTGGAAGGCCTGTGCATCGGCCGGGCGGCGGATCGTCTCGCCGTCCACACGACCGACGCGCGCCTGAGGGAACATTCGTCTGACTGATTCCTCGATCCGCTCCGTGCCGGCCCCGACCGGCTCCAACTTGAGAGAGTGACATTGCAGGCAATGATCCGGCACCGGCTTGACCCGTCCACAGTAATGGCAGCGCACATGATTGTGACGTTTGTAAAACGTCACCGCGACGCTGCACGCATCACATTGCGGCATGGCTCCACAATCCCGGCAATGCAAGACACTCGCAAACCCTTTGCGATTCAGAAACAGGATGGCCAGGGCCTTCTGCCGCAAGGCTTCTCGAATACCGTCACACAGGGGAGGCGACAACAACGTTCCGGACGACTGTTCATTTGACTGTTCCTTCCGGTCGATGATCTGTACGTTCGGACAGGCTGCCGGATCTCGATAGACACAAGCGGTCATCTGGCCTTGCCGGACCGCCGACCAACTTTCAAGAGACGGATGGTTCGAAGCCAGCACGAGCACCGCTCGATCGCAGACAGCACGCCGCTGTGCCACCTCTCGCGCATGGTACCGAGGCACCTGCTCCTCCTTGAGCGAGGGGTCGTCCTCTCCTTCCACCCACACCAATCCGAGGCCTTCAATGGGCGCGAAGACCGCCATGCGGGTCCCGATGAGGATCGTCGCCGAACGATCCTGCACCGCCTGCCACATGGCCGCGCGCTCCTTGGCCGATAACCCGCTATGCAAGAGACGAGGATGTTCTCCCGCTGCCGTCAGGACGCCGGCCAACCGACTCGCATTCTCGACATCGCCCGTGATAACCAATACCGATCGCCCACGACGAATCGTCTCTCGGGCGGCCTGCACAAGACACCAGACCCTCGTGTCACGAACCCCCTGCACCAACAAGGAAACGAAGGTGTCTCGCGACAACGCTTCCTCCATGGTAGCCGGCCAAGAGGCCGCTTCGATCGGAGGCGGGACGTCGAACGCCAACCCTGCAGAAGGAGCCTGCCCCATACGGTTAGTCGCGTTCTTCTTGGGACGGGAGGCGCGATGCAGAACGACATCCTCCCGACGAAGGACCAATCCTTTGCGAATCAGCGCCCGCAACGCTGAGATCACAGAGGACTTGCCGTCACGTTCAAGGGTGGCTGCCGTGATGCCCTTGGGACGACGAGAGAGCCGTTGCAGCACCTGCGCCTCGACCTCTCCTACTCCCCCGACGGAAGAGCGATAGGCCAAACCCTGCTCCGTCAGCAGGTATCGTGATTGAATCCGGCCGGCCTGATGAACAGGGGGTAAGATAAGTTTGATACATTGCCCCCATGGTGCGGCATAGCGTTTTGCCACCCAGCGGCTCAGATCCAGTTGCGCAGGAGTCAAATGGTGACCCTGCGACGCCTCGGCCAGCGAGCGGATCGCTTTCAATCCTCGGTTCGGCGCGCCCTGTGGAGGCCGGGCGTACACCGCAACGACCAGTCCCTGAAGGTTTCGGGAACCGAATGGAACGATCACCGGTTGTCCGATGATCACCTTGCCCTTGAGATCCGCAGGGATCTCATAGGTGAAGGGATGATGGAGCCTGCGGGGCACTACCACGTCAACATAGGCAGGAACAGCAGCGACAGAAACCGGCTGGCTCACGGAGGAACGCTGGTCGGACATGCGCCATTCTAGCAACAGCGGATCGAGGCAACAACGACGGATCGGCAGAGGGGCTTTTTAGAACAGGCCGTACGAGAAGCAGCAGCTGTGACAGGAAGAGGGATGTAGTAAGGGAGAAGGAACAACCGGCGGTCAACTTCCTGTGGAGGAAGTCGACCGCCGGTCATGATTACGGGGCTGCCGGAACCGATGGGACCACTGCCGCATCGTCCGGCGTCATGCCCATCTGGCTATAGGTCGACTGAGATGGATTCGATCGGCTCTCGCTCACCGTTTCTTTCACCGGTTGTGCCTGCGGCTTGTCTTCCGGTGAATACATCACGACCTCGATCCGGCGATTTTTCTTGCGGCCCTCGTCGGTCGCATTGCTGGCTACAGGGCGACTCGACCCGTAGCCCACGGCGGACAGTTGTGCCGAATCCATTCCGCCCTGTTCGATCAGGTACCGCACGATTCCCGCCGCACGCGCCTTGGACAGTTCCCAATTCGTCGGAAAGTGTCCCTTGAGCGATGGGCCGATTTCCATACTATCGGCGTGACCTTCCACCCGAACCAGCTGATGAACGGCGGCGCTCTTCAAATACTCCGTCAGCTGCTCGAGAACCGGTAGGCCGGCCGGCTTCACCTTCACTTCTCCTGATTCATATTCCAGCTGATTCACCAGATCATCGAGGTTGATCTTGCCGCCAAGACCTCGTTCGAATCGCGCTTTGCTCATGACACGGGACTCGCTCGACGGGGGTGATTCGGCCTCCACCCTCCCGGCCGGCACCGACTGTGCCGTGGCTATATCATGAAAATCGGCATCCTCACTCTCGGGTTGCATCGCCTCGACAGTGGAAGCACGTTTGGACCGAATGCGATCGCCGACCAGAACCCGCGCTGTGGATTTGGATAACAACCCGGTGGCCGTGTGGGGCTCGGTCGAAAGGACCTTTACTTCGCCGATTTTGCGCTCAGGCAATCCGCCGCCCGTCCGGAACACCTCAAGATACTCGCCGGGACGGAGACCGTCTTCTTGCCCTTTGTCGATATACACCAGATTCCATTGCGCCACGAGCGACATGTTCTTATCGGACTGCAAATCGACGACCATCCCCACGATGTCGCTCGCCGATGAGGGGATATCGACAAATTCTTCCGCAGAAGGCGGAGTGAACCGCACGACCGGATCGCCGGGCGAGAACGGGGCATAGGATCGGACGACCCTCACGCCGACCAACAGAGGATCCACTTGAATGACTTGCACCACCCCCAGCCGGTTGATGATATAGCCCATGTACTGCTTGGTTACGGGGTGAAACACTTTGCGCGATCGGCGATAGACGGTGTACAGATCGCCGAGGGCCGCAGCGCCGGGATTCTTCAACTTGAGATAGAGCGTATCGGTCCCGGTCCAGCCGATCATCATCCGGTTGCCGGACATTTGGTTGTCCCCGGTGATCACATTGACGACGCCTTCGATCGGCATGTCCTGCCGGATCGATCCGGCGGCATAGGTCAGGGCTGCTTCCCCCAGTCGAACGCTTTGGGCGTCTTGGGCATGAACTGGAACGGCCCTCACGACTCCGAGACAGCAGGACAGGACGATCAAACCGGTGCGCATGGATGACAATGTACTCATATTGATTACACCTAGGAGGGTTGCCTGTAGCAACCTTAGCAAACAGCAAGGGGTTGTCAAGAAGCGCGCCGGCCTCGGAGGGTTTGATTCATGCGCGCATCGGGTGTTATCGTGCTGACTATTCGCCATACACGTGCGCCGACGTAGACGCAATGCGGAAACAAGCTCGCGGTTTCCAACAAGGTGAGGGATGACGTGGAAGCGGAGAAACGGCGAATCAATACCCAAATGCCTCGCAGGACGAAGGTTCGACCGTCGACGCCCATGGCCTCTGAGTGGGACATCAGTGCCGGGGCCCCACCGAATGACTTGAGGACACCGGCCGATAAAATGATGCCGCGCGGCGCCAATGGTCGCTCCCCCGTGAACGTTTCTCTACCGCCCAAGAACGACGGAAGCAGCAGACGATCATAAGCATCCTACGTCGCTTCTTCTCCCAACTCCTGGACAGTATTCACTTTCTAGGACTTTCGGGACGAGAACCCTAGGTCCTTTGTGCGCTTGCTATTAAAAATGGGCAGGGGCTAAGATTCCGACCTCCTTTATAAGCCCTATAAGCCCTCAAACCTGTTGAGGTTCGAGCCCATGGCCGGTTCCGAGCTCCTCTTAGAGTACCTGAGCCGATATTTTCCTATTTTGGTGTTCGTGTTCGTCGCCCTTGCGTTCGGCGTCGGCACGCTGCTGATCAGCTATTTCGTGCAGCCGAAATATCCGGAGCCGGAGAAGCTGTCCGCCTATGAGTGTGGATCCGAGCCGTTTTCCGATGCCCGGATGCCGTTTCCCGTGCGCTACTACATCTTCGCCATGCTCTTCGTGATTTTCGACGTGGAGGTCATCTTTCTCTATCCCTGGGCCGTCGTATTCAATAAGATCGGTCTCATCGGTCTCGTGGAAATGTTGATCTTCATCGGTCTCTTCCTCGTCGCCTATGTCTATGCCTGGCGAAAAGGAGCTTTAGAATGGGATTGATTCAACTGGGGATCCGAGACAAGGACGGGAGTCCCGACGTCATCACCATGACGGTCGAGAAGGCCGTCAATTGGGCCAGGAAGGGCTCCTTATGGCCGATGACATTCGGTCTGGCCTGTTGCGCCATTGAAATGATCGCCGCCGTCTCATCCCGTTATGACATGGATCGATACGGAGCCGGGGTCTTTCGTGCTTCTCCCCGCCAATCCGATCTCATGATTGTGGCTGGCACAGTCTGCCGCCGCATGGCCCCGGTGATTCGGAAGATCTATGACCAGATGCCGGAGCCGAAGTATGTGATCGCCATGGGATCCTGTGCAACATCGGGCAATATTTACGACAGTTACAGCGTAGTACAGGGCGTCGATCGATTCGTGCCGGTCGACATCTATGTTCCCGGTTGCCCGCCGACGCCTGAGGCTCTGTTCGACGGCATTCTGAAACTGCAAGAGCGCATCATGCAAAAGCGTGTGTTCCTCGCACAGCCGAAAGAAGTGAAGGAAGCCCTGAAGGTCTGACGAGCAGGAACGAGTCCGATGAATCAACTGGCCACACGTATCGAGGAAACCTTCCCCGGCGCCTTTGTCAAGGCGGCGGAGTGGCGTGGAGATGTGGCCGTCACGGTCAAGCGGGAAGCGTTGCATGACGTGGCGCGGTTTCTGCGGGACGATCCCTCGCTGCTGTTCGATTACATCGTCCATGTGAGTTCGGTAGACTGGCCCGACGACGAGGAGCGTTTCGAAGTCGTGTACGAAGTCTATTCGATTCGGACTCGCCGGCGTATCCGTCTGAAGACGCGGGTTCCCGAATCAGATTGCATCGTGGATTCCTTGACCGACGTGTGGAAGGGCGCCGACTTCATGGAACGCGAAGTCTACGACATGATGGGGATTCGGTTTCGCAACCATCCGGACCTGCGCCGTATTTTGATGCCGGACGAATACGAAGAAGGGTATCCCTTGCGCAAAGATTTCCCGCTGCGCGGCAGGGGGTGGCGCGACACGTTCGACTTTTTGGATGAGCCTGCCCGTTAGGGCGACTTTCCTGGACCAGACCGCTGAAGGATCATGGCACAGTTCGAAGACCAGAGAACCACCGTCTATAAGGTCGACCCCGAGCATCCCGAGAGCGAGTCACTGCCGACGCTCAGGACCGAGGAGCTGCTGCTCAACATGGGACCGCAACACCCCAGCACCCACGGCGTGTTGAAGGTCATCCTGGAGTTGGAGGGAGAGCGACTGGTCAAGTCGACCCCAGTGATGGGCTTTCTCCACCGCGGCGTGGAGAAATTGGCCGAGGAAGGGACCTACCACCAGTTCATCCCGCACACCGATCGCCTCGATTACGTCTGCGCGATGTACAATAACTTCGCCTATTGTCGCGCCGTCGAAAAACTGATGAACATCACGGTGCCGGAGCGCGCCGAATACCTTCGCACCATCGTCGCGGAAATCCAGCGCATCATCGGACATCAGTTCTGGCTCGGCACGCAGGCCCTCGACATCGGGGCCATGACCGTTTTCTTCTATTGCTTCCGGGACCGCGAAATCCTGCTGGACTGGTTCGATGAACTCTGCGGCGCCCGTCTCACGACCAGCTGGTAC
This sequence comes from Nitrospira sp., assembly GCA_030123565.1. Classification (NCBI taxonomy): domain Bacteria; kingdom Pseudomonadati; phylum Nitrospirota; class Nitrospiria; order Nitrospirales; family Nitrospiraceae; genus Nitrospira; species Nitrospira sp. The sequence continues at coordinate 3,984,964 of CP126122.1, read as the reverse complement.
CGCATTGGCGGGGTCGAGCGGGACTTCACCCCGTCGCTGTTCGCCAAACTCAAGCAGTTCCTGGATTACTTCCCGCCGAAGATCGATGAATATGTGATCTTTCTGGAAAAAAACCGCATCTGGCTCGCGCGGACCAAGGGAGTCGCGGTGATTTCAGCCGAAGATGCGTTGAGCTTCGGATTGAGCGGGCCGACCCTGCGGGGATCCGGCGTCGATTATGATCTCCGCAAATACGAACCCTATTCTGCCTATCCCAAATGCGAGTTCAGCGTGCCGGTCGGAAAGAACGGCGACACCTACGATCGATATTGGATTCGCGTGCAGGAACTCTATGAGAGCGTCAAGATCATCCGCCAATGTCTGGAACAGATCCAGGACGGGCCCATCATGGCGGACGTGCCCAGCGTGACCCTTCCACCGAAAGAGCGGGTGTTCACGAATCTGGAGTCCATGATTCAACAGTTCAAATTGTTCTCGCAGGGCTTCAACGCCCCTCCGGGAGAAATCTATTGCGGGACCGAAGCGCACAAGGGTGAGTTGGGTTTCTACATCGTCAGCACGGGCGGAGGAAAACCGTACCGGCTGAAAATCCGCGCCCCCTCGTTTATCCACATGGGCGCCTTCGACCATATGTCGAAAGGCTACATGATCGCAGACGCCGTGACGATCTTCGGCACGTACGACATCGTCATGGGCGAATGCGACCGGTGAGCCAAGGACAAAGTGCGAAGTAGGAAGGAAAAAGTGAGGCCGCAGATTTTTTACTTTTGCCCTTTTACTTCTGACCTGAGGTAACTCAATGGGTTTGAAACCAGCGACCAATCCGGACGTCGAAGCCGCCACGATCGAACTGTCCATCGACGGACGGACGGTAACGGCCAAAGACGGTGTTTCACTCTATGACGTCATTGCCAGCACGGGCAAGATCATTCCCGCCATGTGCTACCACTATACCTTCGATCCCTTCGGCTCCTGCGGCATGTGCCTGGTCATGCAGGAAGGGAAAAAGGCCCCGGTCCGGTCCTGCACCGCCAAAGCCACGGCCGGCATGGTCATCCGTACGGAGGGCGAGGATCTATTTGCGGCCAGAAAAAAAGCGGTCGAGAAGCACCTGTCCGTCCACCCATTGGACTGCCCCGTCTGCGACGCCGACGGCCATTGCGAACTCCAGGATATGGCGTTTCAGCACGGCGTGACGAACCTCGCCAACGCCAAGCAAAAGTTCATCCCCGAAGACACGCGGAGCCTGGTGCTCGATTTCAACATGAATCGCTGCATCGCCTGCGCCGAGTGCATCAACGTCTGCAAAGACGTCTTGATGATCGACGCCTTGCAGTTCATGAAGAAGGGCGGCTTCAACCAGGTCGTCGCCAAGGGCGATCAACCGCTCTCTTGCGAATTCTGCGGCGATTGCCTGGCCGTGTGCCCCGTCGGCGCCATCACGAACAAGTATTCCAAATACCTCTACAAGCCGTGGCAGATGAAGAAAACCACGACCACCTGCAATTATTGCGGTGACGGCTGCCAGATGCATCTCGAAACCAAAGACACCGAAGTGGTTCGCGTCACCTCGCCGCTGTCCTGGAAGAATAAATGGGGCGACCGGGCGGAAACCGCCAAGGGGCATGGTGGGCTCTGTGTTCGAGGGCGGTTCGGGTTTCAATATATCGACAGTGAGCAACGACTTCGGCAGCCCCTTGTCCGCAAGGGCGAGACGTTGACGGAAACGCCCTGGCTCGACAGCATGCAGACCCTGATCGATCGGCTGTCAGAAATCCATCGCAAACACGGGCCGGAATCGATCGCCGGGCTCATCACCGCCCGTTGCACCAACGAGGAACTCTACCTGTTCCAGAAGCTCATGCGCGCCGGGTTCAGGACAAATCAACTCGACAGCAGTGCCCGCTACGGCCATCTGAATTACGTCCATGCCGTGCGCCATGCCGTCGGCATCGGCCGGCCGCTCAATGATTGGGAAGACCTGACCAAAGCCAAAGCCGTGCTCGTGATCGGCTCCAACATCACGGAAACCAATCCGTTGACCTCCGTCCGTATCAAGGAGGCGATCCGGGTTTACAACGCCCAGGTCATCGTCGTGGACTCGGCCAATACCAACATCGCGCAACTTGCCTCGCACCCGTTGTTGGTGAAACCGGGCACCGAAGCGCTGCTGATCGACGGGCTTGTCAAATCGGTGATCGAGCAGGACTTGATCGATGAGAGCGGCACGGCCAGGCATCCGCAAGCATTCGCCGCGCTGAAGCAGGCGCTGGACCAGGTGTCGCTGGACCGCGTCTCCGCACAGACCGGTATTTCGGTCGAACAGATTCGAGAAGCGGCGGCCATCTTCGCGGAGGCGCCGCGCGCGGTGGCGTTGTGCGCGGAAGGCATCGTCCGCCGGCTGAACGGATACCAGAATGTCCTTAAGCTCATCGACCTCGCGTGGGTGACCGGCAAATTGGGCCGACCGGGGTGCGGTGTCACGACGGTGACCGAAGAAATCAACGAACAGGGCGCGGTCGACATGGGTGTGGCGCCGGAGTTCCTTCCCGGCCAGGCGCGTTTCGACGACCCGGGCGCAAGGGAACGATTCGGCAAGGCCTGGGACGTGACCCTGCCGGCCTCCGGCAGCGGGGCCAATCTCCTGGAGATTCTGGCACGTATACGGAACGGCCAAATCAAGGCCCTCTACGTGATCGGGGAAAACCCCTTGGCGACCTTGCCCGCCTCCATGGACGTGAAGGGCACACTTGAAAAATTACAACTCCTGATCGTCCAAGATCCCTTCTTGACCGAAACAGGCCGGATGGCGCACATCGTCCTCCCCGCTGCGACCTACGCCGAGAAAGACGGCACCTTCACCAATCTTGAAGGCAAGGTCCTGCGTGTGCGCCAGGCGCTCGACCCGGTCGGTGAGAGCCTGCCGGATTGGCATATTATGACCGCGTTGGCCAACGGCCTCGGATACGACTGGCCCTATGAATCCGCGCAAGACGTCCAGAACGAAATCATGAAACTGCTCCCGGGCTATTACAATCTCGGCCAGCCCCGTCGCGTCTCGCCGTCGGCGGACGCCTACCTGTCCAACAGCTATGCCGCTGAGGTGGCGAATCGGTATCGCGGCCAGGCGACGGCTCGTCTATCGAACGATCAGGCGCGGCCCTTCACCCTGCTGACCGGACAGGTGCTTTATCACTCCGGGAAAATGTCTACGCGGGCCTCGGGCCTGATCAACATCGAACCGAACAGCGGGCGTGTGCGGATGAACCCGGCCGACCTGCAGCAGCTCGGGCTGAACGAACAATCCACCGTTCGCCTGACGTCCCAACAGGGCTCCGTGCAGTTGGGTGTGAAGGCGGATCCCGACGTCCTGCCCGGGTCTTGTTTCTTCCCGGAACATTTCAACGAGCCGCCGGTGAAAGATTTGATGGCCGTGGAGGCAGATGCAACGACGGGAGTGCCGTACTTCAAGTCCACGCGCGTGAATATTGAAAAGGTCGGTGCGTAAGAGTAAGCTCGTCCGTCTTTTTGATGCCGCCAGAGGTGATGGGAATGGGTGTCGGAGATTTGACCAAAAAAATTCTGCAAGCGGCGTTGTTCTATGAAATCTGGGACGCCATGAAGGTCACCTTCAAGCACATGTTCCACAAACCCATCACGTTTCAATATCCGCGCGAACAGCGGACCATTCCGGACGGTCATCGCGGTGCGCTCGGCCTGCTCCGCTACGACGACGGACGGGAACGTTGCGTGGGTTGCGATCTTTGCGAGGCGGCCTGCCCCTCTCGATGCATCAAGGTCATCAGCCACGAAGACGCCGACCGCCCCCTGCAGCGTTATGCCACGGAGTTTTATATCGACATCACCAAATGCGTGTTTTGCGGCTACTGCGTGGAAGCTTGCCCCGTCAACGCGCTGGCGATGACCAAGATGTACGAATACTCCACCCACGACAAACGCACCCTCCTGTTCGACAAAAGACGCCTCTACGAGATCGGCGAACGCCATCTCGCGGACGCCAAAAAATATCTGTATGCCCATAACCAGGAAAAAAATTCGGACGAGAGCCGTGAGTACCGTTATTACTTTCCGCAGTCGGTTCTCAAACCCACACAGTCACAACCCAAACACTTGAGCTGAGCCGCACCGTTATGGCCTTCGTGTTTTTCATGTATTTCGCAGTGGTAAGTATTGTCGCCGGCATTTTGACCGTGGCGCTGAAGAACCCGGTGCAGTGCGGCTTGGCGCTCCTGGCCCTGCTCCTCCACGTCTCGGGCCTGTTCATCATGCTGAACGCCGAGTTCCTGTGGGCGGTCCAAGTGATCGTCTACGCCGGAGCCATCTTGGTCCTGTATCTGTTCGTCCTCATGCTGTTGAACCTCAAGACGGACGACCGCTATTTCCACGCCAAAACGCCCTATCTACTCGCGCCCGCGGCTATAGGATTGTTGTATCTCATTTTTTTGCTGGCGCGATCGCCGTTCGGTGGCGCAAAGGGCGATGCGCCGGCGGCGGCGATCCTGCAGCATGGAGACGCGCACGCCGTCGGACTCAAGATGTTCAGCGAGTACTTACTGCAATTCGAGATCATAGGGATGTTCCTGACGGCGGCAATCGTCGGCGCTATTGTCCTGGCCAAAACCCCAACCCTAGCCAAACGGAACACCGATCGTTAGGAGCGGACCATGGCGTGGGTCTATTTAGTGGTGGCCAGCATTTTTGAAATCGGGTGGGCCATTGCTTTGAAGTACACGGAGGGTTTTCGCGCCTGTGGCCGACCGCCCTGTTCACCGTGTCGATGCTGTTAAGCGTGTGGTTGCTGGCGGTGGCACTGAAAACCATTCCTGTGGGAACCGGATATGCGATTTGGACTGGAATCGGTGCCGCTGGTACCGCGATTTTAGGTATGGTCCTGTTTGGAGAATCGCGGGACGGATGGAGGATTTTCGGCATCGTGCTGATCATTACAGGCATCGTGTCTCTGAAGCTTTCGAGTTCGTAACGGACCTATGATTCCTCTTTCTGCATATGTCACCGTGAGTGTGATTCTATTTGTGACGGGGTTGCTCGGGGTGCTGATCCGACGCAATTTCATCATCGTGCTGATGTCCGTCGAGATCATGCTGAACGCCGCCAACATCAACCTGGTCGCCTTCTCCCATTATCTCGAATCCATGCAGGGTCAGATCGTGGCCCTGTTCAGCATCGCCATCGCGGCAGGCGAAGCGGCGATCGGGCTGGCCATCATCATCGTCGTCTTCCGCGGCAAGATCTCGACCAACGTGGATGAAATGAACCTGTTGAAGTGGTAACGTGTCGGACCCCATCGATCTGATCGTCAAACTGATTGTCGTGTTTCCGTTGATGGCCGTCCTGGTGAACGGCCTCTTCGGGCATCGGTATTCCCACGACCTGGCGCACCGTTTCGCCTGGGGCTCCGTCCTGCTCTCATTCCTCTGCACGCTGGCGGTCTTCACCGACACCTTGAAAACGGGAGCCGCCCGCGAGGTGGTCGCCTACAAGTGGATCTTCGGCGGCGACCTCACGATTAACCTCGCCTTTCTGATCGATCCCCTCACCTGCATCATGTTGCTGGTCATCACGGGGGTGGGGTTCCTGATTCACGTCTATTCCGTGGGATACATGCACGGAGAGTCCGGCTTCACGCGGTTCTTCGTGTACATGAACCTCTTTATGGTCTCGATGTTGTTGCTGGTGATGGGCAACAACTATGTCGTCCTGTTCATCGGGTGGGAAGGCGTCGGGCTCTGCTCCTATCTCTTGATCGGCTACTACTACGACAAGGTGTCCGCCGCCAAAGCGGCCACGAAGGCCTTCGTGGTCAATCGGATCGGCGATGCAGGATTTCTCTTGGCGATCTTCCTGGTGTTCGTGAATTTCCGCACGCTCGACTACACCCAGGTCATGCAGAATGCCGCCCAACTCTCGCCTGAAATGGCGACCGCCATCGCACTCTGCCTGTTGATCGGCGCCGTCGGAAAGTCCGCACAGCTTCCGCTCTATACCTGGTTGCCCGATGCGATGGAAGGCCCGACCCCGGTCAGCGCCCTCATCCACGCCGCCACGATGGTCACGGCCGGCGTCTACATGATCGTCCGCAATCACGTGATATTCGACATGTCCCCGGTCGCCATGACGACCGTCGCTTGGATCGGCGGACTCACGGCGCTCTTTGCCGCCACCATCGGGCTTGTGCAAACAGACATCAAGCGGGTCCTGGCCTATTCCACCGTGAGCCAGCTCGGATACATGTTCCTCGGGTGCGGCCTCGGTGCCTATACCGCCGCGGTCTTTCACCTGATGACCCACGCCTTCTTCAAGGCCCTGCTCTTCCTGTCCGCCGGCTCGGTCATCCATGCGCTGTCCGGTGAGCAGGATATCCGCAAGATGGGCGCCCTGAAATCGAAAATTCCTTGGACACACACGCTCTTCCTGATCGGCACGATCGCGATCGCAGGCATTCCGCCCTTGGCGGGATTCTGGAGCAAGGACGAGATCATGGGCCATGCCTTCGTCCACCACCACTATCTGCTCTACGGCATGGCAGCGGTCGGCGCCTTCCTGACGTCGTTTTATATGTTCCGGCTGACTTACCTGACGTTTTATGGAACTTCGAGGCTGGACCACCATACCGCCGAACATGTGCACGAATCCCCGATGGTGATGATCGGCCCCCTGGTCGTGCTGGCGACATTGTCCGTCATCGGCGGTTTCCCGGGCGTTCCGCCGGAAAACGGCTGGTTCCATCACTTCCTCCATTCCGTGGCAAGTGTGGCGGGTGAAGAACATGCCGCAGCCCCGGCTCTGGTGATCGGTTTGATGGGAACGGCGACCGTCATTGCGCTGCTCGGCTGGGGCCTCGCCCATTATTTCTACGGCGGACATTCCACGGCGGCCGACGCTTTGGCCGCACGCATGCCCGGCGTCTACACGACCCTGCTCAACAAATATTATGTGGACGAACTCTATGACCAGCTGTTCGTGGAACCCACGAAGCGATTGGGCCGGCTCTTGGACTGGTTCGATCGGACCATCATCGACGGCCTGATCCGGTCAGTCGACCGGGGAGCCGACGTCGGCTCTGCCGCCATCACCTGGACCGAAAAATACGTCATCTATGGGTTCTTGAATATCATCGGCTATGCGAACCACCTGCTGGCCCGCTCCTGGCGGCGGCTCCAAACCGGCATGGTGCACCATTACGCGGCCATCATCGTGGCCGGACTGTTTATTCTCGTTCACGTCATTCTCTTGATCTGGACCGGGACCGGTTCAACCGGCTATTCGTCACGCTGACGACGCTGATTTTCTGGACACACGATGCTTGAAGAATTCAGTTTTGGTTTCCCCATCCTCTCGTACCTGATCTTCCTTCCGTTGGCGGGAGCCGCCGTCCTCTGGCTGATCGACAACGAAGATCTGGTCAAAACGACCGCCTTGGGTATTTCCCTGCTGGAAATGGCCCTGGCGATCCTCGTTCTGCTGCGCTTCGTGCCGGATTCGGCGGCGATGCAGTTTGCCGAACATGCGCGCTGGCTGCCGGCGCTCGGGATCGGGTACCACCTGGCCGTCGACGGCATCAGTGTGCTCTTCGTGGGTCTCACCGCCTTTCTCACCGTCCTGGTCATCATCTATTCCTGGGATACGGTGCGCAACCAGGTACGCCTGTACTTCATGGCGCTGTTGGCGCTGGAGACCACTACGATCGGAATCTTCGTTTCCATCGACCTGATCCTGTTCTTCGTCTTCTGGGAACTCATGCTCATCCCCAGCTATTTCCTGATCAAGTTGTGGGGCGGGGGGGCGGAACGGCATTATGCGGCGCTCAAGTACGTGCTCTACACGTTGCTGGGCAGTGTCTTCATGCTGGTGGGCATCGCGTTGCTCGACATCAACTATCACCAGTGGGCCGTGACCCATCACCTCGAACATGTCTATTCGTTCGACCTGCTGGAGTTGCTGTCGGTCCCGATCCCCCTCTCCCAACAAATTCTGATCTTCTGGCTCATGTTCATGGGGTTCGCCTTCAAGGCGCCGGTGTTCCCCTTCCATACCTGGCTTCCCGACGCGCTGGTTGAAGGGCCGATCGGCATGGCGGTCATGCTGGCAGGCATGAAATTGGGCACCTATGGATTCCTGCGCTTCACCTTCCCTCTGCTCCCGGATGCCTCGAAGAGCGAAGGGGTGGTCTCCGTCGTCATGGTGCTGGGCCTCGCCGCCATTCTCTATGGGGCCGTGATCGCGCTGGTGCAACCGGACTTCAAACGCCTCCTCGCCTTCAGCAGCATCAGCCACCTCGGCTTTGTCGTGGTGGGGCTCTTTGCCCTGAACTTTCAAGGCCTGCAGGGCAGCCTGTTGACCATGATCAACCTGGGGTTCAGCACCGCCGGCCTGTTTTTCATGGCGGGCTTTCTCTCGACCAGGCAACAAAGTTCCCACCTCTCCGCCTTCGGAGGCTTCGCGAAACAGGTCCCACTCCTCGCCACCTTTCTCCTGCTGATCGGCATGGCCTCCATCGGACTGCCGGGCACCAATGGATTTGTCGGCGAATTCCTGATTCTGCTCGGCGCCTTCAAGGCCAAGTGGTGGTATGGAGCCGTGGCCGTCCTCGGCATCATCTTCGGGGCGGCCTATTTCCTCTGGTATTACGAACGGGCGATGCTCGGGCCCCTGACCAAGAACGTCTCGGCGGCGATCAAGGATTTACAGATGCGGGAGGTCGCCATAGCCCTGTCGTTGTCGATCATGATCTTGTGGATCGGCCTCTACCCGTCGCCCTTCCTGAGAATGATGAACGGATCGATTCAAGCCCTCGTGGACCGGCTGGATCGCGCCAAAGTGGCCTCCGTAGAGACCGTCATCCACGCGCCGGCTGAGTAAGACCATGGCTGAATACACATTACTCATCATCCTCTTCGCCCCGTTTGTCGGGGCCTTGGCCCTGATCTTCGTCTCCAACCGGCAACTCTCATTGGTCCGAGGCATTGCCGTAGGCGCCGCCGGCGTCTCGTTGATCGCCTCGTTGTACCTCTTCTATGCCTACGATTCGCTCAAAGGCGGCTTCCAGTTCATTCAACGGATCGAATGGTCCCGCCAATTGGGGATTTCGCTCCATCTCGGGGTGGATGGCATCGGGACCCCTCTGGTGCTGGCCTCCGCGATCCTGCTCTTCGCCGGCATTTTCGTTTCCTGGCACATCAAGGACCGGACGAAAGAGTTCTACATCTGGCTCCTGATCCTCGCCGCCGCGACCATCGGCGTCTTCATGTCGCTGGATCTCTTCTTCCTCTATTTCTTCTATGAAATGTCCGTGATCCCCATGTACCTCCTGTTGGGCATGTGGGGCAGCCACACGAAGAAGTATCTGGAGATGACCGACCCCGAAGGCCTCAAGCAGCGGGATTCCGTCGGCTTCATTTTCAATTTCGCCGCCAACAGCAAAGAATACGCGGCCATGAAGTTGGTCCTGTTTCTGTCCGCCTTCGCCGTCGTGGCCTTGATGGGGATTCTGCTCATCTATAAGTTTTCGGGACTCAACACCTTCGATATTTTAGTCCTGCGCGAGAAGGCCCACTTCTCCGGCCCGCTGGCGACGCTCATCTGGCTGTTGATCTTCTTCGGCTTTGCGTCGATCGCCCCGATCTGGCCGCTGCATTCCTGGTCCCCCGTCGGCCATGCGGCGGCGCCGGCCGCGACCAGCATGTTGCACGCCGGCGTCTTGATGAAACTCGGGCATTTTTCGATCATCCGCGTCGCCTTCGAAATACTGCCCGAGACGACCCGGGAACTCATGCCGATCGCCGCCGTCCTCTGCATCTTCAGCATCATTTACGGAGGACTGGTCGCCTACTACGCGAAGGACACCAAGTATGTGATCGGCTATTCCAGTTCCAGCCACATGGGCTACGTGTTCCTCGGCATGGCGGCGCTCGACTACATCAGCCTGAGCGGTGCCGTGATCTATATGTTCGCGCACGCGATGGCCACCGGCATGCTGTTCGCCATGGCCGGCTGGGTCTACGATCAAACCCATACTCGCGACATTCCCTCCCTGGGCGGACTGTCCAACCGGATGCCCTTCATCTCGGCCGCCTTCGTCGTCGGCTGCATGGCCTCGATCGGCATGCCCGGCACGGTCAACTTCATCGCCGAAGTCATGATCATCGTCGGCAGTTGGAACAAATACCCCTTCCAAGTCGTGATCGCGGTGTTGGGTATCGTGCTGACCATGGCCTATCTCTTCAAGATGATGCGCGGCCTGTTCTATGGATCGATGGCGGAGAAATACAGCCACTCGCACGACGCGGTGGCGGTCGTCGATCGCCTGCCGCTCCTGATCATGATCACCGTCAGCATCGGCTTCGGCATTTTCCCTGGCCACCTCTACTCGGTGGTCCGCTCAGGAGTCGATCCGCTGATCGCCCGTATCACCAAGGTCGTCCCGGTCGCGGAACAACCGATGACCAGCCCACATGCCGCCTCATCATCCGCACCCCCATCCGCATCCGGTGAGGCGATAGCGAAGGTGACCTCGCGATGACGTTTTCCCTCACGCTTACGGCCAGTGATCTGCTGCTGCTCCTCCCGGAGTTGTTTCTCATCGCATGGCTCTGCATCGTCCTGATCGTCGATTTTTCGTTCAAACGGATCGTGCAGGAGCAACTGGCCTACCTCAGCATTCTGGGGCTCGCCGTCACGCTGGCCTTTCTGGCCTGGTTCGACGTCACCGGCATCACCGGCACCCTGTTCGGCAAGATGTTCGTGCTGGATCGTATGGCCATCTTCTTCAAGATAATGATTCTGTTGGCGACGATCCTGGTGATCCTCCTCTCGATCGATTATGTGCACCGGTTCTCCTTCTTCCGCGGCGAATACTATTTCCTGGTCGCCACGTCCGCCCTGGGCATGATGTTCATGGCTTCGGCCAACGATCTCCTGTCGCTGTTCGTCACTCTCGAATTTTCGACATTTGGTTTTTACGTGCTGGTCTCCTACCTGCGTGACGATATGGCCTCCAACGAAGCCGGCCTCAAATTTTTCATCCTGGGGGTCTTCGCGGCGGGGCTGTTGGCCTACGGCATCAGCCTGGTCTTCGGCGAAACGGGCAAGCTGGTCTTCTCGGAGCTGAGCGGCGCGGCTCCGACCACCGGACTCGTCATCGGTTTTCTGCTCATTTTCGCCGCCTTGGGATTCAAGATCGGCACCGTCCCGTTCCATTCATGGATTCCCGATACGTACCATGGCGCACCCACTCCTGTGACCGCGTTCCTGTCGATCGCGCCGAAGGTCGCGGCCTTCGCCATTCTGCTGCGGTTGTTCCTGGTCACGTTGGCGACCTTCAAGCCGGCCTGGGTGCTGCTGCTCGTCGCGGCCTCGATCCTGTCCATGACATACGGCAACATCGTGGCGATCGCCCAGCGAAACATCAAGCGCCTGCTGGCCTACTCCGGCATCGCACAAGTCGGCAACGTACTGATCGGCCTGGCGGCCGGGACCAAAATGGGGACCGACTCCATTTTGTTCTACCTGCTCACCTACCTCTTTGCGAATCTCGGCGCCTTCGCGGTCATTATGGCGATCAGCAATGCGTTGGGGAGCGATGAGATCGAAGACTACAGCGGACTGAATCGGCGTTCACCGTTCCTGGCGTTCGCCATGCTGATTTTTCTCCTGTCGCTGGCCGGAGTGCCTCCGCTGGCCGGCTTCATCGGAAAACTCTACATTTTCGTCGCGGCGATCAAGGAAGGTCTCTACACACTCATTGCCGTGGGGCTCCTCAACGTCGTCATCTCGATGTATTACTACCTGATCATCGTGAAGAAGATGTACATCAGCGAACCGCTTGATTCGTCTCCCATCAAGACCACCGGTCCTTT